>DNQP01000179.1:12305-24353 GCA_003500955.1 Curvibacter sp. | reverse complement strand
GCCCGGACCGGCCAGACCCGCAGCCTTGACCTGCGACTTGCAGCGCTCGAAGGCTGCTTCAGCCTGGTGGTCGGCGCAGCAGGCTTCACCGGCCGCGCGCTGGTTGAGGCAGAAGAAGACGTGGTGCTTGTAATAAGAAGGGGCAGAGGAGCTCATGGCCCGATTTTAGGTGCACCCTCATCGCTGCGGCCTTGTCCCCAGATGCGTGTCAGCACATAAAGCAGGACGGCATAAGGCCAGATCCAGCCCAGCCACTGACCCACGCCATGGAAGCGGATGAAGCGGCCCTGCTCCCAGATCTGCAGGGTGTGCGCGAAATAAGGGCTGGCTGGCGCCCGGTTGATCAGGCTCAGATAGACCCCCAACAGCAGCAGTAGCAGGGCAGCCCCGGCGCGCGCGGGCACACGCAGCAGCAGCAAGGCCAGCACCAGGGCCATCAGCAGGCCGGCCTGCACGGGCCGGCTGAACCAGGCCCAGGCATGGACTGGCCCATAACTCAGGGTGGCCGACAGCAGGCTGGCGCCCAGCGCTGCGACGAACACCGCCGCCACGAAGACGATCCGACGCGCCATGGCCGGTATGACGCTGTAGCCGAGCAGGCAGGGGATCAGCGCCCCCAGCAACACGCAAGCCAGTTCGGCGCCGGGCACCAGGGGCTGGAGCTCCACCGTGCGCAGGGGCACCCACTCCAGGAAAGGTGTGTCCAGCAGCAGCCCGGCCAGGGCCTCCTCGACGCGCTCGTAGACCTGGCCCAGACCGAGCGGCACCGCGGCCGGGAACAGCAAGGCAAAGGGCCAGAGCGCCAGCAGCACCAGCGCGCCGCGCGCATCGGCCACGAACCAGCGTTCGCGAAAGCGGATCCAGCGGTCGATGGCACCGTACTTCTCGAGCAGGGTGGCGCTGACTGCCCCCAGCCAGGCGCCCGCCGTGTTCAGCACCCAATCCACATTGGAGGGCACTCGCGCCGGCAGATAGCCCTGCAGGGTCTCCAGGCACAAGGACAGGGCACCCGCCCCAAGGGTGGCACGCAGCACGGCCTGCGCGCCAAGGCCGGTGCGCAGCGCCGCCAGCGCGAAAAGAAAACCCAAAGGGGCATAACCCAGCACATTGGTGAACAGGTCGAAGGCCGTCCAGTAATGCGGCCAGGGCGCCAGCAGGTAGCCCCAGGGCAAGGGCCCCTGGTCACGCCAGTCGGTGAAGGGATAGAGGCTGGCGTAGATCACCAGTCCCGCATAGACCATGCCCAGAGGCCAGGCCGAGGTCTTGTGCGGCATGCGGCGCGCCTCCGCGCTCAAAAGGGCTTGACCACCACCAGCACCACGGCCGCGACCAGGAGCAGCACCGGCGCCTCGTTGAACCAGCGGTACCAGACATGACCGCGACGGTTCTCGCCGCGACGGAACTTGCGCAGCAATATCCAGCAGGCGTGGTGGTAACCCAGCACCAGCAGCACCACGGCCAGCTTGGCGTGCATCCAGCCACTGGCCGGGCCGCGGCCGATGCCATAGCCCAGCCAGAGCCAGAAGCCCAGCAGCAGGGCCGGGACCGCCAGCAGGGTGGTGAAGCGCAGCAGCTTGCCCGCCATCAGCAGCAGCCGCTCCCGCTCGGCCACGGAATCCGCCGGCACCTGGGCCAGGTTCACGTAGATGCGCGGCAGGTAAAACAGCCCAGCGAACCAGCTGGCGACGAACACGATATGAAAGGCTTTGACCCAGAGCATGGTCCGAGTGTAGTCGTAGCCCTGCGGACGGGGGCTACAACCCGCATCGCGGGTTGCGGTGCAGGCTAACTTTGTGCAGCAAAGTTAAGCGCAGCGTGCCGGAACCAAAAAAAACCCCGGCCAGAAGCCGGGGTTGCAAGCCTTTTTTGCTGTCACACATCAAGGCCCCGCTCAGGGAGGAAAAGCGGGGGGTGGCAAGCCACCCGGGATGTAATCTAACAAAAAGGTCAGTCGTTTGCAAGCCAGCCCCGTCAAGAAGGGATAAACCGGACATTTTCCGCACTTGCAAGCAGCCGGCCCGGTGGGGAAGGAATCGGGCACAATTTTCCCCATGACGCCTTATGCACCCTACCCCATGGGCCGGCCGCGCCGGCTGCGCCGTGACGAGTACACCCGCAACCTCGTGCGCGAACACGCTCTGAGCGTGCACGATCTGATCTATCCGGTGTTCATCCTGGACGGCCAGAACCGGCGCGAGGCCGTGGCGTCCATGCCCGGCGTCGAGCGCCTGAGCCTCGACCTGCTGTTGCCTGTGGCCGAGGAGTGCGTGCAGCTGGGCATCCCCGTCATGGCGCTGTTCCCGGTCATCGACGGCAAACTCAAGACACCCGACGGCAAGGAAGCGCACAACCCGGAAGGCCTGGTGCCGCGTGTGGTGCGCGAACTGAAGCAGCGCTTCCCCGAGCTCGGCGTGATGACCGACGTGGCGCTCGACCCCTACACCAGCCACGGCCAGGACGGCGTGCTGGACGACACCGGCTACATCCTCAACGACGAGACGGTGGAGATCCTGGAGCGCCAGGCGCTCACGCAAGCGCAGGCCGGCGTGGACATCGTGGCGCCCAGCGACATGATGGACGGGCGCATCGGCGCCATCCGCAGCATCCTGGAAGCCAATCGCCTCGTGCACACGCGCATCATGGCCTACAGCGCCAAGTACGCCAGCGCCTTCTACGGCCCCTTCCGCGACGCCGTGGGTTCGTCCGGCAATCTGGGCAAGGGCAACAAGAAGGTCTACCAGATGGACCCGGGCAACACCAACGAAGCGCTGCGCGAAGTCGCCCTGGACATCGCCGAGGGGGCCGACATGGTCATGGTCAAGCCCGGCATGCCTTACCTGGACGTGGTGCGCCGCGTCAAGGACGAGTTCCGCGTGCCCACTTTCGCCTACCAGGTCAGCGGCGAGTACGCCATGCTCAAGGCGGCGGCGCAGAACGGCTGGCTGGACCATGACGCGGTCATGATGGAAAGCCTGCTGGCCTTCAAGCGCGCGGGCGCCGATGGCGTGCTGACCTATTTCGCCGTGGCTGCGGCGCGTCTGCTCAAAGCCTGAGCCGCGGGGGGCCGCCATGCGTGTCTTCACCATCGGTCCCACCAGCGTCGCCGAAGGCAGTGCACCGCCGGCCCAGCTGCCGGCCCAAGGCCATGTCTGGATCGCCTGCAGCCGGCCCGAGTTCGAGGCCGGCTGGCCCCAGCTGCAGGCCACGTTGCAGGCGCTGACCGGCCTGCAACTCGTGGACCTGCACGTCTCGGACCTGCTCAATGCCCAGCTGCCCTCGCATTTCGACTACACCTCCCAGTACGACCTGATGGTCTTCCGGCGCCTGGCCACCGGCAATGGTCGCGCCGAGGGTAGCGATGCCGCGCGAACTGGCGCGACACGCCGTGGCGGCCCGCCCATCCTGCGCCACATCGACACCAGCCCCGTGGGCTTCGCGGTGTTCGAGCGTGTGTTGCTCTCGGTGCACCCGGCCGACTGCGCGGCACGTGACGCCTACGCCGCGCGCCTGCTGCAGGCCAGCAGCAACGAGGTGCGCACGGCCAGCAGCCGTCTGCCGACCTCGCCGGCCGATCTGATGCTGCGCGTGATCAACCAGATGGTCGACGGCTTTCTGGACCTGCGGCGCGAACTCACGCGCCAGCTCGACCACTGGCAGACCGAGTTGCTCAACCCGCGCACCCGCTTTTCCAACTGGGCCGCGCTGCTCGACGCGCGCCTGTCCTTGCATCAGCTGGACGAGATCTGCGAGGACCAGCGCACCGCCGTGCAGGACTGGATCGAGACCGTCAAGGCCTGGCCCGAGATGCAGACGCCAGCCATGGAGCGCGAGCGCGACCTGCTGCTGGTGCGCAGCCGCGATGTGCTGGAACACATCGAGCGCGTGGTCCACCACGTCCGCCGGCTGGAGCAGAGCGTGGAGACCGCGGTGCAGATCCACTTCAACGCGCAGAGCAACCGCACCAACGACATCATGCGCACGCTCACGGTGCTCACGGCCATCTTCCTGCCGCTGAACCTGATCGCCGGGATCTTCGGCATGAACTTCGACGTGATCCCGCTGATCCACGAGGACAGCGGCTTCTGGTGGGCCATGGCCTCCATGGGCCTGACGGCTGTCGCACTGGCCCTGCTGTTCTGGCGCAAGCGTTACCTGGAACGCAGCGGGCGCTAGGCGCTGTAGCCCCTCATGCCGGACCCGCCTCGGGCCCGGTACCGATCTTGAGCCGGGCCAGCAGATCCCCGACCAGCTCCAGGCGGATCAACGGGTTGTCCACGGCCAGGAACTGCTGCTTGAGCTGCGGACTCACGGGCAGGATGTCGCACCAGCGGTGCGCCACCCAGCCGCAGTCGTCCCACTGCAAGGGGGGCTGGATCGGGAGTTCATCACCCGGCTGGGCCTGGGCCTGCATGTGCTGCAACAGGCGCTGCAGGCCGACGCGCACGGGCACCAGGTCCGGCGGCACGGGCACCACGGGATCATCGGCCAGGTACTCGGCCTCGCCGGTCCACAGGCCATGCTTCATCTGCTCGCTGCGCAGCAGCCGGAAGCGCCGCCCGCCGCGGCAACGGATCAGCATCAGGCCGGGCTGGGGCCGCTCGTACAGCTCGATGTGCGCCAGGGTGCCGATGGGGTGGAAAAGCTCGGCCGCGGCCGTATCGCCAGTGGCCGGAGCCTGCCGCACCTCGCTGCCCTGCGTGAGGCAGACCACCCCGAAGGGCGCACCCTCCTTCTGGCAGCGCTGGATCAGATCGAGATAGCGCACCTCGAAGATGCGCAAGGGCAGCACCCCGCCGGGAAACAGCACGGTCTGCAGCGGGAACAGGGGCAGTTGAAAGGTATCACGCATCAGGGGGGTGCGAGCTGGAACAGGCGCGCGCCATTGTCCCAGGCGATGCGGCGCGCCACCTCGGGCGGCAGCTCGCCCAGCCAGCGGCGATAACCTTGCATGAGCCCGTCGTAGTAAAGCCAGCGCTGGTTCACCCAGGTGTCGGAACCGATCAGGAAACGGTCGGGGAACTTCAGCATCAGCGCACGCCAGTCGGGGCAGAGTCGCTCCTGGCCGCGGTCGTCGACACAGCTCAGGCCGGGGCGGTAGGAGAGCTCGCCCATGAGCTTGGGATACTTTTCCAGCAGGGCCTGCACACGCGCCACCGACGGACCGCCGATGCCGGTGTGGGCCCAGATCAGGCGGGCGTTGGGCGCGTGCGCCATCAGCAGATCGATGGCCACGTCGTCCACATGGGCCAGCACGGCCAGCTCGTGCTGCTGCGCGTACTGCATGAGCTTCTTCGCCACCGGGCCGTTGGCATTGGCGCTGTCGTAGAGATGGAACTCGCCGATGCCGCGGTAGGGTCCAGCCGTCGTGCCGCGGGCGTGCTCCTGCTGCACCATGGTGTAGATGCTCTCGTCGCGGAACCAGTTGCTGTAGTCGTCGCGGTTGCGGTAGAGGCGGATGAAAGGCACCACGGTCACACCGGCCGCGCGCGTCTGCTCGCGCGCCGCGGCCAGCGTCTTGGTGCCGTCATTGGGCCGGCTGTTGGCGATGATGGCACGCACGCCGTTGCGCTGCATGCGCGTCAGCACATCGTCCAGCGGGTGCGGGCCCTGCCAGGCTTCGTCGTTGTAATGCAGATGGGCGTCGAACAGCGGCCCGCCGTAGTCGGCGGCCAGGGCGCAACCCGAAGCCAGCAACAGGGACGCCAGCAGGGCCTTCATGTTCAGCCCACGTGCTTGGCGAAGAAGGCCAGCGTGCGATCGCGTGCGAGCCGGGCGGCATCGGCGTTGTAGCTGCCTCGGTGGTCGCAGTTGAAGCCATGGTTGGCCGCATAGATGTGGACCTCGACCTCGGGATGCGTGCGCTTGAAGACCTCGACGCCGTCGAGCGGAATCCAGTGGTCCTGCTCGCCGAAGTGGGCCAGCACCGGACACCTGGGTTTGCGCGCGATCTCCTCGTCGGTCGTGACGCCACCACCGTAGTAGGGCACGGCTGCGCTCACGCCCTGCAGCAGGCAGGCGGTGCGCCAGGTCAGCAGGCCACCCCAGCAGTAGCCCACCACGCCCACCTTGCCGGCCTGCGCCGCATGGTGAATGGCCGCCTGGATGTCCTGCAGCACCCCCTGGTTCGCCGCTGTCCCCAGCGCCTCGACCGCAGCCTTGAGCTCCATGCCGGCCTTCATGTCATCCGGCTGGTAGCCGAGCTCGACGCCGGGCTTGACGCGATGGAAATTAGAAGGTGCGACGGCGAAATAGCCCGCTGCAGCATAGCCATCGGTCACCTCGCGGATGTGGGTGTTGACACCAAAGATCTCCTGCAACACCACCACCGCACCCCGCGGCTTGCCCGTCGGTTGCGCCACGTAGGCGGGGCTGACAAAGCCGTCGGCGGCCTGGAGGTCGATGAACTGTCCCATGGTCTTTTTGCTCCTGATGGATCTGCGGCAATGGTATCTTGTCGTCATGACATTTGCTGGAGCCCTGAATTGGACAAGCTTGTGCTGATCACCGGCGGCGGGCGCGGCATCGGCGCCGCCACCGCCCTGCTGGCGGCGCAGCGCGGCTATGCCGTGGCCGTGAACTACAGCGCTAACTCGCTGGCGGCCGACGAGGTGGTCCGCCAGATCCGGGCCGGCGGTGGCAGGGCCCTGGCTGTGCGCGCCGACGTGGCTGACGAGGCCCAGGTGCAGGCCATGTTCGAGACCCTCGATGCCAAGCTGGGCCGGCTCACGGCCCTGGTCAACAACGCCGGCGTGGTGGACACCACCCAGCGCATCGACGAGCAAAGCCTGGCGCGCTGGCAGCGCATGTTCGCCATCAACGTCTACGGCACCATGCTCTGCGCGCGCGAGGCCGTGCGTCGCATGAGCACGCGCCACGGCGGCAGCGGTGGCGCCATCGTCAACGTGGGCAGCATGGCGGCGGTCCACGGTGCGGCGGGCCAGTACGTGGACTATGCGGCCGCCAAGGGCGCGGTCGACGTCTTCACCCTGGGCCTGGCGCGCGAGGTGGCCACCGAGGGCATCCGCGTCAACGCCGTGCGCCCGGGCATCATCGACACCGAGATCCATGCCAGCGGCGGCCAGCCCGGCCGCGCGCAGCGGCTCGCACCGCAGATCCCCCTGCAGCGCCCGGGCACAGCGCAGGAGATCGCCCAGGCCATCGTCTGGCTGCTGTCGGACGAGGCCAGCTACGCCACGGGCAGTCTCGTGGACATCACCGGAGGACGTTGATGACAGCCCCCACCTACTACTGGGAAGACCTGGAAATCGGCAGCACGCGTGAACTCGGCAGCGTGAGCCCGACGCGCGAACAGATCCTGGACTTCGCGCGCCAGTTCGACCCGCAGCCCTTCCATCTGGACGATGCCGCCGCCGAGGCCTCGGTCTTCGGCAAGCTCTGCGCCAGCGGCTGGCACACCTGCGCCATGGCCATGCGTCTCATGGTGGACAACTTTCTTTCGCAGGCCGCGGCCCTGGGCTCGCCGGGGCTGGAGAGCCTCAAGTGGACCAAGCCCGTCTACCCCGGTGACACGCTGCGCCTGCGCCACCGTGTCATCGACCGCCGCCCCATGGCGAGCCGGCCGCATGTGGGCCTGGTGCGCACGGTCTGGGAGATGCACAACCAGCATGGCGAGCAGGTGCTGCACATGGAGGGCTGGGGCATGTTCCGCCGCCGCAGGCCGGCCGAGACGGACGCGGGCGAGGACTGAGCATGGACTTCAAACCCCTCATCACCCTGCTGGCCATCGTCAACCCGCTGGCCATCGTGCCCTTCTTCATCCACTACACCCAGGACTTCACGCCCGAACAGCGCCGACGTACGATCTGGATCTCCTCCTTCAGCGCCTTTGCCGTCATCGCCATCAGCGCCCTGCTGGGCCTGCAGCTGCTGGCCTTCTTCGGCATTTCGCTCGCCAGCTTCCAGGTCGGCGGCGGCATGCTGCTGCTGACCTCGGCCCTGGCCATGATCAATGCCCAGCCGGCCGAGGCCAAGTCCAACGCCGAGGAGATGCAGGACGCTGCCGCGCGCGCCAGCATCGCCGTGGTGCCACTGACCATTCCCCTGCTCACCGGCCCCGCCACCATGTCCACCGTGGTGATCTATGCCGACAAGGCCCAAACCCTGTGGCAGCTCGGCACCCTGGTGGGCTACGGCGTGGTCGTGGCCGCCGCCACGGCCCTGTGCTTCGCGCTGGCGGAGCCCATCGCGCGCGTGCTCGGCAAGACCGGCATCAACGTCATGACCCGGCTCATGGGCCTGATCCTCGCGGCCCTGGCCGTGGAGGTGATGTCCGACGGCCTGACCAAGCTCTTCCCGGCCCTGGCCGGCTAGGGCCTGTTCACACTAATTTCTCAAGATGCGTTGCGGATCAAAAAAATCATGCGGTAGGCGCGTGGACGCCGCCGGGGTAGGCCCCCCGGCAAGTCCATGCAACACCCCGCATGGCTTTTTTAGCCGCAACCCAACGGGAACGAGGCGAAAACGGCGCCACTCGTTGTTGTACTCCTCGCCCAGACGGCCAGTCTGGGCTTCGTCGTACGTCTAGATTGGCGCCGTTTTCGCCTCGTTCGCACTTGAGAAATTAGTGTGAACAGGCCCTCGTCCGCTCAGAACGACGCCACCGCGCCGTTCGAGCGCGGGTCGAAGCCGCCTTCGAGCACGCCGTTCGCATGGCGGATCAGCATGCCCGCATGGCCCACGCCCTCGTCCCAGGCGGCGATGGTCTCCACCTCGTGACCCAGCGCGCGCAGCTGCGCCACCACGGCCGGGTCGAAGCGGCTCTCGAGCTTGAGGGAGTCGCTGCTCTGGCCCCAGGTGCGGCCCAGCAACCAGCGCGGCCGCTCGATGGCCTGCTGCGGATGGTCCCCATAACGCATGACGCGGTTGAAGATCGTGGCCTGGGTCTGGGGCTGGCCGTCGCCGCCCATGGTGCCGTAGACCATGCTGCTGCCGTCGGCCAGCTGGGCCATGGCGGGGTTGAGCGTGTGGAAGGGCTTCTTGCGCGGCTCCAGCGTGTTCACGTGCTTCGGGTCCAGCGAGAAGCTGCAACCACGGTTCTGCCAGTTCACACCGCTCGTGGGCAGCACCACGCCCGAGCCGAACTCGTGGTAGATGCTCTGGATGAAGGAGACAGCAATCCCATTGCCATCGATCACGCCCATCCAGATCGTGTCGCCCGGGTCGGTCTTCTTGCCCCAGGGCAGAGCCACGTCGGACTTGAACTCACGCGCCAGTTCATCGATGCGCGCAGACTCCAGCAGCGCGGCCGGCGGCAGGGCCATGAAATCGGGATCGGTCAGGTAGCGGTCGCGCACGCGGAAAGCCAGCTTGGTGGCCTCGACCTGCGCGTGTACAAAGGCGGCGCTCTCGGGGCCGGCCTGCTTCCAGCCCGGGAAACGTTCCATCAGCGCCAGGATCAGCAGCGACACCAGGCCCTGCGAAGGCGGCACCATGTTGTACAACTGCGCGCCGGCCACCGGCACGGTCAGCGGATCGATGAGCTTCGCCTGGTGGGCCTGCAGATCGGCCAGCGTCAGCGGGCTGCCGACGGCGGCCAGTTCGGCGGCCATCTGCTTCGCGAACGCGCCCCGGTAGAACTCCTCCGTGCCCTTGCGCGCGATCAGGGCCAGCGTGTCCGCCAGGCGGCCCTGCTTGAACAGGGCGCCGGCCTGCGGCACCTGACCCTGGGTGAGAAAGGTCTGGGCAAAACCCGGCTGATCTTTCAGTTCGGCCAGCTTGGCCTGCGTGGTGTTCGCCTGGCTGCGCGTGACCGGGATGCCCTCGCGCGCGAGAAAGATCGCGTCGTCGAGCAGGCGGCTCAACGGCAGACGGCCACCGAGCGACTGCGAGGACAGCTGGTGCGCCGCGCCCCAGCCCGAGATCGTGCCCGCCACGGTGAGTGCGGCGATGCCGCTGCGAAACGGGATGCTGCCCGTGATGCCCTGGGCCGCATACCAGGCGCGGCTGGCCGCGGCGGCGCTGCGACCGCTGGCATCGATGCCGCCGGGCCGGTTGCCCGGGCCGTTGATGACCCAGAAGCTGTCGCCGCCGATGGAGTTCATGTGCGGGTAGACCACGGCAATCGTGGCCGCGGCGGCGATCATCGCCTCCAGCGCATTGCCGCCTTCGCGCAGCACGGACACGGCCGATTCGGCGGCCAGGGAATGGGGCGCCACCGCGATGCCGCGGCGGCCATAGATGGACTGAGCCATGGATTACCTCGTCAAAAAAAGGATGGCGCCGTGCGGCGCCATCGTCAGAGCCTGCCCATGCTACCAGCCGATGGCCTTGGGCAACCAGAGCGCGATCTGCGGGTAGAAGAACACCAGCAACAGGGTCACCGCCTGCATGCAGAGGAACGGCACCACCCCCTTGTAGATGTCCTTGATCGTCACGTCCGGTGGCGCCACACCCTTGAGGTAGAACAGAGCCCAGCCGAAGGGCGGCGTCAGGAAGGAGGACTGCAGGTTCACCGTGATCAGCATGGCCAGCCAGACCGGATCCACCCCCTGGTTGAGCAGCACGGGCAGGAACAGCGGCACCGCGATGTAGCTGATCTCGACCCACTCGATGAAGAAGCCGAGCACGAAGATCAGCAGCATCATGAACCAGATGTCCATGTTCACACCGCCGGGCAGCCACTCGAACATCTTGCTGATCAGGTCCTCGCCGTGCAGGCCACGGAAGGCCAGGGCAAAGACCTGGGCCATCATCAGGATGAACATCATGATGGCGGTGATTTTGCTGGTCTCCAGCGCCACGTCCTTGAGGACCTTCATGGTGAAGCGCCGGGAGACGATGGTGATGATCACGGCACCCACGGCACCCATGGACGCCGCCTCGGTGGGCGCCGCGACGCCGCCGACGATGGAACCCAGCACGGCCACGACCAGCATGATGGGCGGCACCACCACCTTCCAGAAGCGGATCCAGAGCTCACGGCGCGTGATGCCATCGCGCTCGTCCTGCGGGATCGGCGGCATCAGGTCCGGCTTGAGCCAGCCCAGCACGAGCAGGAAGATGATGTAGACCGCCGACAGCAGCAGGCCCGGACCCACGGCAGCCGCAAACAGCGTGCCCACCGAGAGCTGCATGATGTCCGACAGCAGGATCAGGATCAGGCTGGGCGGAATGATCTGACCCAGGGTGCCCGAGGCACAGATGGCGCCGCAGGCGATGCTCTTGTTGTAGCCGCGCTTGATCAGCGTGGGCAGGGTCAGCAGGCCCAGCGTGATCACGGTGGCACCCACGATGCCGGTGGTCGCGCCCATGAGCACACCGAAGAGGATGATGCCCACACCCATGCCGCCGCGCACGCCGCCCGCGATGTGGCCCATCACGTCAAGCAGGTCGTCGGCCAGGCGTGATTTCTCCAGCATCACCCCCATGAACACGAAGAGCGGGATCGCCATCCACTGGTAGCCTGCGACGATGCCGTAGAGACGCGCCGGCAGCAGGCTGAACAGCGAGTCACCAAACCCCAGGTAACCGAAAATGAAACCCACTGTGGCCAGCGAGGTCGCGACGGGCACGCCGATCATCAGCATCGCGAAGAAGGCCACGAGCATGAGGATGGCGTAGGTCTGCATCTCAAACATGGCGACCCTCCGGCGACGTCTGCCGCTCCTGGAACAGGCGCAGCAGCGCCCCGAGGGACTGCAGCACCAGCAGGCCGTAGCCCAGCGGGATCAGGCCCTTGACGGCCCAGCGCCAGGGGATGCCACCCGGGTCAGGCGACTTCTCGCCGATGCTCCAGGACTGGACCACATAGGCCAGCGAGAGCTTGATGAAGATCAGCGCAATCACCAGAATGAGCAGCACCGAAATCACATCCACCACGAACTTCTTGCCGGCGGAGAAATTGGCGTAGAACAGATCCACGCGCACGTTGTCGCCGCGCTGCAGCGCGTAGCTCATGCCCAGCAGGATGAGGGCGGCCAGCAGGTGCCATTCCAGCTCCTGGGCCCACACCGAACCAAAGCTGAAGGCGTAACGCAAAAGGACATTGACCGCGACCAAACCAATCATGGCCAGGGCCACCCAGAGGGT
>DNQP01000179.1:0-11986 GCA_003500955.1 Curvibacter sp. | reverse complement strand
CAGAGGGTGGCCCTGCCAACGACATCGATCAGCGACTCAATGCCGCCCCGCAGGGCGGACATCGCTTTTTTCATGAAAACACTCCGGGATCAGCCGCGAATCTTGGTGTGGTACTGCTCTTCGCTGACCTCGACCCAGCGGTCGTACTTGGCCTTGAAGGCGAAGTAGGAGTCGTGCACCTTCTTGGTCAGCGGATCCTTGGCAATCGCCTCGGCCAGCACCTTCTCGGTCTCGGCACGCAGGGCCTTGATCACCGAATCCGGCAGCGGCTTGGCGATGACCTTCTGGTTCTTGATCAGGTCGTCCATGGCCTCGGAGTTGGCCTTCTGGCACCAGCCTTCACTGATCACGTTGCAGGCCGCGGCCGCGTTCTGGACGATGGCCTTCAGGTCAGCGGGCAGCTTGTCCCAGGCGGCCTTGTTGATCAGCAGCTCGGAGACCGTGGCAGCCTCGTGCCAGCCCGAAGTGTAGTAGTACTTGGCCGCCTTGTGCAGGCCCAGACGACGGTCCTGGAAGGGGCCGACGAACTCGGCCGCGTCGATCACGCCACGCTCCAGCGCGGGGAAGATCTCGCCGCCCGGCAGCACCTTCACGTCCACACCGAGGTTGGCGTAGACCTTGCCGGCCAGGCCGGGGATGCGCATCTTCAGGCCCTTGAGGTCGTTGACGCTGTTGATTTCCTTTTTGAACCAGCCGGTCATCTGCACGCCGGTGTTGCCGCAGGGCATGGCCACCATGCCGAAGGGGGCGTAGACCTCGTTCCAGAGGTCGATGCCGCCGCCGTCGTAGAGCCAGCCGTTCATGCCCTGGAAGTTCAGGCCGAAGGGCACGGCAGTAAAGTACTGGGCCGCGAAGGTCTTGCCGGTCCAGAAGTAGCTGTTGGCGTGGTTCATCTCCACGGTGCCCGCGCGCACGGCGTCAAAGCCCTCGAAAGCCGGGATCAGTTCACCGGCACCGAAGACCTGGATGTTCAGGCGGCCGCCCGACATGTCGCGGATGCGCTTGGCCAGATCGGTCGCGCTGCCCGGGCCGTCCATGTAGAAAGGCGAGCCCTTGCCATAGGCGCTGGTCATTTTCCAGTTGAAGGTCTGCTGCGCCTTGGCCACCATGGGAAAGGCCAGCGCACCGGCGGCGGCGGTGCCGGCCACGCTCTTGGAAACAAACGAACGACGATCCAGTTTCATGAGGAAGCTCCTAGCTTGTGGTTGGATGAGACCCTGTCTGCAAGGAGCGTGCCGGAATCAGGGCACTGAAGATACTGGGGTTTGCACCATCTTGGGGCAAACCCGGGGCGGAAAGAATATTCAGCGCTGCGTTTGCAGCCATTGCACCAGTTCAGTGACCATGGCATCGACGGTCGCACCCAAAGCGCGCACGCCGGCGGCCGCATCGGCACGCGCGGCGGGCTGCTGCAGTTGCAGCTCGCGCTGGGCCAGCAGGCGCCCGTCCTGCAAGAGGCTGACGCGCAGGCGCAGCAGGCCGTGGCTCTGCTCGGGGGCGGTGTAGACCTGGCTGAACTCTTCGAGCGTCACATGCAGTACGCGGCTCGCGCCCTCGCCTTCGGGCGGCAGCGTGTGATCGCGCCCCAGGCCGCTGCGCAGGCGCTGCGCCAGCAGCTCAGCCGGCGCCATGGCCCAGCGCGCCTGGGTATAGGCCCGCAGCTGCTGCGCATCGGCATAGGCCAGGCGGTAGAGCATGGCCGTGCCTTCGAGCGCCAGGCTAGCCTGCACGCGCAGGCCCAGGGGCGGGCGTTGCGCGGCCACGGCGACTGGCGCCGCGGGCGGGCCGAAGTCGTAGCGCTGTGGCGCCACCGCGCGCTCGGGCAGGGCCGCGCAGGCCGACAGGAGCAGCGCAGAGACAACGATCAGGACACGCAAGCGCTTCATCGCACACCTCGCGGCAGGGCAAAGCCTGGCTCGCCCGGACCGGGCAGCTCAAGCGGCGGCCCGTAGATCAGGGCCTGGGGATCGTCTTCCAGCGCAGCCGCCACACGGCCCAGGCGCTGTGCCGCGCGGCCGGCCTCGTCCAGCGTGCGGTGCAAGCGCGGCAGGCTGCCCTGCTGCACCGCCTGGCCGGTGCCCGCGAGCGCGGCCACGCCTTGCTGCAACTGGTCCAGCGTGCCACCGGGCTGCTGCAGGCGACGCGCCAGCGCGGCGTAGTCGTCGGCCGCCAGGCGCACGCGCTCGGCGCTGGCGCCCACCGTGGCTGCACTCTCGCGCATGCCGACGAAGGCCTGCTGCGCCTCACGCATCGCGGGCGGCACGGTCGCCGCCGCCTGGCCCAGGGCTTCGATGCTCTGGCGCAATGCGCGCTGGTTCTCGGGCGCGAGCAGCTCGTTCACGCGCTGCGTGGCCTGCTCCAGCTGGCCCAGCACACGCTCACCCTGGCGAGACCACTGTTCCATGAAGCCCGCGCGCATGGGGATGCGCGGCAGCTGGCCCGCTGCGGCCACCAGCGGCTCGCGCGACGCACCCTCGTCGTCGAGCTGCACGAAGGCGATGCCGGTCAGGCCCTGATAGCCCAGGGTGGCGTAGGTGGCCCGCGTCACGGGTGCATCGACATCGAGCTCCAGACGCACCAGCACCTGGCCCGGGCTGGCCGGATCGAAACTGATGCTGCTCACCTTGCCCACACGCACGCCGCGGTACTGCACGCCAGCCTGGGACTGCAGGCCCGTGATCGCGTTGCGTGTGGCCAGCTCGTACTGCCGCACCTCGCCGGCCTGGCGGGTGAGCCAGACCGCCAGCGCGATCAGCAGCGCCGAGACCAGCAGCACGAAGGCGCCGGCCGCCAGGGCATGGGCTTTGTTTTCCATGGTCGTCTTTCTACCCGCCCGGGGCGGGGTCGTGCAACAGGGCCTGGGCGCGGCGCCCACGCTCGCCCTGGAAGAAGTCACGGATGAAGGGATGCGGATGCACCATGACCTCGCGCGGCGTGCCGCTGGTGATGACCTTCTTCTCGGCCAGCACGGCCACGCGCGTGCTGAGTTCGAAGATGGTATCGAGGTCGTGCGTCACCATCACGACCGTGAGGCCGAGCTCGCGATGCAGCTCGCGCAGCAGCTCGCAGAAGGCGTCGGCGCTGTCCGGGTCCAGGCCGGCCGTGGGCTCGTCGAGCAGCAACAGGGGAGGGTCCATGATGAGGGCCCGCGCCAGCGCCACGCGCTTGACCATGCCGCCCGAGAGATCGGCCGGCATCTTGTGCGCCTGCGCCGGGTCCAGCCCCACCATCTGCAGCTTGACCAGCGCCGCATCGCGCACCAGATCGGCCGGCAAGGTGCGCAGCTCGCGCAAGGGAAAAGCGATGTTCTCCAGCACGCTGAAGGCCGAGAACAGCGCGCCGTGCTGGAACAGCATGCCCACGCGGCTCGCAGCCCCTGGCGCGGCCAGCTCGGAGGCGGGCGCGCCCAGCACCTGCACGCGCCCGCGCAGCGGCCGCTCCAGGCCCAGCATCTGGCGCAGCAGCGTGGTCTTGCCGCTACCCGAGCCGCCCACGATGGACAGCAGCTCGCCCTGCGCGATGCGCAGGTCCAGATTGCGATGCACATAGCTCGTGCGCCCGGCCACGCGAAAGCCGCTGCTCAGGTTCTCGATCTCCACCACCGTGTCAGGCTGTCCACTCATATGCCCACGTCCCGGAACAGCACGGCAAAGAGCGCATCGACGAGGATCACGCCGGTGATGGACACTACGACGGAAGCCGTGGTCCCCTGGCCCAGGCTCTCGGTGTTGGGCTTGACGCGCAGGCCGAAGTGGCAGCCGATGAGCGCAACCAGCACGCCGAAGGCCACCGACTTGGCCGTGGCCAGCGTCAGGTTGGAGGCCTGCACCGCATCAGGCAAGGCCGAGATGAAATAGGCGGGCGAGACGCCCAGCGTGAAGTCGGCCGCGATCATGCCGCCCACCAGGGCCGCCAGCGTGGTCCAGACCGACAGCAGGGGCATGGCCAGCGCGAGGGCTAGCACGCGCGGCAGCACCAGGCGAAAGCCGCGCGCGATGCCCAGCACGCGCATGGCGTCGAGCTCCTCGGTCACGCGCATCACGCCGATCTGGGCCGTGATGGTCGAGCCCGAGCGCCCGGCGATCAGCAGCGCCGCAAGTACCGGCCCGAGTTCGCGGATCACCGAGATGCCCAGCAGGTTGACGATGTAGGGATCGGCACCGAAAAGCTGCAACTGCTGCGCCACCAGATAGGCCAGCACCACGCCGATCAGGAAGCCCACGAGCGCCGTGATGGGCAGGGCCGTGGCGCCAATGCGATAGAGATGCCCCGAGAAATCGCGCCAGGGCCCCTGGCGCGGATGGCGCAACAGCCGCAACACGTCCAGCGCCAGCTGGCCCAGCAGGCGCAGCAGTCCCTGCAGATGCTCCAGCACCAGCAAGACCTGGCGCCCCAGGCCCAGCCAGAGCTCGGTGAGCCCCAGGCGCCGCGGGCTCGGCGGCGCACAGCTGTAGCGGGCCACGCGCTCGAGCATGGCGCGCTGCGCCGGCAGGATCTCGATGCGTTCGGGCCAGCGCCGGCCCCAGTGGTTCCAGAGCAGCTGCGCACCCAGATGGTCCAGACGTTCCAGACCCCGCAGATCCCAGGCCGCCGCCTTTTGCTGCAGCGCGCGCTGCAGCGCGGCCCAGGTCGCAGGCTCGGCCAAACGCGCTGCAGTCCATGGCCCTTGCGGCAAGGCTACCTCGCCCTGGGGCAGGGCCTGGTGGAGGAGGCGGGGAACCGATGCGGCCATGGACAGCGCTTCTTCGATGGTTCTGGGCTGAAGCAGCGATGCTAAGCGCAAGCCGGTTTCACCGCCACAATAGCGTCAGAAACGCCCCGACAGGAGACCCCATGAGTGACACCCCCGCCACCGACGAGCTGCTGGTCGAACAGCGCGGCGCCGTGCTCTGGCTGACCATCGCGCGCGAGGCGCGTCGCAATGCGGTGAGCCACGCCGTGCTGGCTGCCATGGCGCGCGCCATCGACGCCGCGCAGAGCCAGCGCGAGATCCGCGCCATCGTCATCACGGGCGCAGGCGACAAGGCCTTCTGCGCCGGCGCCGACCTGCAGGCCGACCAGGCCTTCACCACCGACTACTCCGAGCCCCAGGGCCATGTGGCGCGCGTGCTGCGCGCGGCCAAGGCCAGCAACGTGCCGCTGATCGCGCGCGTCAACGGCGCCTGCACGGCCGGCGGCATGGGCCTGCTGGCCATGTGCGACCTGGCCGTGGCCGCGCCCCATGCGGTCTTCGGCCTGCCCGAGGTCAAGGTGGGCGTGTTCCCGGCCCAGGTGCTCAGCGTGCTGCAACACCTGATCCCGCGCCGCAAGCTGGCCGAGCTCTGCCTCACGGGGGAGCCGCTCACGTCCGCCGAGGCGCTGGAGGTCGGCCTGGTGAACTATGTGGACGAGAACCTCGACGCGCGCCTGCACTGGCTGCTCGAGCGCCTGCTCGACAAGTCCCCCGCCGCGATCCGCCGGGGCCTCTACACCATGAAGAAGATCGAGGCCATGTCCTTCGAGGAAAGCATGTCCTTCACCGAAAGCCAGATCGCGCTCTTCACGCTGACCGAAGACGCCAAAGAGGGCCAGGCCGCCTTCAAGGATAAGCGCAAGCCGGTCTGGCCCGGGCGCTGAGGCGGGGATCACACCCGACACGACCGATCGGACGGCCACGGTGCCGGGCCTTGATCCACGTCAAAGCACGCCGTGACCTGCGGCCTAGCATGGCGTCACACCATCCTTCAGGAGGAGACGCCATGGCCACCGCCGAAAGCTCCAGGGAATCCGTTCACGTCGCCGGCCTGCTGGCCGCCGTGGCCGGCCTCGTCGCCGTCATGCTGCTGCCTCAGCCCGCGGGGCTGCCCGTGGCGGGGCAGATCATGCTGGGCCTGCTGCTGTTTTCCGTCATCCTCTGGGTCACCGAGGCGGTGGACTACGCCATCAGCGCCGTGCTGATCACCGCGCTCATGGCCTTTCTGTTGGGTCTGGCGCCCAACGCCGCCAAGCCCGACACCGATCTCGGCACCAGCGCCGCGCTCACCCTGGCGCTCGGCGGTTTCGCCAACACAGCCCTGGCGCTCGTGGCCGCGGCCTGCTTCCTGTCGGCGGCCATGACCATCACCGGGCTGGACAAGCGCATTGCGCTCTTCATCCTCTCCAAGGTCGGCGCGCGGACCCACCGCGTGCTCATCGGCGCCATCCTGGTCGGCATCGTGCTGTCCTTCCTCGTGCCCTCGACCACGGCGCGCGTGGCCTGCCTCGTGCCCATCATCATGGGCATCATCCTGGCCTTCGGCGTGGACCAGCGTTCACGCTTCGCCGGCCTGCTGATGATCGCCACGGCCCAGGCGGCCTCGATCTGGAACGTGGGCGTCAAGACCGCGGCGGCGCAGAACATGGTGGCCATAGGCTTCATCGAGAAGGCCTTCGGCCAGACCATCACCTGGGGCGACTGGCTGATCGCCGCCGCGCCCTGGTCCATCCTCATGTCCATTGCGCTCTATTTCGTGATGATCAAGATGATGCCCCCCGAGACCGAGGAGATCGCGGGCGGCCAGGAGACCATCCGCATCGCCCTGCATGCACTCGGCCCGATGACCGGCGCCGAATGGCGGCTGCTGCTCCTCACGCTCACCCTGCTGGCCTTCTGGGCGACGGAAAAGGTGCTGCACCCCTTCGACACCTCCAGCACCACCATCGCTGCCATCGCCCTGATGTTCACGCCGGGCATCGGCGTCATGGGCTGGAAGCAGGCGCAGTCGAAGATCCCCTGGGGCACCATCGTGCTCTTCGGCACCGGCATCAGCCTGGGCACCGCGCTGCTGCAGACCAAGGCCGCCGCCTGGCTGGCCAACATCATCGTGGCCAATCTGGGCCTGGCCGGCGCCTCGGCCTTCGTCATCCTGGCCCTGCTCTCGCTCTTCCTGATCGTGGTGCACCTGGGCTTTGCCAGTGCCACCGCCCTGGCCTCGGCCATGATCCCCATCATGATCAGCGTGCTGCAACAGATCGCCGGCGGCCCCGATGCCGCGCCGCTCAACCTGGTCGGCATGACCATGCTGCTGCAGTTCGTCGTGAGCTTCGGCTTCATCCTGCCGGTCAACGCGCCGCAGAACATGGTGGCCTACGGCACCGACACTTTCACCGTCAAGGACTTCGTGCGCACGGGGCTGGTACTCACGGTGATCGGCTTCGGGCTCGTGTTGCTGCTGGGGGCGACGTACTGGCAGTGGATGGGGTACCTGACGAAGTGACTATGCTTTCATAGTCTCACCTAGACCGAGAAACCCAATAATGGCACATGCCGGCCTAGGTTGCCGACCATTCTTTCCACACTCAGCTAATGGGCGCGGAGACAAAAAAGGGCATGAGTCCTGAGTCGGGCTCTTTCAGGATCAATAGCGCATAATGCTCGTGATAACTATGTGGTGACCCAAACGTGTACATCCACCCCCCTATTACTGAGGCGGTAGTTGGGATCAACTTTGTCGAGACACTCGATGAGGACACCAAATCATCGCTGACAAAGAAGCTCTCGGCCCACTACGCTGTGCATCAGCCGATCGAGAACTTGAGTGTGAGTGTGGACCTTAGTGCGACAAAAGGCAGTCAACAGACGGCAAACACTCAAGTCAGCAAAGAAACCTCTCATCGCTTTGGCTCCTCTGACATGACGGAGCTCGCTTTGGTGTTCCCCAAGTCCTTTGTCGTCTCCCAGATGGCGCCTTACCCCGGCTGGGAGCCTTTTTTTGAAAGATTTACTCGTGACTGGAAGCTAGTGCGAAGGGCACTTGGGTTCCGCGAGATCGCTCGGATTGGCGTTCGTTTCATCAACCGAATTGATATTCCTATTGAAGGACCCATCGTTGAACACGAGAAGTATCTGAACATATATCCTCACGTTTCGGATAAGTATGGCGCTCTCAGCGCATATGCCGTACAGGCTCAGATATTCATGGATGACATGCGCTGCAAATTGTTGTTGAATTCCGCATCTATTCCCTCTCCGCTGTTAAATACAGCGTCATTTTTGATTGATATAGACATAAGCCGAGATATCGAGGTACCGCAAAAGGACGAGGACATTCTTAATCTTGTTTCGTCGATTCGACCACGTAAGAACGATGTATTTGAGAGTTGCGTGACGGATCTTTCTAGGGGGTTGTTCAAACATGACACGTGATCTGACACATACGGGGCGAATGCTAACTACTCGCTCTTCTCAGCTACGCCCTTTGGGCCTACTCGGTTCGGCGACCTTCAGCCCTCAAGACCTGAGCCATCCGATTACCAGCATCGATCTACTTCGCGCGTTTCGGCACGACACCTCCGAAGATGATCTGCGGGGCAGGCTACAGACTTTGATAGCGCCACCTTCCCCTAGCTCGCTACCCGTTGCCTTTCAAGCAAATGGGAGCGGAGGTCAGTCGCTTGCGGAGCAGCTGTTTGACGCGACAGCGTCAGTCAAAATCCTGACCTCCTCGGTAGCAATGCATTTCGAGAAGGAATGGCGGGATCGTTTGTTCAGCCAAATTGATCGGCTGCATGATCCTGAAGAGTGGGATGAAGGCGATCGGCCGGTTCAGACGGCGTCTTTCGCAACATTTCTGAAGGCGGTCTGCGATCTGAAACCAATCGTGCGACCAGGCCTTGGTCTTGCAAACGGCGGACTACTTGTTGCGACTTGGGTAAATGGCCAGAATCGGTTAACACTTCAGTTTGGGCCAAACGATCGAGTGAAGTGGGCGATTACGCGGTACATCAGTGAGGATCTTGAGCGGGTGGTCGGGGAAACCTCGGTCTCTAGACTTAAGCAGGCACTGGAGCCGTACGCCCCCAGCAATTGGCTTGAAAGATCGGTTTCGTGAGGCTGCGCATTCTAGAGTGATCTCAAATGCTGAATGTCGGCCAACAGCTGGTTAATTCCGATCATGTCGTCCGGTATGTGCCGCCGTCCCGGCTTGCACGCGATGAGAACGACCGGGTAGTTGGATTTCTTTTTTCGGCCTTTCAGGTACGTGAAGGCGAGCCCAGCCTTTCGACCAGTCGGCTTGAACATTTCTCCGGTGACCGCTCGGAGAAAATCACGAAATGTATTCAAGTAAATCGTGAGTGCTTAGTGGTCAGGCCCACTAGCGCGTTTGCCATTGGCAAAGTCGGCAATCTGAAGATGGTTGGCCAACGCCAAGTTTCGGGTAGGGCCATAAAAGTCGTGTTCTCGCCTACAGACTGCAATCCGGCACACACATCGGTCGAGAAGTTACCTCGGGACGAAATGGAGCTTCTTGAGCAGTTGGCAACTGAGGTTTTTTCCGAGATTGTCCTTAATTCTCAGGTCCCCTAGGTTTTCGCGGACTTCGAGCATTCCGAGCTTGACTGCTCGCCTGTCGGTTTCTTGTGTTGACGTTCGGTTGCGAACTACCCACTTCGCAAGTAAGTGATAGTCGGCATCAGCGCCAAACCCTTTCCAAGGCCTCCCACGCACTCGCCACCACCGGCTCCCCACGCCGCGCGCGCAGGCAGACAAAACACAGCCGGCAATCCAGACTTACCCGGTCCGCCACCACGAGGCCGCGCGCCTGCGCCTCGCTGATGGCGATCGATTCGCGCACCAGACTGCAGCCCACACCCGAACGCACCAGGTCCAGCATCGACGCCTCCTGGTCCACCAGCGCCACCTGGCGCGGGCTCACGCCCAGCGGCGCAAAGACGCCAGCCAGCAGGCGGTGGTGGGCCGAGGCCGGGGGCGTGGCGATCCACGGGAGCGCGGCCAGGGCCTTCCAGTCTCGGCCCAGCACCTGTTCGCCCCAGCCGGCGGGGGCGAGCACGCGGTAGGTGAAGCGCGAGAGTTCACGCAGTTCGTAGGCCGCGTCGTCGCCCATCTCGCCGGGCAGGCCGAGGTAGAAGCCCACGTCGAGTTCGCCGCGGCCGATCTGGGCCAACACCTCGCCGCTCATGGCCTGGCGCAGCTCGGTCTCGATCTGCGGCGCGCTCTCGACCAGCTCCTTGAGGAAGGCGCCGAGGCGGATGAACTCGGGGTCGAGGATGGTGCCGATGCGCAGGCGCCCGCGCACCGTGTTGTGCAGGCTCTGCGCGGCCTGGCCGAAGTCGGCCAGCGCGGCCAGGGCCTTCTCGGCCTGGGGCAGCAGCGCCGCGCCGTCCGGCGTGAGGGCCAGGCCGTGCGGGGTGCGGGTGAAGAGCGTGAGGCCGGTGCTCTCGGCCAGGGCCTTGAGCTGCAGGCTCACGGCGGGCTGGCTTAGGTGCAGGCGCTCGGCCGCGCGCGAGACCTTGCCCTCGCGCGCCACGGCGACGAAGGCGCGCAAAGCTTGTTGATCGGGTAGGCCACTCATATTTGTCAAATTTATATCACTGTTCAGTGCAAATCATTGGAAAAGCGGCGCGCTTTGCCCGAAACTTGGGCATCTTTTGGAGACAGCCTCATGAGCATCGCAAATATTGATCACTACATCGCCGGCAAGATCGTGGCCGGCACCTCGGGCCGCCACCAGGACGTCTACAACCCCGCCACCGGCGCCGTGAGCGGCAAGGCCGCGCTGGCCAGCAAGGCCGAGGTGGACAAGGCCGTGGCCGCTGCACAAGCCGCATTTCCGGCTTGGGCCGGCACCTCGCCGCTGCGCCGCGCGCGCATCCTCTTCAAGTTCCTGGAGCTGATGAACCAGCACCGCGACGAGCTCGCACGGCTGATCACGGCCGAGCACGGCAAGGTCTTCACCGACGCGCAGGGCGAGGTGACGCGCGGCATCGAGATCCTGGAATTCGCCACCGGCATCCCGCAGCTGCTCAAGGGCGACTACACCGAGCAGGTCTCGACCGGCATGGACAACTGGACGATGCGCCAGCCCCTGGGTGTGGTGGCGGGCATCACGCCCTTCAACTTCCCGGTCATGGTGCCCATGTGGATGTACCCGGTGGCCATCGCTACGGGCAACACCTTTGTGCTCAAGCCCAGCCCCATCGACCCCAGCCCCGCGCTGCTGATGGCCGAACTGCTCAAGAAGGCTGGCCTGCCCGACGGCGTGTTCAACGTGGTGCAGGGCGACAAGGAAGCCGTGGACGCGCTGATCGAACACCCGGACGTCAAGGCCGTGAGCTTCGTGGGCTCCACGCCGATCGCCAACTACATCTACGAGACCGGCGCGCGCCACGGCAAGCGCGTGCAGGCCCTGGGCGGCGCCAAGAACCACATGGTGGTCATGCCTGACGCGGACCTGGACCAGGCCGTGGACGGCCTGATCGGCGCGGCCTACGGCTCGGCCGGCGAACGCTGCATGGCGATTTCGGTCGCGGTGCTGGTGGGCGACGTGGCCGACAAGATCATGCCCAAGCTGATCGAGCGCACCAAGTCGCTCAAGATCAAGAACGGCATGGAGCTCGACGCCGAGATGGGCCCCATCGTCACGTCGATCGCGCACCAGCGCATCAGCGGCTACATCGAGCACGGTGCCAAGGAGGGCGCCCAGCTGCTGGTGGACGGCCGTGGCTTCAAGGGTGCGGCGGCCGGTGCCGGCTGCGAGCAGGGTTTCTGGCTCGGCGGCACGCTGTTCGACCACGTGACGCCCGAGATGAAGATCTACAAGGAAGAGATCTTCGGCCCCGTGCTGTCCTGCGTGCGCGTGCCGGACTTCGCCACCGCGGTCAAGCTCATCAACGACCACGAGTTCGGCAACGGCGTCTCCTGCTACACCCGCGACGGCCACGTGGCGCGCGAGTTCTCGCACCGCATCCAGGTGGGCATGGTGGGCATCAACGTGCCGATTCCGGTGCCCATGGCCTGGCACGGCTTCGGCGGCTGGAAGCGTTCGCTGTTCGGCGACATGCACGCCTATGGCGAAGAGGGCGTGCGCTTCTACACCAAGCAGAAGAGCGTGATGCAGCGCTGGCCCGAGAGCATCGGTAAGGGCGCCGAGTTCGCGATGCCGACGAGTAAGTGATGCATTTGTGCTTGCCGCACGCCCGGCAAGCCCGGAGCGCGGGGGCTCAGAGG
>DNQP01000124.1:28667-46259 GCA_003500955.1 Curvibacter sp. | reverse complement strand
CAGGCCCACCTGGGTGCCGCTGATGTGCAGCAGCCAGTTGACCAGGCGCGCGATGCGCGTGGTGTGGCGTGTGCCCGTGATGCCGACGATGGCGATGCGCCCCTGGTCTTCACCGGGAAAGAGGTGCTCGACGATGGCCTGTCCCACGTTGCGGGGCCGGCCCTCGGCCGGCTTGAGGTGCATGAGCAGGCCGGGACCGGCGTTGACCTCGATGATGGCCCCACCCTGCTCGGCCAGCGGTCGGGCAATGTCGGGCGTGACCAGGTCGATGCCCGCGATGTCCAGACCCACCACGCGCGCGGCCAGGGCGGCGGCGGCAGCGACCTGGGGGTGCACGAGATCCGTCACGTCATAGGCCAGGTCGCCGTGGCGGCGGATCAGCACCACCTGGCCCGGCGGGGGCACGGACTCGCCGGTGTAGCCTTGCCGTGCGAGTTCGAGCTGGGAGATCGGCTCCTTGTCCAGGATCAGCGGCTCGAGCGGGAACTCCTCCGCGTCGCCACAGCGCGGGTCGCTGTTGATCTGTGCTTCGATGAGCTGCAGGATGGTGGAGCGGCCATCGCCCGTGACGGTCTGCATCTTGCCCTTGGTCGCAGCCACCACACGCCGGCCTACGACCAGCAGGCGGTGGGCATCGCCCTCGATGAACTTTTCGACCAGCACGCCGTTGCCCTCGGCGTCGGCGGCCCGCCAGGCCTTCTCGATGTCCTCTTGCGTGTGCAGGTCGGTGAAGACGCCGCGGCCGTGGTTGGCATCGGTGGGCTTGACGGTAACGGGCAGGCCGATGTCCTGCGCCACGCGCCAGGCCTGCTCAGGACTGTCGACTTCCTCACCCTCGGGGACGGGAACGCCGGCGTTGGCCAGCAGTTCCTTGGTCATCTGCTTGTCGCTGGCGATGCCTTCGGCGATGGCGCTGGTCTGGTCGGTCTCGGCGGTCCAGATGCGGCGCTGACGGCTGCCATAGCCGAGCTGTACGAGGTTGCCATCGTTGAGGCGGATGTGCGGGATGCGGCGGTCGGTCGCAGCCTCCACGATGTGTGCCGTGCTCGGCCCCAGGTAGTGGCGATCGTTGAGTTCACGCAGGCGGGCCACGGTGGTGGCCACGTCATATGGCCGGTCTTCGATGGCGGCCATCAGCAGCGCGTGCCCCGCCTGCAGCGCGGCGCGGCCCACCTCCTCCTGCCGGGTGCGAAAGGCCATCTTGTACACGCCGTGCTGCGAGGTGCTGCGGGTCTGACCGAAGCCCGTGGCCATGCCGGCCAGGGTCTGCAGCTCCAGGCAGATGTGTTCCAGGATATGACCGGCCCAGGTGCCCTCGCGCAGGCGCTCGAGAAAGCCGCCGATCTCGCCCACGCCGCAGCGGTGCTGCAGCAGCCCGGGCAGCAGGGCCGTCAAACGCTCGTAAAATCCCGGGATCTTGTTGGAGGGTTTTTCCTCCAGCTCCCCCAGGTCCAGCCAGGCTTCGATCACCGGCCGGTAGGTCCAGATGTTGGGACCACGCAGATGGCGGACCCGCAGAATTTGAAGTTGGTTCTTGCTCATGAAACTAGGCAGGGGCTCACGCCGGTCTGCAGTGGTCTTGCTCGCTGACATGGCCGTCCATTCAGCGCATGCAATGAGTCTCCGGTGGGGACAACGTAAAACGGGGACAATCGGTGTGAGCAAATCCCTACCCAGGCTCTGGATTCCATGACCCGCGCGACACCGTCGGACCTCCCATTATCTTTCACCGACCTTCCGGCAGAAGGGCTGGCCGACATCAAAACACAGTTGCACCCTGAGGAAAACGTCCAGGCGGTGCTGGAGGTTGACCTTGACCGCCGTTTGTGCTTCGGCCGCGGTCTGCTGGTCGCCACCGAAACCCGCCTTCTGGCCCGCGAGCCCGGGCAGGCCGGCTGGCAGAGCTGGGATTACCGGGCCGGGCTGCGGCTGACCCGGCATGACCATGCCGGGGTCGGCCACCTCGAACTGTCGGACGATCAGGGCCGGCTGGCGCACTGGTGCCATACCCTGGGCCAGAACCTTCACGCGGCGCGCCTGGCCGAGCAGGTGCAGCGCCGCCTGCACAGCCTGAGCACGGGCCAGCCCCTGCCGCCGCCGATCGCTGATGAGGGCCCGATCGATGCCGAGCCGGCACCCGTGCCGGCCTCGACCTGGACCCTGCTGCGCCTGTGGCGCTTCGCCCGCCCCTACAAGGGCCAGCTCTTGCTGGGTTTCGTGCTCACCCTGCTGGGCACGGCGGCCAGCCTGGTGCCCCCCTACCTGACCATGCCGCTGATGGACAACGTGCTGGTGCCTTACCAGAACGGCCAGGCCATCGATCCCATGCTGGTGGGCTGGTACCTGGGCGGCCTCTTCCTGGCCGCGCTGGTGGCCTGGGGCCTGACCTGGGCCAAGACCTACATCCTGGCCCTGGTGTCCGAGCGCATCGGCGCCGATCTGCGCACCACGACCTACGATCACCTGCTGCGCCTCTCGCTGGAGTATTTCGGTGGCAAGCGCACCGGCGATCTGATGACGCGGATCGGCAGCGAGACCGACCGCATCTGCGTCTTCCTTTCGCTGCACCTGCTCGACTTCTTCACCGACCTGATCATGCTGCTGATGACGGCGGTCATCCTCTTCTCGATCAACCCCTGGCTGGCGCTGGCTACGCTGGTGCCGTTGCCCGTGATCATGTGGCTGATCGCCGCCGTGCGGCGCAAGCTCAAGACGGGTTTCGAGAAGATCGACCGTGTCTGGTCCGAGGTCACCAGCGTGCTGGCCGACACCATCCCGGGCATCCGCGTGGTCAAGGCCTTTGCCCAGGAAAAGCGCGAATCTGCCCGCTTTCATGAGGCCAACCGCCAGAACCTCGCCGTCAACGACCGCATCAACCGCATCTGGGCGCTGTTCTCGCCCAGCGTGTCCTTTCTGACCGAAATCGGTCTGCTGGTGGTCTGGGCCTTCGGGGTCTGGCTCGTGGCGCACGAGCAGACCACGGTGGGCGTGCTCACGGCCTTCATCGCCTACATCAGCCGCTTCTACGGCCGGCTCGACTCCATGAGCCGCATCGTGTCCTGGTCCGAGAGCACGGCCTCGGCCACCAAACGCATTTTCGACATCCTGGACCATGTCTCCAGCGTGCCCGAGCCGGCCCAGCCCGTGCATCTGAAGGAGGTGCAGGGCCGCATCGAAGTGCGCAACGTGGGCTTCCGTTACGGCAACCGCGAGGTCAACCGCGGCATCGACATCACCATCGAGCCGGGCCAGATGGTCGGCCTGGTGGGGCACAGCGGCTCGGGCAAGAGCACCCTGGTCAACCTGATCTGCCGCTTCTATGACGTGACCGAAGGCTCCATCCGCATCGACGGCGTGGACATCCGCAACCTGCCGGTGGCCGAGTACCGCCGCAACATCGGCCTGGTGCTGCAGGAACCCTTCCTTTTCTTCGGCACCATTGCCGACAACATCGCCTACGGCAAGCCCGAGGCCACGCGCGAGCAGATCATCGCGGCGGCACGTGCCGCCCACGCGCACGAATTCATCCTGCGTCTGCCCCAGGGCTATGACTCCATCGTCGGCGAGCGCGGTCAGGGGCTCTCGGGGGGCGAGCGCCAGCGCATATCGATCGCGCGCGCCCTGCTGATCGACCCGCGCATCCTCATCCTCGACGAGGCGACGGCCTCGGTGGACTCCGAGACCGAAAAAGAGATCCAGAAGGCCCTGGACAACCTGGTGCAGGGGCGCACGACCATCGCCATCGCGCACCGCCTGTCCACGCTGCAGCGCGCCGACCGCCTGATCGTGCTGGACCGCGGCCAGGTGGTGGAGGAGGGCTCGCACGACGAGCTCATGGCGCGCCAAGGGGCCTACTACAACCTCTACCAGGCCCAGGCTCGCAACGTCGACACCGACATGGACGACGCCGAGCCCGGCCCCAACCCCGATCGCAAGGACGACGCGAAATGAACCTCCGCACGGTTTCCGATCTGCGCACCGTGTCCGACGGCCTGTCGCGCAACCCCTGGGGCAAGCTGGTGCTGCGCGGTGCGGACGGCAGCGTGCACGAGGGCGTGGTGCCGGTGCGTGCCTTTCCCATCCAGGCGCCCGAGCACGACATCTCCCTGCTCGATGCCGATGGCCACGAACTGGCCTGGATCCCTGATCTCGCCGCCCTCCCCGAGCCCGCCCAGGGCCTGGTGCGCGCCGCACTGGCCGAGCGCGAATTCATGCCCGAGATCCTCGCCATCCTGTCAGTGAGCGGCTTTGCCACGCCCAGCACCTGGCAGGTGCGTACCGACCGTGGCGAGACCCGCTTTGTGCTCAAGGGCGACGAGGACATCCGCCGCCTGTTCGGCAACACCCTGCTCGTGACGGATGTGCATGGCATCCAGTTCCTGATCCGCGACATGACGGCGCTCGACCGCGAGAGCCGGCGTCTGCTCGATCGCTTCAAGTAATGCCCATGACCGCCGTCTTTGATTTTTCCGAAGCTGTGCTGCGCCGCCTGGCGCAGGACGATGTCGCGCGCGCGCTGGCCGAGGACGTCGGTGCCGGTGACCTGACCGCCGGCCTGATCGATCCCACGCGGCAGGCGCATGCGCGCATCCTGGCGCGCGAGAGCGCGGTGATCTGTGGCAGGGCCTGGGCCGAAGCCGCGTTGCAGCAGGTGGTGCCCGGGGCGCAGGCCCGCTGGCATGTGGGCGACGGCCAGCGCTGCGCGGCCGACCAGGTGGTGCTGGAGCTCACCGGGCCGGCACGTGGTCTGCTGACCGCCGAGCGCACCGTGCTCAACTTCTTGCAGCTGCTCAGCGCCGTGGCCACCAAGACGGCGGAGTACGTGGCGGCGGTGAACAGCGTGCCCGGCAACCGCGCCCGCATCGTTGACACGCGCAAGACCCTGCCGGGTCTGCGCATGGCGCAAAAGTACGCCGTCCACTGCGGCGGCGGGGTCAACCACCGCATCGGCCTGTACGACGCCGTGCTGATCAAGGAGAACCACATCGCGGCAGCCGGCGGCGTGACGGCGGTGCTGCAACGTGCGGCAGCGGTGGCGCCGACGGCCAAGTTCGTCGAGATCGAGGTCGAGACCCTGGCCCAGCTGCAAGAAGCCCTACTGGCCGGAGCCACCATGGTGCTGCTGGACAATATGGACCTGCCGACCTTGCATGAGGCCGTGCGCCTCAATGCCGGGCGCGCCATCCTCGAAATCTCGGGAGGGGTGAACCTGGGGACGGTGCGCGATCTTGCGGCCACGGGTGTGGATCGGATCTCGATCGGCGCCCTGACCAAGGATGTCAAAGCGGTGGATTTTTCCATGCGTTTTACGGAGCTGTGATGAGCGCTGAAGCCAAAGTCATCGACGTCGAATACGAGCAGCCCGAGGGCGCGGTCTGCTCCACGCACCATGCCTGGGCCCGCGTGCCCGTCGAGCCCGGCCCGACCGAGCGCGCGGCCCTGAAAGACAGGATCCGCCGCCTGCTCAAGGAGAAGAACGCGGTCATGGTCTCGCACTACTACGTGCACCCGGACCTGCAGGATCTGGCCGAGGAGACCGGTGGCATCGTCAGCGATTCGCTGGAGATGGCACGCTTCGGGCGCGACCACCCGGCACAGACGCTCGTGGTATCGGGCGTGCGCTTCATGGGCGAGACCGCCAAGATCCTGAGCCCCGAAAAGCGCATCCTCATGCCCGACCTCGACGCGACCTGCTCGCTGGATCTGGGCTGCCCCATCGATGACTTCAGCGCCTTCTGCGATGCGCACCCTGACCGTACCGTGGTGGTCTACGCCAACACCAGCGCCGCCGTGAAGGCGCGCGCTGACTGGCTGGTCACGTCCAGCTGCGCGCTGGACATCGTGCGCGCGCTCAAGGCCCAGGGGCACAAGATCCTCTGGGCGCCGGACCGGCACCTCGGTGGTTACATCGAGCGCGATACCGGCGCCGACATGCTGATGTGGAACGGCTCCTGCATCGTGCACGACGAATTCAAGGCCTTCGAGCTGGAAGAGCTCAAGAGGGAGCATCCGAAGGCCAAGGTGCTGGTGCACCCCGAGTCGCCGGCAGCCGTGGTGGCGCTGGCCGATGCCGTGGGCTCCACATCCGGCATCCTCAAGGCTGCTCAGGAATTTGACGCGCCCGAGTTCATCGTGGCCACCGACAAGGGCATGATGCACAAGCTGCGCACGCTCAATCCGGGCAAGACCTTCATCGAAGCCCCGACGGCTGGCAACAGCGCCACCTGCAAGAGTTGTGCGCACTGTCCCTGGATGGCCATGAACGGCCTGGCGGGCGTGGCCCATGTGCTGGAGACCGGGACCAACGAAATCCAGGTCGACCCGGCGCTGATCCCGCGCGCCCGCCTCCCCATCGACCGCATGCTGGCCTTCACGGCTGCGCTCAAGGCCGGCAAGCCGGTGAGCGCGCTGGTGCCGAATATCGGGGCAGCCTGAAACACGGCGGCATAATCGGCGCGAACCAGGGCCTGTTCACACTGATTTCTCAAGATGCGTTGCGGATCAAAAAAGTCATGCGGTAGGCGCGTGGACGCCGCCGGGGTGATCCCCGGCAAGTCCGCGCAACACCCCGCATGGCTTTTTTGGCCGCAACCCGGAGGGAACGTGGTGAAAACCGCGCCACTCGTTGTTGCACTCCTAGCCCAGGCGGCCAGCCTGGGCGTCGTCGCGTGCCTAGATTGGCGCGGTATTAACCACGTTCGCACTTGAGAAATCAGTGTGAACAGGCCCTGGAGCCCATCCATGTCCCGCAGCGTGCTCGCCGTCTATCCCGGTACCTTCGATCCCATGACCCTGGGGCATTCCGATGTGATCCGTCGGGCGGCCCAGTTGTTTGACCGGGTCATCGTGGGCGTGGCGGCGGCGCACCACAAGAAGACCATGTTCACGCTGGACGAGCGCATCGCCATGGTGCGCGAGGTCATGCACGACCAGCCCAATGTCTCGGTCGAGAGCTTCACCGGCCTGCTGCGTGACTTTGCCGTCGGCCGAGGGGCCAAGGTCGTGGTCCGCGGCCTGCGCGCCGTGACCGACTTCGACTACGAGTTCCAGCTGGCCGGCATGAACCGCAGCCTCATGCCCGACGTGGAAACGGTCTTTCTCACGCCCAGCACGGCCTATCAGTTCATCTCCAGCACGCTGGTACGCGAGATCGCCACCCTGGGTGGCGAGGCCGAGAAGTTCGTCGACCCCATCGTGGCCACGCGCCTGCAGGAAAAGATCCGCAGCCTCGGTCGCGGCTGAAGCATCCGGTCGCAAAGCCGTGGTCAGGCTGTCATCGGGCTGCCATGCCTGCGTCGCATAATTGACGCATGACCGAACTGATCCTGATCCGCCACGGCGAGACCGACTGGAACCGCGAGCTGCGTTTTCAGGGCCAGCTCGATGTCCCGCTCAATGCCACGGGGCTGGAGCAGGCCCGCCGCCTGGCCGAGCGCCTCGCGACCGAGCCGCTGGACGTCCTGGTCAGCAGTGATCTGCAACGCGCGCTGCAGACGGCCCGGGCGCTCGCCCAGCGCACCGGCCATGCCGAGCCTCAGCTGGAGGCCGGCTTGCGGGAGCAGCACTTTGGCATGGTCGAGGGCTTGCGCGTGCCAGAGATCCAGCAGCAGCATCCCGAGGCCTGGGCCCAGTGGGTATGCTTCGATGAGCATTACGCGTTTGACGGTGGCGAATGCATCCGCGACTTCCATGCCCGCGTGCTGGCGGCGGTGCACGGTCTGGGGCAACGTCACGCTGGCCAGACCGTGGCGGTGGTCACGCATGGTGGCGTGCTGGACATGGTCTACCGCAGCGCGCGCGGCCTGTCCCTGTCGGGCCCGCGTGTGAGCGAGATCCCCAACGCCGGCATCAACCGTGTTCGCTTGCGGGACGGGGCCATCGAGATCCTGGACTGGGCCGATACCCGCCACCTGGCCGACCTGCCACCGCAGCCGGTCTACGACCAGCAGCGTCTGGCCCGCGAGCGCGAGGCTGCAGCCCAGGCGGCCGATAGCGCCTGAAATCTCCGTGGTTTTCAGGTCCGGCGGATAATCGGGACACCATGGCCCTGATGATCACCGACGAATGCATCAACTGTGATGTCTGCGAGCCCGAGTGTCCCAACCAGGCGATCTACCTCGGGCCGGAGATCTATGAGATCGACCCGTCGCGCTGCACCGAGTGCGTGGGCCATTTCGACCAGCCCCAGTGCGTGCAGGTCTGTCCCGTGGCTTGCATCCCCGTGAACCCGCAGCACGTGGAAAGCCGGGAAACCTTGTGGCAGAAGTACCAGCGCCTCACCGCTGGCACCCAGACCCCGGTGGCCGGCAAGCCTTTGGCCGGCTGATCAGTTCTTGACCGGCGGCGCGCGGTAGGCTGGGATCTTTTCCTTGCCGCTGTTTTTCTTCTTGTCGGCGCTGGTCTGCGCCGCCTTGTCGGCCTCGCGCTGGGCCTTCTCGGCCTGTTCGCTGGCCTTGCGCGTGGCGGCTTCCTCCTTCAACCGGGTTTTCTCCAGGGTATCGCCTGCCCGCTTTTCCTGCCTGACGCTGGCCTCGTGGGCCTTGCGCTGCTCGGGCGTGCGGCTGTCCGTGGCGTCCAGCGTGCTGCCGCCGGGGCAGGGGGTCTGACTGTAGCTGTTGCCGCAGCGGTAGACGGTCTGGGCCGGGGCTGCGGCGCAGCAGGCCAGGGCTGCTGCTGCGAGGAGGTGTGACAGCTTCTTCATGCGGGCTCTCCTTCCTTGGGGGGCAGATCGGCCGGTCGCGCGGGCTTGGGCCGCGGGGGCTTGCTGGTGTGGATCAGCATGGTCGCTTTGGCCATGTCGCCGGCCAGCAGATCGGGCAGGGCTTTGAGGGAGCGGGTGATGCACTCCTCGATGGCCGTGCGGTGTTCTGGCGAGGGCTTCTTGAGCACCCAGTTGACAACCTCGGACTTCACCCCCGGGTGCCCCACGCCGATGCGCAGGCGCCAGTAGTCGTCGGTGCCGAGCTGGGCGTGGATATCGCGCAGGCCGTTGTGCCCGGCGTGGCTGCCGCCGAGCTTGAGCTTGACCTGGCCGGGCACGATGTCGAGCTCGTCGTGCGCGACGAGGATTTCCTCGGGCCTGATCTTGAAGAAGCGTGCCAGCGCCGCGACGGATTTGCCCGAGGCGTTCATGAAGGTCTGGGGTTCGAGCAGCCAGACCGTCTGGCCCTTGACGGTGGTGCGCGCGACCAGGCCGTGGTAGCCCTTGTCCATGCTCAGGTTCGCCTTGAGCTCGCGGGCCACGGCGTCGATCCACCAGAAGCCGGCGTTGTGGCGGGTGGCCTCGTACTCGGGACCCGGGTTGCCCAGGCCGACAAACAGTTTGATCATGCGCGGATTATCGATGGATCGCGGGACGCGCATACACCAAAGACAACGGCCCGCCGAAGCGGGCCGTTGTCAGCAAGCGCAGAGGGCTTACTTCTTGGCGGCGGGGGCCTTGGCAGCCGGAGCGGCGGCCTTGGCATCGGCAGCCGGGGCAGCTTCTGCCGCCGGGGCGGCTTCAGCCGCATCGGCGCCAGCGACAGACACGACAGACACCACAACCGGGTTGGCCTTGCCGTGGGTCACGGCCGTCACGCCCTTGGGCAGCTTGATGTCGGACAGGTGCAGGGAGGAGCCCTTCTTCAGGCCGCTCAGGTCCACGGCGATGAATTCGGGCAGGTCGGCCGGCAGGCAGAGCACCTCGATTTCGGTCATCACGTGGTTGGCGATGCAGCCGTCGGTCTTGACGGCCGGCGAGTTCTCGTCGCCGCTGAAGTGGAACGGCACCTTCATGTGCAGCTTGGTGTTGGCGTCCACACGCTGGAAATCGATGTGCAGCACCAGGGCCTTGTAGGGGTGCATCTGCACGTCACGCAGCAGAACCTTGTTGCTCTTGCCATTCAGTTCCATGTCCAGGATGGACGAGTGGAAGGCTTCCTTCTTCAGGGCATGCCACAGGGCGTTGTGGTCGAGCTCGATCAGCTGCGGCTCACCGCTGCCACCGTAGACGATGCCGGGCGTGCGGCCCGTGTTGCGCAGACGGCGGCTCGCACCCGTACCCTGCTTGGCGCGCTCAAAGGCGACGAATTTCATAACTTACTCCATCAGGAGCCCACCGCGACCAGTGTGACTCCGGTTCAACAAAAGCCCGCACGCAAGGCGCGGGCCGCTTCTTGCCTCAGAACAGGTCTTCCTGTTCCGAGAACAAACTCATGACCGATTCGCCCTTGGCGATGCGGTGGATGGTTTCCGCGATCAGCGGCGCCACATTGAGCTGCCGGATCTTGCCGCAGCCTGCTGCGGCCGGGCTCAACGGGATGGTGTTGGTCACCACCACCTCATCCAGCGCCGTGCCCTTGGAGAGCCGCTCGATGGCCGGGCCCGAGAAGATGGGGTGGGTGCAGTAGGCGTAGACGTTCTTGGCGCCGCGCTCCTTGAGCACCTCGGCAGCCTTCACCAGCGTGCCGGCGGTGTCGATCATGTCGTCCATGATCACGCAGTTGCGGCCCTCGATCTCGCCGATGACGTGCATCACTTCGCTGACGTTGGCGCGCGGGCGGCGCTTGTCGATGATGGCCAGGTCACAGTTGAGCTGCTTGGCCAGCGCGCGCGCGCGGACCACGCCACCCACATCGGGCGAGACCACGATCAGGTCCTCGTACTTCTTCTGGCGCAGGTCGCCCAGCAGCACGGGCGACGCGTAGATGTTGTCCACCGGGATATCGAAGAAGCCCTGGATCTGGTCGGCATGCAGGTCCATGGTCAGCACACGGGCCACACCCACGGCCTGCAGCATATTGGCCACGACCTTGGCCGTGATCGGCACGCGGGTGGAGCGCGGGCGGCGGTCCTGGCGGGCGTAGCCGAAATAGGGGATGACGGCGCTGATGCGCTCGGCCGAGGCGCGCTTGAGCGCATCGACCATGATGAGCAGCTCCATCAGCGAGTCGTTGGTCGGCGCACAGGTGGACTGCACGACGAAGACGTCGCGGGCGCGCACGTTCTGGTTGATCTCGACCGTGACCTCACCGTCGGAGAAACGGCCGACCGTGGCCGCACCCAGGGAGATGCCAAGGTGCTTGGCGATGTCGGCGGCCAATGCCGGATTGGCATTGCCCGTGAAGATCATGAAATCCGGGGACGGAGCGACCTGCATGAACGATCCAGCGATGAGCGACTAGTGACTCAGAAAAATTTGGCAGGGGAGGAAGGACTCGAACCCTCGCATGCCGGAATCAAAATCCGGTGCCTTAACCAACTTGGCGACTCCCCTACACAGGTTGACAGCCGGAACCGGCTATCCACCGAAACTATCGCTGGCCGCCCAACCGCACAGCGGGTGAACCTCCAGGCTGCAGCACAACCGGGCCTGCATCGTGTCCGGCGCCTTCGGAACACTCAGCTCGGGCGGTGCCCACGCAAACACGGCACTTCCTGAGCCTGTCATTCGTCCCGCAAGTCCCAGGGTGGCGAGCCAGTCCAGCGCTTGCGTGACGCCCGGGCAGAGCCTTTGGGCGACAGGCTGCAGGTCGTTGCGGGCTTCGTTCAAGAAAGCCTGGGGGTCTGCAGCAAAGCCTGTGATTGTAGCAGGAATACTGTCGCGCTTCAACGCGGGGTCTGAAAAAATCGCCCGGGTTTCCAGCCCGGCGTCCGGTTTGACGACCAACACCTGGCTGCGCGGCAGCTGCACGGGCGTGATGTGTTCGCCGATGCCTTCGACCCAGGCGTTGTGGCCGCGCAGGAAGAAGGGGACGTCGGCGCCGAGCTGCAGGCCGATGGTGCAGAGCTGCTCCAGTGTGAGGCTCAGGCCCCAGAGGCGATTGAGTGCCAGCAGCGTGGAGGCTGCGTCGGAAGAGCCGCCGCCCATGCCGGCCTGTGCCGGGATGCGCTTTTCGATGCCGATGTGTGCGCCCTGCCCGGTGCCCGTGGCGGCCTGCAGCGCGCGTGCCGCGCGCAGGACAAGGTCATCGGCAGGCAGCGGCTGCAGCAGGTCTTCACGGCTGAGCCGGGCGTCGGAGCGACGTTCGAAGTGCAGGGTGTCAGCCCAGTCGATCAGCATGAAGACCGACTGCAGCAGGTGGTAGCCGTCGGCGCGTCGCCCCGTGATGTGCAGGAAGAGGTTGAGTTTGGCCGGAGCCTGGATGTCGTGGAGCGACTGCATGGCCGCGATTATCGCGGCCAGGACTCAGGGCTCGAGGATGAGGCGCAACTCAGCGGTCGGGGCAGGCAGCACGCGCCGTGCCAGCAGGCGGCCCGCCCGGAGCTGGGTCAGATCGGCTTGCCACCCGTCGGCGGGTACCGCACGACCTTGCAGCCATTCAAACAGGGCAGCGATCGGGATGGCGGTGCCCGTGGCCTCGACGGCCAGGGCGTCCAGGCTGTCGAAGGCGCGGGTCCTGCCGTTGTTGCGCAGCAGGGCAGAGCGCGGACTCCAGCTCAGCTGGGCCAGGGTGGTGCCCAGGGGGCTGGACAGCAACAGCTCGCCGGCGTCCGCGGCGCCGCTGAGCTCGAAGTTCGCGAAAAAGGACGTGGGCTCGGAGGGGGCGTCCACCCGCAGCGCCAGACGTCCGCGCCAATAGCCTTGGGCGGGGTCCGTTGTGCGCAGGCCTGGCGGCTGCGCGCAGCCCGCCAGCCACAGGGGGGCGAGGCCGGCCAGCGCGCCCATCCACTGACGGCGGCGGAGGGTCACGGCTTGACCCGCAGGCGTTTGAGGGTCTCGACCAGGGTCTCGTTCTCGGCGTTCAGTTGCAGGCCTTCGCGCCAGATGCTCAGGGCCTGTTCCCGCTGCCCCAGACTCCAGTAGACCTCGCCCAGGTGGGCGGCGATTTCGGCGTCCGGACGAGCCCGGTAGGCTTTCTGCAGCACGCGCAGGGCCTCGTTCTTGTTGCCCTGGCGGAACTCGACCCAGCCCAGGCTGTCAGTGATGAAGGGATCGTCCGGTGCGAATTCCAGTGCCTTGAGGATGAGCTTGCGCGCCTCGGCCAGGCGCACATTGCGATCGGCCAGCGAATAGCCCAGCGCGTTGTAGGCGTGGTGGTAATCGGGCTTTTCGGCGATGACGCGACGCAGGATGCGCTCCATCTCGTCCGGGCGACCCAGTTTCTCGGCCAGCGTCGCTTGGTCGTACAGCAGGTCGTAGTCTTTCGGTTCGCGCCGAGTGACTTCGGCCAGCAGCTCGTAGGCCTGGGCGTAGAGCTTGTTGTCCCGCAGCAGCTGGACTTCGGTGGACAGCTTCACCCTGGCATCGGCTGGCGTGCGCTCGGGCAGGTTGCGGATTAGTTCGCGTGCTTCATTGATCTTGCCCTGGCGCGCCAGGATGCCGGCGCGCCGGCTTTGGGTGCGGACCAGATCCTCGGGGCTGCTGATACGTGCCAGCCAGGCCTCGGCCTGCTTGTAGTCCTTGCGTTGTTCGGCAATCTGGGCCAGCGCCAGGTAGGCCTGGGCCAGCGCGCGGCTGGGTTCATCGACGCCCTGCGCGTTGCGACGCGATTGCATGAGGTCGAGGAACTGCAGCAGCGATTTTTCGGCGGCGTCGAGCCGGTTGTCCTGCAGCTCCAGCGTGCCGCGGATCAGCCAGGCCTCCGCGTCATCGGGCTTCTCCGTGGTGACGGCCTGGACCTGGGCACCGGCTTCGGCATAACGTTGCGCGTCCAGCAGCGCGCGTGCGTAGGCCAGGCGCACGGCCGGTAGAGGCCGGCCCTCCATGTACTTGCGCACGATGCCCTCGGCCGCCGGCTGCTGGGGTGACATCAGCGTCAAGGCCAGCAGGACCGGCCCATCGGCCCGTCCGTCCAGAGCCTGGCCGCGGCGTGCGGCCTCCAGCGCGCCCGCAGGGTCGTTCGCCTCCTGCCGCATGCGGCCCACGGCACTCCAGGCCGCAGCGCCAGTTTGCGCGCTGGACAGGTGGTCCGCGAGGGCCTGCTCCAGCAGATCGGCCGCCAACTTCTTGTCGTTGGTCCGAGCGAAGTAGGCGGGCAGGGTGACGATGACCAAGTTGCGTTCCCGCGCTTCGGCCAGCGCGACTTCGCGCTTGAGGGGCTCGACGATCTCCCCGAGCCGGTTCAGGCCGATCAGGATCTGCAGCACGTAGCGATTGGCGTCACGGGAGGCCGGCTGGGCCTGCTTCCAGGCCCTGGCGGCCTGCAGGGCCGATTCGCCGGCGCGCGATTGCAAGGCAATCTCGACCGCACGCTGGTACAGCCGCGCATCGTTGGTCTTGCGCGCGGCGTCGAGGACCAGGGAGTAGCCCACGCCCGCTTCGCCGCGCTGCGTGCTGAACTCGCCCAGCAGCAGTTGGTAGAACAGTTCGCCGTCCAGGGCCGAATTGGCGGGCGGGCTGGTCGGGACGGGGGGCTCCGGCTGTTGTGCATGTGCCGCGAGGGTGAGCGTCAAAAGCAGGGGAAGGAGGCGCAGGCGTGGGGACATATTGCGACCCATAATAATCCAAGCCTTGTTTCCCTTGCCGCTCCTGTCCCATGCCCGAATTGCCGGAAGTTGAAGCCACGCGCCTGAGTTTTGCGGACCGCATCGCCGGGGCACGCATCCAGTCGGCCTGGCTGGGCAAGCCCCTGCGCTGGCCTATGGGTGCGCCGCCGGCGCGCTTGGCCGGGCGAACGGTGCGCGGCGTGCGACGACGCGGCAAATACCTGCTGCTCGATCTGGACCAGGGGCTGCTGCTCCTGCATCTGGGCATGTCGGGCAGCCTGAGCTTCGCACCGGTTCTGCCCCAGCGTGGGGTGCATGATCACTTCGAGCTGGCGACCACGCGCGGACTGCTGCGCCTGAACGACCCGCGCCGCTTCGGCGCTGTCGTCTGGGCGGACAGCGAAGAGGCCGGCGTGGCGCGCAAGCTGCTGGGCGGCCTGGGCATGGAACCCCTGGATGGAGACTTCGAGCTTGAGACCTTTGTGGCGGGGCTCAAGGCACGCCGGGCCGCGATCAAGCAGGTGCTGCTGGCCGGCGACGTGGTGGTCGGGGTGGGCAACATCTACGCATCCGAGGCCCTGTTCCTCGCGGGCATCCGGCCCACCCTGAGCGCGGCGCGCATCAGTCGCCCGCGGGCCGCGCGCCTGCATGCGGCGATCCGTGAGGTGCTGGGCCGGGCTCTGGCGGCTGGCGGCACGACCTTGCGCAACTATTCCAACGCCGTAGGGGAACGCGGCACCTTCCAGTTCGACGCCAAGGTCTATGGCCGCGAGGGCCAGCCTTGCAAGGTCTGTGGCACCCCGATCAAGGCCATCCGGCAGGGCCAACGCGCAACGTTTTTCTGCCCCCATTGTCAGAAAACATGAGGCCTATCAACAAGATAGGTGTTATATTGAATGTTTGCAAAATGACCTGAAGTGCGTCTAGGGGACAGATTTGGCTACCTCGTTCAACGAACAATTTGACCAGCACGGCAACTGGCGACGTGAGTTCGCGTTGCGCCTGAAGCTGCTGGGCGAGTGGATGAAGGACCATGATCTGTTGGACGCCGCCGTTGAAGAGCGTCTGCACCGCCTGGAGATGCAGGTGCGCGCCGACAAGGTCATGGTGGCTTTTGTCGCCGAGTTCTCGCGCGGCAAGTCGGAGCTGATCAACGCCATTTTCTTCGCCGGCTATGGCCGGCGCATCATGCCGGCCAGTGCCGGGCGCACCACTATGTGCCCGACCGAGATGGGCTACGACGCCGAGGTGCCGCCTTGCCTGCGCCTGCTGCCCATCGAGACGCGTCTGCAGCCGCAGTCGCTCATGGAATGGCGCATGGTTCCCGAGAAGTGGACCCGCGTCGACCTGGACGTCAACGATCCCCAGCAACTGGCCATGGCGCTGGAGAAGGTCTCCGAGACCCGCCGCGTGTCGCTCGAGGAAGCGCGTGCCCTGGGTTTCTGGAGCAGCCAGAACCCCGGGGATACGCCGCTGCAGGACTCCCAGGGCCGGGTCGAGGTGCCCAAGTGGCGCCACGCCCTGATCAACATCGCGCACCCGCTGCTCAAGCAGGGGCTGGTGATTCTGGACACGCCGGGTCTCAACGCCATCGGCGCCGAGCCCGAGCTGACCGTGAGCCTGGTGCCGCAGGCCCATGCCGTGGTCTTCATCCTGGGCGCCGACACCGGTGTGACCAAGTCCGATCTGGAAATCTGGCGTGAGCATCTGATCACCGAGTCTGCTGTCGGCACCGACACGCGCCTGGTCGTGCTCAACAAGATCGATTCGCTTTGGGATGCGCTGAGTTCGCCGGCCCAGATCCAGATGCAGATTGACCGCCAGCGTGCGACCACCGCCGAGATCCTCGGCCTGTCGCGCGAGCAGGTGCTGCCCGTCTCCGCCCAGAAGGGGCTGGTGGGCAAGGTCACCGACGACGCCAAGCTGCTGCAGGCCAGCTGCCTGCCGGCGCTGGAAGAAGTGCTGGCGCAGCGCATCATGGGCCAGCGTCAGCGCATCCTGGGCGCGGCCGTGGCTGTGGGCATCTCCGACCTGCAGCTGGAAGTGGGGCGCGTGCTCAACATCCGCCGCCGCGACCTCAACGAGCAGATGCTTGAGCTCAAGGGCCTGCAGGGCAAGAACGCCGCGGTCATCAAGCACATGCGCCTGCGGATCTCGCAGGAGCAGGCCGAGTTTGACCGCGCCGGCGCCAAGATCCACGCCGTGCGCTCGGTGCACCTCAAGCTGCTGCGCGATGTCTTCGGTCTGCTGAGCAGCAAGAACCTCAAGCGTGAGATGAACCAGCTCATGCAGTCCCTGCTGCAGACCGGCCTCAAGCTCGGCGTCAAGAAGTCCTATGGCGACACCTTCGACCGCCTGCGCGAGAACCTGCGCCATGTGCAGGCCCTGACGGGCGAGATCCAGACCATGCTGAACGCCTCGTTCAAGCAGCTCAATGCCGAGCAGGGCTTCTCGCTGCAGCCGCCCGCCGAGCCCACGATGCAACCCTATATCGACAGCCTCGACCAGGTCGAGCGCGGACACCTGCAGTACCTGGGGCTGGGCAATGCCTTCCGTCTGGCCCAGCCCGAGTTCGCTGACCGTCTGGTGCGCGCCCTGGCCACGCGCCTGCGCAGCGTCTACCAGGCCGCGCTCGGTGATGTGGAGCTTTGGAGCAAGTCGGCGGCGGCCCAGCTCGACGCGCAGCTGCGCGAGCGTCGCCGCAACTTCAGCCGCCGGCTGGAGGCCATCGACCGCATCCAGCAGGCCGCTGGTGGACTGGACGAACGCATCGGCGAAATCGACGGCCAGTTCAAGGCCCTGGACCAGCTCGATACCAAGCTGCTCGAGCTCACGGCCTATCTGATCCGCGCCCAGGACGTCACCAAACCCAAGGACACGGTGGCGGCCGAGCTGCAGGTTTCGTGAGCCGGCTCCGGCCCCCAGCCCTCCCTGCCCGTGTGACACTGCCCGAGGACTGGTCCGGGCATCTGCTGCGCTGGCAGGCCCGTCATGGCCGGCAGGATCTGCCCTGGCAGGGCACGCGCGATCCCTACCGCGTCTGGCTGTCCGAGATCATGCTGCAGCAGACCCAGGTCGCCACCGTCATCCCCTACTTCGAGCGCTTCGTCGCCACCTTCCCCACCGTGCACACTCTGGCAAGTGCCGCCCAGGACGAAGTGCTGCACCTGTGGACCGGGCTGG
>DNQP01000124.1:28116-28469 GCA_003500955.1 Curvibacter sp. | reverse complement strand
TGCTGCAGCAGACCCAGGTCGCCACGGTGCGCGACTACTACGCGCGTTTTTTGCAGCGTTTCCCCGACGTGCGCGCTCTGGCCGCGGCCGGCCTGGACGACGTGCTGGCGCTCTGGAGCGGTCTGGGTTACTACAGCCGCGCACGCAACCTGCACGCCTGTGCCCTGCAGGTGGTTCAGCATCATAGTGGGCTTTTCCCTCGCACCGCAGCGGCTTTGCAGGAGCTGCCGGGTATCGGCCCGTCCACGGCGGCGGCCATCGCCTCCATCTGCTTTGGCGAGCGCGTCGCCATCCTCGATGGCAATGTGAAGCGGGTGCTCACGCGGGTACTGGGCTATGGGGCCGATCTGGCG
>DNQP01000124.1:0-27813 GCA_003500955.1 Curvibacter sp. | reverse complement strand
GGGCTATGGGGCCGATCTGGCGCAGGGCGCGAACGAACGTGCGCTCTGGCAACTGGCCACCGAATTGCTGCCCGCACGCGATCTGCACAACACCATGCCGCGCTACACCCAGGGCATCATGGACCTCGGGGCGACGGTCTGCCTGCCACGCAGGCCCGCCTGCGCCGCCTGTCCCGCGGCTGGCTTCTGTGTGGGCCGGCGTGAAGCGCGGCCCGAGCACTATCCGGTCAAGACCCGCAAGCTCAAGCGCACGGCCCAGTCACTCTGGCTGCTGTGGGCGCACACGCGTGAGGGCGCGGTGTGGTTGCGGCCACGTCCCACGCCCGGTGTCTGGGCCGGGCTCTACTGTCTGGAGCTCTACGACAGCGACGCCGAGCTGCGTGACGCGGTACCGGCAGCCTACAGGGACCGGCTGGAGGATCTGCCGGTCTTCAAGCACGTGCTCACCCACAAGGACCTGCACCTGCATCCGGTGCGCGTGCGCTTGCCCGCCAGCGTCAGGCTCTCTGAGGGTGGGGCATGGATAACGGCTGCCGACTGGTCCGCTCTGGGTCTGCCGGCGCCCGTGCGCAAGCTGCTGCAAGGCTGAGCCAGCGTCTCAGTCCAGTTCGCGATGCCGGCGCAGGGTCTGCCAACGCGTGCCGAAATGCCGTGCCAGTTCTTCGACGAGGTAGACCGAGCGGTGCTGGCCACCCGTGCAGCCGATGGCCACCGTCACATAGCTGCGGTGGTTGTGCGACAGCGCATCCAGCCATTGCTCGAGAAAAGCCTGGATGTGGCCGTGCATGCGCACGACTTCGGGCTGGGCGCGCAGGAAGTCCACCACGGGCGCATCGCGGCCCGTGAGTGGGCGCAGCTCGGGCTCGTAGTGCGGGTTGGGCAGCATGCGCACGTCGAACACATAGTCGGCGTCCACCGGAATGCCGCGCTTGAAGGCAAAGGATTCGAAGACCAGGGTCAGCGCGCTGCCAGGCAGGCGCATCACGTCCTTGACATAGGCCTGCAGCTGCGAGGGGCGGATCAAGCTGGTGTCGATCACCTGCGCCTGCTCACGCAGGTCGGCGAGCAGTTCGCGTTCGAGCTCGATGGCCTCGGCCAGCACCCGGTTCAGGTCATCGGTCTCTCCCACGGCCTGTGACAAGGGATGGCGGCGGCGCGTCTCCGAGTAGCGCCGTATCAGGGTGTCGGTCGAGGCATCGAGAAACAGCGGCTTGACCGAGATGCCCTGCTGGCGCAAGGCCGAGAGTTGTGCCGGCACCAGGGGCAGCGACGTGGCGCTGCGCACGTCCATCGCAATTGCCACCCGCTTGGCGGCATGCTGCTGCTCCACCGTGACCAGGGCTTGCAACAGCTCAGGCGGCAGGTTGTCGACGCAGTAGTAGCCCGCGTCCTCCAGCGCGTTGAGCGCCACCGACTTGCCGGAGCCGGACATGCCGGTGATGAGGACGATCTCCATCGCTTGCTCAGCCCTGGCCCTGCAACATTTCCTTGGCGTGGGCCAGCGTGGTATTCGAGAGGCGCTCGCCCCCCAGCATGCGGGCGATCTCGCCCACACGGGCTTCCCCCTGCACCAGGCCGACCTGGCTCAGCGTGGCCTGGCCCTGGCGCTGCTTGGCGACGACCAGATGGTGGTCGGCGCAAGCGGCGACCTGCGGCAGGTGGGTGACGGCCAGCACCTGGCGGTCGCGCCCCAGCTGCTTCATGAGGCGGCCGACGGTCTCGGCCACAGCACCGCCCACGCCGGAATCGACCTCGTCGAAGATCAGGGTCTGGGCTGAACCCAGCTGGCTGGTGGTGACCGCAATGGCCAGGGCGATGCGCGAGAGCTCGCCGCCCGAGGCCACCTTGCCCACGGGGCGCGGCGTGCTGCCCGCATGGCCAGCGACCAGAAACTGAACCTCCTCGAGGCCGCTCTGCATCGGGTGCTCGGCCTTGTGCAGCTGCACCTCGAAGCGTCCGCCCTGCATGCCCAGGCCCTGCATGGCCTGCGTGATGGCCTGGGCCAGCTTGGGTGCCGCCACGGCACGCGCCTTGGACACGCTCTGGGCCTCCTTGAGGTAGGCGGCCTGGGCCCGCTGCTCGGCTGTCTCCAGCGCCGCGAGGTCGGCGGCGGCGTCGAGACGGGCCAGCTCATCCTTCCAGCCGGCCAGGGTGGCGGCCAGCTCTTCGGGCGCGCGCTTGTAGCGGCGCGCGAGCGACATCCACTGTGTCATGCGCGCGTCGAGCTCGGCCAGGCGTTCGGGGTCCAGATCGGTGCGGCGCAGGTAGGCGCGCAGCGTGTGCACGCTGTCTTCCACCTGCGCCAGGCTGGAGTTCAACACCTCGACCAGGGATCTGAATTCAGGTTCCAGATGCTCCTGATTTTGTAGCAGCTGTCGGGCGCTGTCCAGTACGTGGCTGGCGCTGTTCTCTTCGCCATCAAGCGCCTCCAGCGCGCCCTGCGCAGCGTCCATCAAGGCCTGCGCATGGGCCAGGCGGCTGTGGTCGGTGTTCAGCGTGTCCCACTCACCGGGCTGAGGGGCGAGCTTCTCCACCTCGCCGATCTGCCAGCCCAGGCGCTCGCGTTCGCGCTGCAAGGTGTCCTGGGCCTTGCGGGCCTCGTCGAGCGTGTGCAGGGCGGTGCGCCACTGCTCCCAGCGCTGGCTCAGGGCGCTGGTGTCGAGTTGCGCATAGGCGTCGAGCAGGCCGCGCACGGCCTCAGCGCGCGTCAGGCTCTGCCAGGCGTGTTGACCGTGGATGTCGAAGAGCCGTTCCCCGAGCTCCCGCAGCTGGGTGGCGGTGGCAGGGCTGCCGTTGATCCAGGCGCGGCTTTTCCCTTGCACGTCCACGGTACGGCGCAACAGCAGCGTGGCGCCTGGGTCGAAGCCGGGATCGAAACCTGCGTCCTCCAGCCAGCTTTGCAGGGCCATGCAGTCATCGAACTCCACGCTCACATCGGTGCGGCCAGCGCCCTCACGGATCAGGCCGGTATCAGCGCGTGCACCGGTGACGAGCTGCAGCGCATCGATCAGGATGGACTTGCCCGCGCCGGTCTCGCCCGTCAGCACGGTGAAACCCTGGTCGAGCTCCAGGTCAAGCTCGTCGATGATGACGAAATCGCGCAGAACGATGCGTTTGAGGCTCATGGTCCCGTGATTCCTTCGTTCCAGTGCAGCTTCTGCCGCAGGGTGTCGAAATAGCTCCAGCCACGCGGGTGCAGAAAGCGCACGCCGTGTTCGGAGCGGCTCACGATGATGCGGTCCCCCTGCTGCAGCGCGGCCAGGGACTGCATGTCGAAGTTGGCGATGGCCTCACGGTCCGAGGCGATCTCGATCGCCACCTCGGCGTCGCTGGACAGCACCACCGGACGGTTGGACAGGGTGTGCGGCGCGATCGGCGCCATCACCCAGCCCGGGATGGACGGGTGCAGGATGGGGCCCCCGGCCGACAGCGAATAGGCGGTGGAGCCCGTGGGCGTGGCCACGATCAGGCCGTCTGCGCGCTGGTTGGCGACGAAGTGGCCATCGACCTCCACCCGGAGCTCCACCATGCCCGAGGTGTTTCCGCGGTGTACCACCACGTCGTTCATGGCCAGAGTGTCGAATACGCACTCACCCTCGCGCAGCACGCGCGCGCGCATGAGCTGGCGGCGCTCTTCCTCGTACTCGCCGCGCAGCATCGGCGGTAGCACCGTCTCGAAACTGCCGAAGGGGATGTCGGTCATGAAGCCCAGCCGGCCATGGTTGATGCCGATCAGCGGCACGCCGGTGCTGGCCAGCTTGCGACCGATACCCAGCATGGTGCCGTCGCCGCCCACCACCAGGCCCAGGTCGCACTGCCGGCCGATGGCTTCCAGGTCCAGCGTGGGGTAATCGGTCAGTCCCGCGTTGGCCGCGGTCTGCGCTTCCAGCGCCACGGTACAGCCCTGGGCTTGCAGCAGTGCTGCGATATCGGCCAGGGCCGGCCGGCTACGGCTACCCGTCCCGGCGGCGCTTGCCGTCTGGTACTTGCCGATCAGGGCCACCTGGCGGAATCTGGAACTCATGCGCAAATTACATCATTAAAATGAAGCCATGCTCGATGACCGCGCCAAGTTGTTGCTGAAAACGCTGGTGGAACGCTACATCGCCGAAGGGCAACCGGTCGGCTCGCGTACGTTGTCGCGCGCTTCGGGCCTGGAGCTCTCGCCCGCGACCATACGCAACGTGATGTCCGACCTGGAGGAGCTGGGCCTGATCGCCAGCCCGCACACCTCGGCCGGGCGCGTGCCGACGGCGCGCGGTTACCGCCTCTTTGTCGACACCATGCTGACCGCGCAGCGTGAGCACATCGCGACGCCCAGCCTGGCCCCCGACCAGCCCCAGAAAGTCATCTCCAACGCCGCCAACCTGCTGTCCTCGCTGTCGCAGTTCGTCGGTGTGGTCATGACGCCGCGGCGCTCCTCGGTTTTTCGCCACATCGAATTCCTGCGCCTGTCCGAACGGCGCATCCTGGTCATCCTGGTGTCGCCCGAGGGCGATGTGCAGAACCGCGTGATCTTCACCGAGACCGATTACGCCTCCTCCCAGCTGGTCGAGGCGGCCAACTACCTCAACGCCCACTACATGGGTCTGACGCTGGAGCAGGTGCGCGAGCGCCTGCAGGGCGAGGTCGACAAGCTGCGCGCCGAGATCGCCGCCCTGATGCAGGCGGCCGTCACCGTGGGCACCGAGGCCATGAGCCAGGCCCAGGACGAAGTGGTCATTGCGGGAGAGCGCAACCTGCTGGCGGTGTCCGACTTTTCCAGCGACATGAGCCACCTGCGCCGTGCCTTCGATCTCTTCGAGCAGAAGGCCCAGCTCATGCGCTTGCTCGACATTGCGGGCCAGGCTGAGGGCGTGCGCATCTTCATCGGCGGCGAGAGCCAGGTTGTGCCCTACGAGGAGCTGTCGGTGGTCAGCGCCCCCTACGAGGTCGACGGCCAGGTGGTGGGGACTCTGGGGGTGATCGGTCCTACACGCATGCCCTACGACCGCATGATCCAGATCGTGGATATCACGTCCCGGCTGCTGGGCAATGCGCTGAGCCAGAGCAAGTAGGCGCCCCGTACAATCTTGCCTTCGGTCGGGGCGTTAGCTCAGTTGGTCAGAGCAGGGGACTCATAATCCCTTGGTCGCTGGTTCGAGCCCAGCACGCCCTACCATTACCAGCCCTCACTGCTTGCGCCGGATCACCGTGGCGCGTTTCTCGTCTTCCTTGTAGTGATAGGCGCGTTCCCCATTGCGCCACGTGCCCAACCACAGCATGTTGGGGGTGATGGCGTCATGGTCCTTGTCGGAGTAAGGGCGGTCATACGTGGTGACGACGCCGCGGTAGATGGTGCTCGGGTTTTCCAGTGCTTTCTTGATGCCGGGTCCGCTGAGGTCGCCTTGGGTGTCATACAAGGCCCGCACCAGCAGGTTGACGGCGTCATAGGTCTGGGCGGCCGACATCATGGAGCCGATGGGCTGTTCCTTGCGCAGCTTGTTGTAGTTGCGCAGGAAGGTGCTGTTGCGCTCCATGAAGATGTTGGGCAGCACCGTCTGGACCATCAAGGCGCCTTCGACCTTGCCGCCGGACACGTTGAAAGCCGAGGCGTGCGACAGACCCCAGGGGCCGAACTGGGGTACCTTCCAGCCCACCGCGACGCGGCTGGCGGAGATCACCCCCTGCTCGGGACCGACCGTCCAGCCGATCAGTGCGTCTGCGCCGCTGTCGCGCAGCTGCCGGATTTCGTCGTCCAGCGACTTGACGCCCACCTTGAAGCGCACCACGGCCTGCGGCTTGAGCCCGGCGCGGCCGAGCGCGGCCTCGAGGTCCTTGAGGCCGGCGTCGCCGTAGCCGCTGGTGTCGACCAGAAGGGCGACCTTGGTCAACCCGCGCTTGACGATCTCGTCCACGAGGAACTGCGTCTGGTGCTGGTCCGGCGCCGAGGTTCGGAAGATGAAACTTTGGGCTGCTGGATATTTGGCGGTGATGGCCGTACCGGTGGCGCAGCTCACGAACAGGGGGTGCTTGTTTTCCTGGAACACGTCGAGCGCCTTCATGGCGACACCGGTGTTGCAGAAACCGATGGTGGCAGTCACTTTTTCCTTGAGTACCAGGTCCTGCGCGTGCTTCAGGCCGACGTCGGTGTTGGCTTCGTCATCGCGCACCACAAGCTCGATAGGGCGGCCGAGGTAGCCGCCGACCTGGTTGATCTCTTGCACCGCCACCTGGGCCCCGACCAAGGCGCTGTTGCCCATGTCGGCGGATCCCCCCGTGAGCGGAAAGATCAACCCGATGCGCACCGGTGTGGTGTTGATCTGGGCCTGGGGCACGGCGTGGGCCAAGCCCAGGCAGAGCGCAGCCAGAAAGCCGGCGCGGCGCCGTATTGCATGCATGGAAAAGTCTCCTCTAATATGTTTCGCCAACAGATTAGCTCAAGGGCGATAGCCCTGTGTTGTACTGAGGCCTGGCCTGTTGGGTCCTGGACACAGAGCAGCGCAAAAAAGCTGTGCTACAATTCGCAGCTTCGCGGCTGTAGCTCAGCTGGATAGAGTACTTGGCTACGAACCAAGGGGTCGTGGGTTCGATTCCTGCCAGCCGCACCAAAACGGAAAAGCCTGCAACTGCAAAGTTGCAGGCTTTTTTCTTGCAGCCCAGAATATCCGGTCCCAGGATTCCGCCATGAGCAAGGCCTTCACCCGCGAAACCGACACGGACGACGACGAGGACGGCCAGTTGCCGGCCCTGCCCGCTGGCGGCAAGAACTACATGACGCCGGGCGGCTACGCGCGCCTGCGCGCCGAGCTGATGACGCTGATCGACGTCGAGCGGCCCAAGGTGGTCGAGGTGGTGCATTGGGCCGCGAGCAATGGTGACCGTTCCGAGAACGGCGACTACCTCTACGGCAAGAAGCGGCTGCGCGAGATCGATCGCCGCATCCGCTTCCTGACCAAGCGGCTGGAGATCGCCGAGGTCACCGATCCCAGCGTGCACCACGGCAGCGACCAGGTGTTTTTCGGTGCGACCGTGAGCTATGCCGACGAAGCGGGAACCGAGCGCACCATCACCATCCTGGGCATCGATGAAGCCGACAGTCTGCAGGGCCAGGTGAGCTGGATCGCCCCGGTGGCCCGTACCCTGCTCAAGGCCCGCGTGGGGGATGTGCTCAAGCTCGTCACCCCGGCGGGCGTGGAAGAGATCGAGGTGCTGGCGGTGCGCTATCCGGCGCCGGCCTCGGCGGCCTGAATCAGACGCTGGTGCTGCCGCGGCGTGCGCGCAGCACCGAGGGCGTGCGCTTGAGGGCGCGCAGCACGTCAGCCAGGTGTACGCGGTCGCGCACGGCAACGACGAAACGCAGGTCGATGGTTTCGAGCGCTGCTTCCTGGCCCATGTCGATATGGGTGATGTCGGCTTCCGCGCTGGCCAAGGCTGAGGCGACGCGCGCCAGCACGCCCTTGCCGTTGTTGACCGTGACCACGACCGCTGCTTCAAAGGCCCGGGTCGGTTCATCTGACCACTCCACGCCGATGAAGCGCTCACTGTCCTTGTGGTGCAGCTTGCGCGCAATCGCGCAGTCTGCCGTGTGCACCACCAGGCCTTCGCCGCGGCCCAGATAGCCCACGATGGCGTCGCCCGGGATGGGGCGGCAGCAGATGGCGTACTGGACAGAAGCGTTCTCGCTGCCGTCCAGCGTGACCGGGGCGTGGCCGGCCGACTCCTGCGTGACGAAGCGTTCCCGGCTCAGCAGCACGGCATCGGGCTTTTCGCCGCTTTCGGCCAGCAGGGTGGCCATGCGCTTGGCGACGATGCTGGCGATGCGCTTGCCCAGGCCGATGTCCATGAGCAGTTCCGAGCGGCTGCGGTTGCCCGTGAAGCGCAGCAGCTTGTCCCAGATGCCGGCACGTGTGCTGTCGTCGTCGGTGGGGAAACGGTCGATGCCCTCGGCGCGCAGCGCCTGCAGCAGCAGCTTTTCGCCCAGTCCCTCGGACTCGGTCTGGGCCAGGGTCTTGAGGTGGTGCCGGATCTTGGAGCGCGCGCGCCCCGTGCGCACGAAGCTCAGCCAGGCCGGGTTGGGCGCCGAGACGGAAGAGGTGACCACCTCGACCACGTCGCCATTCTTGAGTTCGGTGCGCAGCGGTACCTGCTCGCCGTTGATGCGCGCGGCCATGGTGCGGTCGCCGATGTCGCTGTGGATGGCGTAGGCGAAGTCCACCACGGTGGCGCCGCGCGGCAGCGAGATGATCTTGCTCTTGGGCGTGAAGACGTAGACCGCCTCAGGGAAGAGATCCACCTTGACGTGGTCCCAGAACTCGGCAGCGTCTCGCGTTTCGTTCTGGATGTCCATCAACGACTGCAGCCATTGCGCGCCCAGGCGCGCGGTCATGGGGCTGTCGGGCTCATTGGCCTTGTAGAGCCAGTGCGCGGCCACACCGGATTCGGCCACCACATGCATGGCCTCGGTGCGGATCTGGAATTCGACGTTCACGCCCGAGGGCCCCACCAGGGTGGTGTGCAGCGACTGGTAGCCGTTGACCTTGGGGATGGCGATGTGGTCCTTGAACTTGCCGGGCACCGGCTTGTAGAGCTGGTGCAGCGTGCCCAGGGCCGTGTAGCAATCGGCCAGCGTGGGGACGATGATGCGAAAGCCGTACATGTCCGTGATCTGCGCGAAGCTCAGGTGCTTCTCGTCCATCTTGCGGTAGATGGAGTAGAGCGTCTTCTCACGTCCGGCGATGCGGATGGGCATGCCCGCTGTCTCGAAGGCGGCCTCGACCTCCTTGTGCACCTTGCCGATCAGGTCACGCCGGCGGCTGCGTGCGCGTTCCAGGGCCTTGGACAGGACGTTGTGGCGCCAGGGGCGCAGGTGCTGGAAGGAGAGCTCCTGCAGCTCTCGGTAGGTCTGGTTCAGGCCCAGGCGGTAGGCGATGGGGGCGTAGATCTCCAGCGTCTCGGAGGCGATGCGGGTCCATTTGGACCTTGGCACGTCCGAGAGCGTACGCATGTTGTGGCTGCGGTCGGCCAGCTTGATCAGGATGACGCGCACGTCGCGCGCCATGGCCAGCAGCATCTTGCGGAAGGACTCGGCCTGGCTCTCCTCGCGCGTGTCGAACTGCAGCTTGTCCAGCTTGGTCAGACCGTCCACGAGCTCGGCCACGGGCGAGCCGAAGCGCTCGATCAGTTCGGCCTTGCTGATCCCACAGTCTTCGAGCGCGTCGTGCAGCAGCGCAGCCATCAGGGCCTGGGCGTCGAGCTTCCAGTCGGCGCACTGGGCGGCGACGGCAATCGGGTGGGTGATGTAGGGCTCACCGCTGTTGCGCAACTGGCCCAGGTGGGCCTCGTCGGCATAGCGGTAGGCCTGGCGCACCTGCTCCAGATCCACGGGGCTGAGGTAGTCCAGCCTGGCGGTCAGGCTGGCGAAACTGGCCGCCGCCGCGTTGGCCGCAGCCGGACCCGCCGGGTCGATCGGACCCGGGGCGACAGGGGCGGCAGAGGGGGCGTGCAAGAGAGCGCTCACCCCTCAAATATATAGCGCCAAAGGGTCACTTGGCGTTGGGCAATAAAAAAGCACCGCGAACGGTGCTTTTTCAGTGGATGAGGGCCGGGCTCAGGTCGGGACCTTCTTGAGCATTTCCAGGCCGACCTTGCCTTCGGCGATTTCGCGCAGGGCGGTCACGCCGGGCTTGTTCTTGCTCTCGATCTTGGGGGCATGGCCCTGGCTCAGCATGCGGGCGCGGTAGGTTGCGGCCAGCACAAGCTGGAAGCGGTTCGGGATCTTCTCAAGGCAGTCTTCGACGGTGATACGGGCCATGTTGTGTAACTCCAGTGGGCCGGGACGACCGGCATCAGGGCAGGCGCAGCGCCTGGAAAGTCTCGGGACGGGACCGGCGCTGAGCCGGATACCGCAGCCGCTGGGCATTGACGACCAGCTGCAGGTCGGCCAGGGCACGTTCGAACAAGTCGTTGATTATAACGAAGTCGAAATTTGGCGCCTGGGCCATCTCCTCGGCGGCGTTCTTGAGGCGCAGGGCGATCACGTCCTCGGCATCTTCGCCGCGCTTGACCAGTCGGGCGCGCAGTTCTTCCCAGCTGGGCGGCAGGATGAAGATGATGGCCGCAGCCGGGAACAGCTTCTTGATCTGCATGGCCCCCTGGTAGTCGATTTCCAGCACGATGTCGGCACCGGCCAGGATCCGGTCGGCGATGGCCTGGCGCGAGGTGCCGTAGCGGTGGTTGTGCACATGGGCCCATTCCACAAAGGCATCGGCCTGCACCATGGCGTCGAAGGCGGCCGGGGAGACGAAGTAGTACTCGCGCCCGTTCTGCTCCTGCCCCCGCGGCGCGCGCGTGGTGTGCGAGACCGAGAGCTGCAGCCGTGCATCCTGGGCCAGCAGGGCCTTGACGAGGCTGGACTTGCCGGCCCCGCTGGGGGCAGCGACGACGAAGAGGTTGCCGGGGTAATCCATGGGGGCGTCCTACTCTAGGTTCTGCACCTGCTCACGCATCTGCTCGACGAGCACCTTCATGTCCACCGAAATGCGGGTCAGCTCCAGTGTGGCCGACTTGGAGCCCAGGGTGTTGGCCTCGCGGTGCAGCTCCTGGATCAGGAAGTCCAGGCGCTTGCCGACCTCGCCGCCCTTCTTCAGCAGACGTTCAATCTCGTCCAGGTGCGAGGCCAGGCGCGTGAGCTCCTCGGCCACGTCGATACGGATGGCATAGGCCGTGGCCTCGGTCAGTGCGCGTTCCTGTGCGGCCTGCGGCGGTGTGGCGCCGTCGGTCAAGGCCATGGCCTCCTGCCAGCGCTCGAGAAAGCGTTGTCTCTGCTGTTCCACGAGCTGCGGCACCAGAGGGCCGGCTTGGCTGGCCAGCTGGCGCAGCTGGCCGATGTGCCCCAGCAGCATGGCGGCCAGGCGTTCGCCCTCGCGCCGGCGGGCCTCGACCAGGGCGTCCAGCGCCTGCGTGGCCAGTTCCTGCACGGTGGGGCCCCAGTCCTGGGGGCCACCGCGCTCGCCCGCGGCGAGCTTGAGGATGTCGGCCACGCTCAGCGCGCGCGCGTCGGGCAGCCAGGCTTGCACGCTGTCCTGCAGGGCACCCAGGCGCTGCAGGAGCCGTGGGGTGGGTTCTGCCACGGCGCTGTCCCCCGCGCTTTCGAGGAAGGCCCGCAGCTCCACCTTGCCGCGCTTGAGCCGGCCCTGCACCATCTCACGCAGGGCGGGCTCGTGCGCGCGCAGCTCTTCGGACAGGCGCAGCGTGAGGTCGAGGAAGCGGCCGTTGACGGAGCGGATTTCCAGGCCCAGACGTGCGGAACTGCCGGGCTCGGTCTGCGCTGCCGCGCCGCGCTGGGCGCTGGCGTAGCCGGTCATGCTGTAAACTGGCATCGCGTATTCTTGATCTGTCAAACGACCCCGAGAATAACCGGATTGGGCCCGGGCTCCGGGCCGCAACCCCATAAATATGTCCAAGGTCAAACCAGCACCGCTATCCCCGGAAACCCAGATCGGCGGCTACCGCATCGTGCGCAAGGTCGCGGCGGGCGGCTTTGGTGTGGTCTACCTGGCCATCGACCCCGAGGGCCAGCAGGTGGCCATCAAGGAGTACCTGCCCGCGTCCCTGGTGACGCGCGCGCCCGGAGAGCTGCTGCCCCAGGTCACGACCGAGAAGCTTTCGCTCTACCGTCTGGGCCTCAAGAGCTTCTTCGAGGAAGGCCGTTCGCTGGCCCAGATCTCGCACCCCTCCGTCGTCAGCGTGCTCAACTTCTTCCGCGAGAACGAGACCGTCTACATGGTGATGAACTACCTGGAGGGCGCGTCCCTGCAGGACTTCATCATCACCGCGCGCGACCAGAAGCAGCAGAAGGTCTTCCGCGAGTCCACCATCCGCTCCCTGTTCGACGAGATCCTGCGCGGCCTGCGCATCGTGCACCAGCACAAGATGCTGCACCTGGACATCAAGCCAGCCAACATCTTCATCACCGACGACAACCGCTCGGTGCTGATCGACTTCGGCGCCGCGCGCGAGGTGCTGAGCAAGGAAGGCAACTTCATCCGTCCCATGTACACGCCCGGCTTCGCCGCGCCCGAGATGTACCGGCGCGACGCCGCCATGGGTCCCTGGACCGATATCTACGCCATCGGCGCCTGCATCTACGCCTGCATGCAGGGCTACCCGCCCAACGAGGCGCCGCAGCGTCTGGAGAAGGACCGCCTGACGACGGCGCTGGCGCGCCTGCGCGGCGTCTATTCCGACAACCTGATCGAGGTCGTGGAGTGGACCATGGCGCTCGATCCGCTCTCTCGTCCGCAGTCGGTTTTCGCCTTGCAGAAGGAGCTCAGCCGCGAGGGTGAGCGCCGCTATACCAAGCTGTCCATGGCCGAGAAGGTGCGCCTGCAGTTCGACACCATGGTGTCGGACACCAAGAAAAGCGTCAAAAGTGTGACCGGGGTCGTTGCGGCCAAACCGAAATGAAATTCTCCGTCTTCCAGGTCAGCCGCCGCGGCGGCCGCGCCACCAACGAAGACCGCATGGGCTATTGCTACACGCGGGACGCGGCGCTGTTCCTGCTGGCCGACGGCATGGGCGGGCACCCCGAGGGCGAGGTCGCGGCCCAGCTTGCGCTGCAGGTCGTGTCGGCTGCGTTCCAGCAGGAAGCCAAGACTGGCATCAAGGACCCGCGCGCCTTCCTGGCCTCGTCCGTGCTGCTGGCCCATCGCCAGATCCTGAGCTACGCCGCCAGCAAGAACATGCTGGACACGCCGCGCACCACCTTCGTCGCGGCCCTGGTCCAGGGTGATCGCGTGAGCTGGGTGCATTGCGGCGATTCCCGGCTGTACATGGTGCGTGACGGCGAGATGCTGGCGCGGACACGCGACCATTCCTATATGGAACAGCGCCAGGACGAGGTGCCACCGGGTGCCAAGACCGGCGACAAGACCAACCGCAACGTGCTGTTCACGTGCCTGGGTTCGCCGGCCAATCCGGTGTTCGACGTCATGGGCCCGATCAACCTCCAGCAGGGCGACCGCATCCTCCTGTGTTCCGACGGCCTGTGGAGTGCGCTGTCTGACGTGGAGATCACATACGACCTCGGCCTCAAGCAGGTCGCGCGCGCCGTCCCCGACCTGGTCGAGAAGGCGCTGGAGAAGGCCGGCTCGGCCAGCGACAACGTCACCGTCATTGCGATGGAATGGGAAACCCCCGACAGCTTCGAGGAAACCCAGGGCAGCGTCTCGACCGACAGCATCAACGACGGCGTCTTCGCTTCCACCGTGCAGGCTGGCGTCGTCGACTCCTCGCTGGTCGAGGACCTGGACGACGAGGCCATCGAGCGCTCCATCGCCGAGATCAACGAGGCCATCCGCCGCACGGCTGCGCGCCGCAACGGCTGACCGCTGGCCGGGTGATCCGGTCTCCACATTTCCAGGAATGCCATGAGCTCATACATCCGTCAGGGCGGCCGTGCCGCCGACCAGCTGCGCCCCGTGCGCATCACCCGCCGCTACACCATGCACGCCGAGGGTTCGGTGCTGATCGAGTTCGGCCACACCAAGGTGCTGTGCACCGCTTCGGTGGAAGAGCGTGTGCCGCCGCACAAGAAGGGCAGCGGCGAGGGCTGGGTCACGGCCGAGTACGGCATGCTGCCGCGCGCCACCCACACCCGCAGCGACCGCGAGGCCGCACGTGGCAAGCAGACGGGCCGCACGCAGGAAATCCAGCGCCTGATCGGCCGTTCGCTGCGCGCCGTGTTCGATCTGAAGAAGCTCGGTGAACGCACCATCACCCTCGACTGTGACGTGCTGCAGGCCGACGGTGGCACGCGCACCGCGGCCATCACGGGCGCTTTCGTTGCCGCGCAGGACGCGGTCACCGCGCTGCTGGCCTCCGGCAAGATCAGCGCCTCACCCATCACGGGCCAGGTCGCGGCCATCTCGGTGGGCATCGTCGAGGGCACGCCCCTGCTCGACCTGGAGTACACCGAGGACTCGGCCTGCGACACCGACATGAATGTGGTGATGACGGGCGCCGGTCACTTCATCGAGGTGCAGGGCACGGCCGAGGGCGCCGCTTTCAGCCGTCAGGAAATGGACACCCTGCTGGCCCTGGCCGAGCAGGGCGTGAATGAGCTCGTGCGCCTGCAGACCGAGGCGCTCCAGGCATGAAGAAGATCGTCCTCGCCTCCAACAACGCCGGCAAGCTGCGCGAGCTGCAGGAGATGTTCGCGCCGCTGGGCCTGGAGCTCGTGCGCCAGGGTGAGCTGGCCATTCCCGAGGCCGAAGAGCCGCACCGCACCTTTCTCGAGAACGCCCTGGCCAAGGCGCGTCATGCGGCCCGACTCAGTGGCCTGCCGGCCATCGCCGACGATGCGGGTCTGTGCGTGGACGCCTTCGGCGGCCTGCCCGGCGTGGACACGGCTTTCTACGCCACGCAGCACGGCTATGCCAAGGGTGACGACAACAACGTCACCGCCTTGCTGGAACAGATGAGGGACATCGCCAACCGCCGTGCCGCCATGGTCAGCACCCTGGTGGCCCTGCGTTCGGCCGATGACCCCGAGCCCCTGGTGGCCGTGGGCCGCGTACGCGGCGAGATCACGCGCGAACGCCGGGGCACGAACGGCTTCGGCTTCGATCCCGTGATGTTCATCCCCGAGTTCGGCCAGACCTTTGCGCAGCTGCCTGTTGAGGTCAAGAACGCTAACAGCCACCGCGGCCGTGCGGCGCGCCAGATGGTCGAGCTGATCCGGCAGAACTGGCTATGAGTCCGGCGTGATGCGCGACATCCAGCACTACCTGCGTCCGGGCACGCTGCAGCTCACGAGCCTGCCGCCGCTTTCGCTCTACGTGCACCTGCCCTGGTGCCTCAAGAAATGCCCCTACTGCGATTTCAATTCGCATGAGCTGCGCGCGGGTGAGCTGCCCGAGCAGCGCTACCTCGACGCCCTCGTCGCCGATTTGGAGGCCGCGCTGCCCCTGATCTGGGGCCGCAGCGTGCACAGCATCTTCATCGGCGGCGGCACACCCAGCCTGTTCAGCCCGGCGTCCATCGACCGTCTGCTGGCCGACATCCGCGCCCGTCTCAAGCTGCCGGCCGACTGCGAGATCACGCTCGAAGCCAACCCCGGCACGTTCGAGAGGGAGCGCTTCCGCGCCTTCCGCGACGCGGGCGTGACGCGCCTTTCGGTCGGTGTGCAGAGCTTCGATGATGCGCATCTGAAACGCATCGGTCGCGTGCACGACCGCGCCCAGGCCATGGCCGCGCTCGAAGAGGCCGCGCGCAGCTTCGATACCTGGAACCTGGACCTGATGTACGCCTTGCCGGGGCAGACGCTGGAGGGCTTGCGGGGGGAGATCGACCAGGCGCTCGCGTTCGCGCCGCCGCATCTCTCGATCTACCACCTGACCATCGAGCCCAACACCTATTTCGCCAAGCACCCGCCGGAGGTGCCCGAGGACGACACGGCCTACGCCATGCTGGACCTGATCACCGAGCGCACGGCCCTGGCCGGCCTGAACCGCTACGAAGTGTCGGCCTACGCACAGCCCGGCCACCATTGCCGTCACAACCTCAACTACTGGCAGTTCGGTGACTACCTGGGCATAGGCGCTGGCGCGCATGGCAAGCTCAGCTTTGCGCATCGCGTGGTACGCCAGGTGCGCACGCGCGACCCGCGCCTGTACATGGAGCGCGCGCTCGCGGGCGACGCCATCGCGCAGGAGGAGGAAGTGGCGCGTGCCGATCTGCCCTTCGAATTCATGCTCAACGCCCTGCGCCTGCGTCAGGGTTTTTCGCTCAGCGAATTCGGCGAGCGCACGGGCCTGGCCCTCACGGCCATCCAGCGCGCGCTGGAGGAGGCCGAGCGCAAGGGTTGGATCACGCGCGACCTGCAGCGCGTGCAGCCCACCGCGCGCGGTTTCGATTTCCTCAGCGATCTGCAGGCCCTGTTCCTGCCCGAGTCCGCCGCTTCCTGATTGGCGGGTGGGCTGCGGCCCGCTATAGTCGGCTCAGCGAGGCAGAGGAGGACCGGCATGTTCTCGATCTACGGCGAAAGCGGGCGCATTTTCCGTGGCGCGATGGAAGACCTCTGGCGCGTCGACGCCCTGCGCTCCGTGATGCGCACGCGTCGCCTGCAGGCCCATGAGCAGACTGGCGGGACCGCAGCGAGCCTGCGCCAGGCCGTGGCGCCCGTGCAGGCGCGCAGCTACGCCGCCGGTGCCGCGCTCTCGGCCTACGCCCAGGCCAGCGGCCAGGGCCCCGAGCGCCATCCCCTGAGCCGCGTGGCCGACGTCATGAGCCGACAGGTCCAGACCGTGGGCCCGGACATGACCGTGCTGGAGGCCTGGCAGCTGCTGGGTGCGCAGGGCATGGGCCAGGCGCCTGTGCTGGCCGAAAGCGGCGAGCTCGTGGGCCTGCTGACCCGTGCCGAGCTCCTGAACCTGGACCGTCTGCCCCAGCCCGATGCCTCCACCCTGGTCTGGCGTGCCCTGTTGATGGAACCGGTCGCGGCCGTGATGATCAGCCCCGTGCCTGCCGTGAGCGAAGACACCGATCTGCGTCGCGTGGCCCGTGTCCTGCTCGACACCCGGCTGCCCGGCCTGCCCGTGGTGGCGGAAGACGGCAAGCTCACAGGTTTCATCTCGCGCAGCGACATCCTGCAGGCCGTGGTGCACGACCCGCCGCTGGATCTCTGGAGCTGAACGGGGGCGACCAGGCCCTGGGGTCTACAGCACGTGGCCTGCACCGGCAGAAAACGCGCTGGATGGCTCCCGCCGCCCCGGCTCTTGAATCCATCCCGCTTCGGCCCCATCTCGTGCGCCGAAAGGAGATGAGATATGCATACCCAAAATCTGGCCGAGGTAGCGCGGGCGATGGTGGTCGCGGATGTGGAAAGCCTCGATCCCGACGACCGCTTCAAGCTCAGCATTCAGGAAAAGTTCGCCGTGCATGAGGCCCTCCATGCGAGCGGCATCGCCGGCGCTCCCGCCGAGTTCTACATGGCCGTCGCGAAATCACGCCGCCGCCTCGTGGTCTACGTGGAAAACAATGGCGAACGCATCCTGGTCGATGTGGAAGCGCTCTATGAAAGCGCCAAGGCGCTCGGCGAACTCGACGCCGCCTTCCGGCAGGCCTTCGCACGCCAGCGCGCGGCCCATGACATCCGCGGGCCCTTCGTCTGCAACTTCGCCTATGCGCACTGGGCTGAGGGGCCCATGGACTGACAGGGATTTTGGCGGAGGCGGTGAGATTCGAACTCACGAACGGTTGCCCGTTGCCGGTTTTCAAGACCGGTGCAATCGACCACTCTGCCACACCTCCGAAGGGCTCGATTCTAGCCGTCTGACGCTTTGGGCTGGTGCTAGTGGTTGCCGGTCTCCGGTGGCGGTGACTCGGTCGCGATGGCCACGGCCACCTGGTGCATGGCCTCTGCGGCCGCAAAGATGGCCGCCGGCGAGCCATCGGTCTTGGCCTGGGCGCGCAGGTTCAGCGCACCGGCGGCGCGGCCCTGCTCGGTCAGCGCCGGGCGCAGGCTCGGGTTGCCGTATTGCTGGCGCCATTCCTGCACCGCGGTCTCGAACTCGAGCGCTTCGGGGATGCGGCCCTCGTAGCGTTGCAGCACCAGGCGCGCGGTCTCGATGAGCTTGGCGTTGAGGGTCTGGTTGCCATGGGCCAGCAGGTCGCGCACGGCCCCCGAGGGGTTGCCGCCCAGGCTCAGGGTCAGGGCCGTCTCGGCCAGCTTGAGCACATGGCTGCCGGCCACGCGCAGACGCTCGGCATAGGGGGGATGCACGCCGGCCGCGCCCGCCAGCAGCTCGTTCATGGAGCGGCCGGTGGAAAAGCGCATGCCCATCGCGTCCACCGCGGGCTCCACGTCGTCGAGCTCGATGGCCTTGTTGGCCAGCTGGGCCATGAGCGCGATGAGGTTGGTGGCGGACTCGGCATCGAAGTCCGGCGCCTTGACCTTGCCGGCCTGGGTGCGCACCGCCTCGACGGCGCGCGCGAACTGGCGGTCGAGGATGAGAATGAGCGCGTCCACGGTGTTGGCCAGGCGCTGCAGGCGTGGGTTCTTCTCGTCGCGGTCGATGAGCTTGACGAAATCGTCGCGGCAATGCTGCAGGCCCTTGCGGTCCTGCGCCTCCAGCCGTGTGAAGGCCAGCAGCACCAGGGTCTGCGGGTCGAACATCTTGGAATCCAGGCCCAGCCGCGCGCACTGGCCCAGGATCTTCTCGGCCTCGGCACGCTCGCCGCTGTAGAAGCACATATGGCCCAGGTTCTGCAGCCGCGTGATGGAGTAGGGCGTGACCGCGCAGGCCATCTTGTAGGCGGCCAGAGTCTGCTCGTGGTTGCCCAGCTCGAACTGCGCGCGCCCCAGCACGTCGTAGGCGTCGGCGTAGCGGGGCTCCTCGCCGATCAGGTTCTCCAGCGTGCTGATCGCGCGCATGGGCTCGCCCTTGTCGAGTTGCGAACGGGCCACGCCCAGCTTGGCCCAGGGCAGGGTCTTGGCGGCGATCACGGCGTCGTAGAGCCGCTGGGCCTCGTCGTAGCGCTCGATGCGCATCAGCAGCTCGGCGCCGATGCGTGCGGCATAGAGCCAGAAGGGTGCGCGGGCCTCGAAGCGCTGCAGGCACAGGCGCGCGCCACGCTCGTAGTCGTCGGCCTCGATGGCGGCAAAGATGTCAGCCAGCGCGGCCTTGCGCTGGCGTGCCAGGTGCAGGCGCTCGGCCAGGCCCGTAGCCGTGTGGGGCTTGATCAGGTAGCCGTCGAGCGCGGACTCGGCCGCCTCGGCCACCTTGGCGTAGGTCGCCTCGCCCGTGACCATGATGAAGACGGTGGAAAAGGGCAGCAGCTGATGGCGCCGCAGGTCGTCGAGCAGATCCTGGCCGGTGGGGGTACCGGGCTGGAAGTACTGCTCGCACAGCACGATGTCGAAGGCCTTGAGCTCCAGCACCTTGCGTGCGTCGACAGAGCGTGTGGCCTGCTCCACCGCGCCGACACCGAATTCGCGCAGCTGGTTGACCAGGATGGCGCGCGAGGTGGGGTTGCCGTCGACGACCAGCGCCCGGGTGTTGGAGAGATCGTCGTCGTACAGGCCCATGCGGTCTGTCACTCCACTGCAGAGGAGCGGAAATGATACAGCGCCGCCTTGGCTGCCGACAGCTGTCGCGCAGGCGCCGGGCCCGGCTTGCGCCGGGCGAGACGCCGGTTTAAGGTCACCGCATGGAGACGCTTGATTTTCTTGTCCGCAAGGACCAGCTCGGCACCACCACCCTGCGCCGCGGCACGCCGCCGCCCCTGAGCGAGGGGAAGGTTCGCGTGGCGATCGAACGCTACGCGCTGACGACCAACAACATCACGTACGGGGCCATGGGCGAGGCGATGCAGTACTGGCAGTTCTTCCCCGTGGCCGACGACGCGGCCTGGGGTCGCATTCCGGTCTGGGGTTTCGGGGTGGTGCAGGACTCACGCCATCCTGCGCTGGCGGTGGGTGAGCGGCTCTACGGCTACTTCCCCATGGCCAGCAGCGTGGACCTGACGCCGGGCCAGGTGTCGGCGACGCATTTCTTCGACGAGGCGCCGCACCGCGCCGGTCTGCATGGCGTCTACAACCAGTACATGCGCTGCGCGGCCGATCCCTTCTACACGGCCGACACCGAGGACCTGCAGGCCTTGCTGCGCCCGCTCTTCATCACGTCCTGGCTGGTCGATGATTTCCTGGCCGACAACCGCTACTTCGGCGCGGCGGATGAGCCCGGCCGGCGTGCCTTGATGCTGATCTCCAGCGCATCGAGCAAGACGGCCTACGGCACGGCTTTCCAGCTGGCGCGGCGTGGCGAGGTTGACGTGATCGGGCTGACCTCGGACGCCAACGTGACGTTCTGCGAAAGCCTGGGTTGCTACCAGCAGGTGCTGAGCTACGGCCAGCTCGCGCAGCTGCCCGCCGATGCGCCTTGCGTCTATGTCGACCTGGCGGGCAATGCGGCGCTGCGGCGCGAGATCCACACCCGCTTTGCGCAGCTGCGCTACAGCTGTTCGATCGGCGCTGCGCATCTTTCTGAACTGGGTGGCGCCAAGGATATTCCCGGACCGCGCGCCACCCTGTTCTTTGCGCCGGCGCAGATCAAGAAGCGCAGCGCCGAGTGGGGCGGGGCGGTGCTGGCCCAGCGCATGCTGAGGGGCTGGCAGGACTTCATCGCCACGGTGTCCAACCCGGCGCGGCCCTGGATCGCGGTGCAGCAGCACCACGGCCCCGCGGCTGTGCAGGCGGTCTACCAGCAGTTGCTGGGCGGCCGCAGCGACCCGCGGCTCGGGCACATGCTGTCGCTGGCCGCGGATGCTGCCTAGGCCACGCTGAGACATGCAGCGGCCGGGCCTGGGCCCAGCCGTGCGCGTTCAGGCGTCGGGTGCGACCTTGTGGTTGGCCAGGGCCTCGATGGCCTTGACCAGGGCCGAGTGGTCGGCCTGGTCGTGGCCCAGGGCGGCGCAGGCCGACATGAGTTGGGCCGCGTTGGCCGTCTGCGGCAGCGCCATCTTGAGCGTCTTGGCGCCCTGCAGCGCCAGGTTCAGGTCTTTCTGGTGCAGCGCGATACGGAAGCCCGGGTTGAAGGTGCGCTTGACCATGCGCTCGCCGTGCACTTCGAGGATGCGCGAGGAAGCGAAGCCGCCCATCAGGGCCTGACGTACCTTGGCTGGATCGGCGCCGGCCTTGGAGGCGAAGACCAGGGCCTCGCTCACGGCGGCGATGTTCAGCGCCACGATGATCTGGTTGGCCACCTTGCAGGTCTGGCCGGCACCGTTGCCGCCGATCAGGGTGATGTTCTTGCCCATGAGCTCGAACAGGGGCTTGACGCGCTCGAACACCGCCTCGTCGGCGCCGACCATGATGGTCAGCGAAGCGGCCTTGGCACCGACTTCACCGCCCGAGACGGGCGCGTCCACATAGTCGCAGCCCAGGGCATTGATCTTCTTCGCAAATTCCTTGGTGGCCATCGGGTCGATGGAGCTCATGTCCACCACGACCTTGCCCTTGGCCCCTTGGAGGCCCTGGGCCACGCCGTTCTCGCCGAACAGCACCTTCTCGACGTCGGGGGTGTCGGGCACCATGGTGAAGATGATGTCGGCGCGCTCGGCCACGCCGGCGGGCGTGGTGCAGACGGTGGCGCCGGCGTCCACCAGTTCCTGCGGCACCTTGCTGCGCGTGTTGACGAACAGCACGTGGCCGCCCTTGATGAGGTTCAGGGCCATGGGGTTGCCCATGATGCCCAGGCCGATGAAGCCCAGTTTCAGTCCGGATTTGGTCATGTCTCTACTCAGGTCAGTCTCTTACTTGGTCAATGCCTTGATCCAGCCCAGGCCGTCGCTCGTGGTGGTGCGGGGCTTGTACTCGCAGCCGATCCAGCCGGTGTAGCCGATGGCGTCGAGGTGGCGGAAGAGGAAAGGATAGTTGATTTCGCCCGTGCCCGGCTCGTTGCGGCCCGGGTTGTCCGCGAGCTGGATGTGGGCGATACGGGCCAGGTGCTTCTGCACCGTCGCGGCCAGTTCGCCTTCCATGCGCTGGGCATGGTAGATGTCGTACTGGATGTAGAGGTTGTCGCTGCCCACGGCGTCCAGAACGGCCGCGGCCTGGGCCGTGGTGTTGAGGAAGAAGCTGGGGATGTCGTAGCTGTTGATGGGCTCGATCAGCAGCTTGAGGCCGGCGGCCTTGAGCTTGTCGGCCGCGAACTTGAGGTTGGCGACGAAGGTGGCGTGCGCCTGCTCGCGGCTGACGCCCGCGGGCACCTTGCCGGCCAGGCAGTTGACCTGCGGGCAGCCCAGGGCGGTGGCATAGGCGATGGCCTGGTCCACGCCGCTGCGGAACTCTTCCACGCGGTCCGGGTGGCAGGCGATGCCGCGCTCGCCGCCGTCCCAGTTGCCGGCCGGCAGGTTGTGCAGCACTTGCTTCAGACCATGGGTCTTGAGCAGACCGGCCAGTTCGTTCTTGTCATAAGGGTAGGGGAAGAGGTATTCCACCGCCTCGAAGCCGGCCGATTTGGCTGCCGCAAAGCGCTCCAGAAAGGGCACTTCGTTGAACAGCATGGTCAGGTTGGCAGCGAATTTGGGCATCTTGTCAGTCTCCGATGTTTCAGGGCCTGTACGCACCTCGGAACGGGGTGCGTACAGGCCCACAGGGCTTGCTATTGTGGCGGATTACTCCAGCAGTCCGGCCAGCTCCAGGCCCTGACGACCCTCGGGGTGACGGCAGTCGATCTCCTCGAACTCGTTGATCTTGTCGATCTCCACGCCCATGGCGATGTTGGTCACCTTCTCCAGGATCACCTCCACCACGACCGGCACGCGGAACTCCTGCGCCATCTTCTGCGCCTGCTTCATCGCCGACTCGATCTTGTCCGGATCGGTCACGCGCAGGCTCTTGCAGCCCAGGCCCTGCACCACCGCCTGGTGGTCCACGCCATAGCCCTTGAGCGCTGGATCATCGACGTTCTGGTTGTCGAAGGCCAGCTGCACGCAGTAGTCCATGTCGAAGTTGCGCTGCGCCTGGCGGATCAGGCCCAGGTAGCTGTTGTTCACCAGCACCTGCACATAGGGCAGGCGGAACTGCGCGCCCACGGCCAGCTCCTCGATCAGGAACTGGAAGTCGTAGTCACCGGACAGGCCGACCACGGTGCGCGTGGGGTCCGCGGCCACCACGCCCAGCGCGGCGGGGATGGTCCAGCCCAGCGGACCGGCCTGGCCGCAGTTGATCCACTGGCGCGGGCCGTAGACGTTGAGGAACTGGGCGCCGGCGATCTGGCTCAGACCGATGGTGGTGACGTAGATGGTGTCGCGCGGGAAGACCTTGTTCATCTCCTCGTACACGCGCATGGGCTTGATCGGCGTCTCGGTGTAGTGGGTCTTGCGGTGCATCAGGCGCTTGCGCTCGGCGCAGCGGAAGGCCCAGTCGGAGCGGTCCTTGAGCTGGCCGGCGGCCTTGCGTTCACGCGCCACTTCCACGAAGAGCTGCAGCGCGGCCTTGGCGTCCGACACGATGCCGAAGTCGGGCATGAAGACGCGGCCGATCTGGGTGGGCTCGATGTCCACGTGCACGAACTTGCGGCCCTTGCAATAGACCTCGGTGCTACCGGTGTGGCGGTTGGCCCAGCGGTTGCCGATGCCCAGCACGAAGTCGGAGGCCAGCATCGTGGCGTTGCCGTAGCGGTGGCTGGTCTGCAGGCCGCACATGCCGGCCATCAGCGGGTGGTCGTCGGGAATGGTGCCCCAGCCCATGAGCGTGGGGATGACGGGCACGCCAGTGAGCTCGGCGAACTCGACCAGCAGGTCGGAGGCGTCGGCGTTGATGATGCCGCCACCGGCCACGATCAGCGGCTTGTCGGCGGCCTGCAGCATGTCCAGCGCCTTCTCGATCTGCTTGCGCGTCGCGGCCGGCTTGTACACCGGCAGCGGCTCGTAGGTGTCGATGTCGAACTCGATCTCGGCCATCTGCACGTCGAAGGGCAGGTCGATCAACACGGGGCCCGGACGGCCCGAGCGCATCAGGTGGAAGGCCTGCTGGAAGGCGCGCGGCACCAGGGCCGGCTCGCGCACGGTGACGGCCCACTTGGTGACCGGCTTGGCGATGGACTCGATGTCCACGGCCTGAAAGTCTTCCTTGTAGAGGCGGGCGCGCGGCGCCTGGCCCGTGATGCAGAGGATCGGGATCGAGTCGGCCTGAGCGGAATAGAGGCCCGTGATCATGTCCGTGCCGGCGGGGCCCGAGGTGCCGATGCAAACGCCGATGTTGCCGGCCTTGGCGCGGGTGTAGCCCTCGGCCATGTGGGAGGCGCCCTCGACGTGGCGGGCCAGCACATGGCTGATGCCGCCGGTCTGGCGCAGCGCGGCGTACATGGGGTTGATGGCGGCGCCCGGCACGCCGAAGGCCTGGGTGATGCCTTCCTTCTCCATCACGCGGACGGCGGCTTCGATGGCTTTCATTTTGGCCATGGTGGTACTCCTCAAGGTATGAATGTGATGGGATGGACTGTAGGAAGACCGGCCCTCTTGCGGAAGACGGCTGGAGTCCATAACATCTATTCCGTATCGGAATAAATGAGGCGACAAGATGGACCGTTTGCAGGCGATGCAGGTGTTCGTGCGGGTGGTGGAAACCGGCAGTTTTTCCAAGGCTGCAAAAGAGTTTTCCGTCACCCAGCCCACGGTGACCAAGCTGGTGGCGGCCATCGAGGAGCGGCTCAAGGTGCGCCTGCTCAACCGCAACACGCGCGGTGTCAGCGTCACCGAGTCCGGGGCGCTGTACTACGAGAAGTGCAAATCCATCGTGCGCGAGGCCGAGGAGGCCGACAACATCGTGCGTCTGCGCCAGACCCAGGCCCAGGGCCTGCTGCGCGTGGGCACCTCGGTGGCCTTCGGGCGGCGCGTGGTCACGCCGCTGGCGCTGGAATTCATGGCCAAGCACCCGCAGGTGCAGCTGGACCTGAGCTTCGAAGACCGCTACACCGACCTCGTGGCCAACGGCATCGACGTGGCGATCCGCATGGGCAAGCTGGCCGACTCCACGCTGGGCGCGCGTTTCCTGGGCGTGAACCCCTGGCTCATGGTGGCCTCACCCAAGTACCTGCGCAAGCATGGCACGCCCAAGCAGGCCACCGATCTGAGCCGGCATCCGGCCCTGATCTACAGCAGCGTGCTGGGTGACGATGTCTGGCGCATGAACACCCCCAAGGGTGAGAGCCTGACCGTGCCCGTGGCTGGCCGCCTGCGCTCCAACAACCTCTCGGCGGTGCTGGCGGCGGTGCGCAACGGCTATGGCATCGCCGCCATGCCGCACTATGTGGCCAGCGACTCGCTCAAGTCAGGCCAGGTGGTGGAGGTGCTCAAAGGGCACACCTTGCCCGAGCAGGAGATCCACGCGGTATTTCCCAGCCCGAAACTGGTGCCGGGCAAGGTGATGGCCTTCATCGCCTACCTGCAGTCGCGGCTTGGACCGCAGTGGTGGAACGATCTCCCCAAGGCGTGAAACTCACGAGTAAATCTACGGCGCGACCCGATCGCGACGTGGGGCGGTGCCCGGAATCCTCACGTACCTGACGTACGTTCCGGTTCCTGTGCTCCGTCCGCTTTGCGCTCAGGCCGCTCGCTACGGCTTCTTCTCACGTTTGATCAACGGGCAGTCACACCGGGCGCCGCCACCAGGCGGATGCCGCGCGGAGCGGGCATGGCGCGGCGGGGCTGGCCCTTGGGGCCCTGGCCTTCGCTCAGGGTGTGCAGCTGGAAGCTGCCGCTGGCATCCCAGAGCCAGGTCTCGATGTAGCTCGCGCTGCCCAGTTGCACCGGGGCGGGGAAGGGCGCGGCCTGGCGCACCGTGCGCTCGATCTCGGCAATGACCTCGGGGGCGTGCTCGGGGGCGCGCATCCAGTTCAGCGCCAGCAGATTGCCGCGCGTATCCACCTGCACCTCGAGCACCCCGATCGCATACAGGAAGTGGGGCATGACGCCGCGGTAGATGCGGTCGTTGTTCTTGCCATAGAGGTGGTAGGCCGCATCCAGGCGGTAATCCAGGGCCGTGAGGGCGGCCGAAGGCGGGCCCATGGGCGGCTCGGGCCGCAGGGGCTGGGGCTGGGGCGCGGCCAAAGGCGTCGGGGCTGGTGCGCTGGCGGCCGGCGGCGGCGGGCTGGCGCAGCCGGCCAGCAGGGCGACCACGGTGACGACGCAGAGGGCGAGGAAACGGAGGCGGGTGTGGATCTGGATCATGGACAGGGTGGGGGCCGAGGCGTCGTCCCAACGGGCCTCGGCTTCTAGGCGTCAATGCCGCAACTGTGCCACAAATGTGTGCAACTGTTACCGCTGTCTGGCGTCCAGCGCCCCCTTCGGGGAGCCGCTCGGGCCCATCTGTGCGCCTGCTGCAACAGCGGCCCGCAGCGCGACTCAGTCGGCAGTGATGCCGGCCTCCTGGATGGTCTTGGCCCAGAACGTGGTCTCGCGCTTGACCAGGGCGTCCAGGGCTTCTGGCGGCAGGTAGCGGATCTCGATGCCGGCCGCGCTGGCGCGGGTCTTGGTCTCGGCCTGCTCCATGGCCTGCTTGATGCCGCTGCTGAGCTTGGCCACCACCTCGGGCGGGGTGCCGGCCGGCGCGAAGATGCCGACCCAGGCCTCCAGCTCGAAGCCCTTGAGGCCCGCCTCATCGGTGGTGGGCACGCTGGGGATGCCCGGATGGCGTGCCTTGCCCGCCACCGCCAGGCCCTTGAGCTTGCCGGCCTGGATGTGGCCCATGACCGAGGGCGGGGTGGTGATGAAGACCTGCACCTGGCCGGCCAGCACGTCCTGCACGGCCGGGCCGGAGCCGCGGTAGGGGATGTGGACCATGCGGGTGCCGGTCTGCCCCTTGAACATCTCGGTGCCGATGTGCGAGAGCGAGCCGTTGCCCTGCGAGGCATAGCTGAGCTTGCCCGGGTTGGCCTTGGCATAGGCGATGAACTCAGCCAGGGTGTTGGCGGGCACCGAAGGGTGCACGGCAATGACGTTGGTGGCCACGGTGATCAGGGCCACCGGGGTCAGGTCCTTCTGCGTCCAGGGCAGCTTGGGGCTGAGCGCCGGATTACCCACGTGGTAGGCGGAGTAGGAGGTCAGCAGGGTGTAGCCGTCGGGGGTGGCGCGCGCGACCAGGCCGTAGGCCACGTTGCCGCTGCCGCCGCCCTTGTTGTCCACCACCACCGACTGGCCCAGCACGCGCGCCAGGGGTTCGCTCAGCAGGCGGGCCGAGGCATCGACGAAACCGCCGGGCGGGTTGGGCACCACCAGGGTGATGGGCTTGGCGGGATAGGTCTGCGCGCCGGCCAGGGGCAGGAGCAGGACGCCGGTGGCCAGGACGGCCAGGGCGCGGCGGATGAGGAATTGGGTTTTCATGGTGTCTCTCTCGGTCGGTTCGGGGGTAGCCGTCGGTAGTTTATGCCGCGGGCTCCGGGTCTGCCCGCGCACCGGTTACGGCCGGGTTACGAGGTCACAATGCGGGCAGGAGACCTATTGCATGAGCAGCATGAGCACCCCCGATCCCCGTCGCCAGCCGCGCGAGTTCCTGACCCACCTCTACCAGGCCGCCGTGCGGCGCGCCCTGCCGCTGCACAACACCGCCCCTTTCCTCCCTGCGCCGCCCAAGGGCCGCACCGTGGTCATCGGTGCCGGCAAGGCCGGCGGCGCCATGGCCCAGGCCGTGGAAGCCCTGTGGCCGGCGGAGGCGCCGATCTCGGGCCTGGTCGTCACGCGCTACCACCACACGCCGCCGCGCCCGGCTGGCCTGCCGCAGCGCATCGAGGTGGTCGAAGCCTCGCATCCCGTGCCGGACGCGGCGGGCCTGGCGGCCTCGCAGCGCATCCTGCAGCGGGTGCAGGGCCTGACCAAGGACGACCTCGTGCTCTGCCTGATCTCGGGCGGTGGCTCGGCCCTGCTCACGCTGCCGGCCGAGGGCCTGACGCTGGCCGACAAGCAGCGCATCAACAAGGAGCTGCTCAACAGCGGCGCCAACATCGGCGAGATGAACTGCGTGCGCAAGCATCTCTCGCGCATCAAGGGCGGGCGCCTGGCCGCGGCCTGCGCGCCGGCCCGGGTGGTCACGCTGACCATCAGCGATGTGCCGGGCGACGACCCGTCGGTCATCGCCAGCGGCCCGACCGTGCCCGACGCCACCACCTGTGCCGACGCCCTGGCCATCCTGCGGCGCTACCGCATCGAGGTGCCCGCGCCGGTGCTCGCGGCGCTGGAGCGCGGCGCGCTGGAGACGCCCAAGCCCGGCAGCCCGGTCTTTGCGGGCCAGAGCGTGCACATGATGGCCACGCCGCAGCAATCGCTGGAGGC
>DNQP01000145.1:1853-5580 GCA_003500955.1 Curvibacter sp. | reverse complement strand
TGGCAGCACGCAACCTGCAGCGCCAGCGTGAACTCTTCGAGGCCGGCATCGTGGCACGCAAGGAGCTGGAACAGGTCGAGGCCGAGCATGAACGCGCCCTCGCTGAGCGGGACCGCGCCCGCGCGCGCACCCGTCTCTACGGCGCCGGTGGCGGGGTGGATCAGCAGCTGGTGCTGCGCGCCAGCCTGGCCGGCACGGTGGTCGAGCGCAACCTCAACCCGGGCCAGGAACTGCGCCCCGAGCAGGCGGGCCCGGGCGTGCCGCCGCTGTTCGTCATCAGCGACCCGTCGACCCTGTGGGTGCAGATCGATGTGCGCGACAACGAGATCGGGCTGGTGCGCCCGGGACAGACCTTCACGCTGCAGGTGCCGGTGCTGGCAGGTCAGCGTTTCGAGGGGCGTGTGGTGGCCAGCTCGGACTTCATCGACCCGCAGTCCCGCACGGTGAAGGTGCGCGCCCAGGTGGCCAACCCCCAGCGCCGCCTCAAGGCCGAGATGCTGGGCAGCGCCGTGTTCGAACGCCGTTTCGAACGCGGGTTGGTGATCCCCGCCACCGCCGCTCTGCTGCAGGGCGCACAGCACTGGGTCTTCGTCCAGAAACAACCGGGCGAGTTCGAGCCGCGGCGTGTGGAGCTGAGCTACGAGGGCAGCCGCGAGGTGGTGGTCGCCCAGGGACTGCAGGCCGGCGAACAGGTGGTGACGGAGAACGCTCTGCTGCTGGCACGCCAGTTCCGACTGGCCCAGGCCGGCGTGCGCCGTGAAGCCGGCGGAGCCACGCAGCCATGAGGCGCCTGATCCACTATGCGGTGCACCAGCCGCTGTTCATCGTGCTGGGCACGCTGCTGTTCGCGATGGCCGGCGTGATCGCATTCAAGAGCCTGTCGGTCGAGGCCTTCCCCGATGTCACCGACACCCAGGTCACGGTGATCGCGCTCTACCCCGGCCGCGCAGCCGAAGAGGTGGAGAAACAGGTCACCCTGCCCATCGAAACCGCTCTCTCGGGCCTGCCCAATTCCATCCGCCTGTTCTCGCACACCCAGTTCGGCCTGTCCTTCACCGTCATCACCTATGACGACGCGGCCAAGGTGCTGGAAGTGCGGCAACAGGTCAACGAGCGCCTGCGCAGCGTGAGCCTGCCGCCCGGGGTGGAGGCCAATATCGCGCCCAATGCCACCCCGGTGGGCGAGGTGCTGCGCTACCGCCTGCGCGGCGACGGGCTGACCACCACCGAGCTGCGCACCCTGCAGGACTGGGTGGTCGAGCGCGCGCTGCGGCAGGTACCGGGTATCGCCGATGTAGTCACCATGGGCGGCTACATCAAGCAGTACGAGGTGCAGCCCGACCTGGACCGACTGCGCGCCTACGGCCTGAGTTTCCAGCAGCTGCTCGACGCGCTGGAGCGGGGCAATTCGAACGCGGGCGGCAGCTATGTGGCGCAGGGCGTGCAGCAGTACGCGATCCGCGGCATCGGCCTGCTGCGCTCGCCCGATGACATCGGCCGCATCGTGGTGGCCACACGCAACGGCACCCCGGTGCTGATCCGCGACGTGGCGCGCGTCGAGATCGGGGCCATACCGCGCCTGGGCCGCGTGGGCCAGGATGCGGACGACGACATCGTTACCGGCATGGTGGTGATGCGCAAGGGCGAGAACGCGAGCGAGGTGCTCAAGGGCGTCAAGGCCAAGGTGGCCGAGCTCAACGCGCGTGGCCTGCCGCCGGGCGTGCAGATCGAGCCCTATTACGACCGCTCCTGGCTCATGGGCAAGACCCTGTCCACGGTGTTCCGCAACCTGGTCGAAGGCGCCCTGCTGGTCGCGCTGGTGCTCTACATCTTCCTGTCCAACCTGCGCGCCAGCCTGGCCGTGGTGGTGATCATCCCGCTCTCGCTGCTGGCGACCTTCATGGGCCTGAAGATCATGGGCGTGCCGGCCAACCTGCTCTCGCTCGGCGCCATGGACTTCGGCATCATCGTCGACGGCGCGGTGATCGTGATCGAGAACATCATGCACCGGCTGGAGCAGAACCGCGAAAACCTCTCGGAGAGCGAGCGCAAACAGGTGATCATCGATGCGGCCAGCGAGGTCGGGCGCCCCACGCTGTTCTCCATGCTCATCATCATCGCGGCGCACATCCCCATCTTCGCGCTGCAGCGTCATGAAGGCCGCATCTTCCAGCCCATGGCGCTGTCGGTGACCACGGCCCTGATCGGCTCGCTGATCTTCTCGCTGACCCTGGTGCCCCTGCTGGCCTACTGGATGCTGCGGCGCAAGCTGCCGCACGGCGACAACCGCGTGCTGCGCACGGCCAAGGGCGTGTACGCGCCGGTGCTGGACTGGGCGTTGACGCACCAGCGCAAGGTCGTCGTGATCGCGCTGGCCGCCTTCGCCGTCGGCCTCGGCGCCGCGTCACGCCTGGGCTCGGAATTCCTTCCCGAGCTCAACGAGGGCACGATCTGGGTCAACCTGCGTCTGCCCGCCAGCGTCTCCAACGACGAAGCCGCACGCATGCTGCGCCTGGCGCGCGAGGCCCTGCTGACGGTACCCGAGGTGCGCACCACCGTCTCCAAGGCCGGCCAGCCCGAGGACGGCACCGATCCCAAGACCATCAGCATGGCCGAGGTCTTCGTCGACGTGAAGCCGGCCGAGGAATGGCGTCACGGACTGACCCGCGACGCCCTGATCCTGGAGATGGAACGTGCGGTCACGGCCATCCCGGGCCTGGTACCCGTGTTCTCGCAACCCATCCGCGACAACGTGTTGGAATCGATCTCGCAGATCGACGGCCAGATCGTGATCAAGGTGGCGGGCGACGACCTGGTGGAGCTGCGCCGCACCACCGAGGCCATCGAGCGCGAGGTGCGGCAGGTGGCCGGCGTCTACCGCGCCGAGATCGACCGCCTGGGCGACCTGCCGCAGCTGGTGATCGACATCGACCGCGACCGCGCAGCGCGCCAGGGCCTCAATGTCGGCGATGTGCAGGACGTGATCGAGGCGGCGCTGGCCGGCAAAGCCGCCACCCAGATGTGGGAAGGCGAACGCCGTTTCTCCGTGGCCGTGCGCTTGCCGCTCGAGCGACGCGCCATCGCCCAGCTGGCCTCGACCCCGATCCCGGTGCCCGGGGGCGGCTACACCACGCTGGGCGCCGTGGCCGAGATCCGGGAGACCAGCGGCGCGATGAACATCGCCCGCGAAGGGGGCCGGCGCACCATGGCCATCGGCATCTTCATCCGCGACCGCGACATGGGTTCGGTGGTGAAGGACATGAAGGCCCGCGTGGCCGAGAACGTCAAGGTGCCCGCGAACTACGCGATCAACTGGTCGGGCGAATTCGAGAACCAGGAGCGCGCCATGCAACGCCTCTCCGTGGTCGTCCCGATCTCGCTGCTGCTGATCTTCGTGCTGCTGTTCGACGCATTCGGCTCCTTCCAGAAAGCGCTGCTGATCCTGGTCAACGTGCCGCTGGCACTGATCGGCGGCTTCATCGCGCTGTGGATCTTCGACATCCCGCTGTCGGTCTCGGCGGCCATCGGCTTCATCGCGCTCTCGGGCCAGGCCGTGCTCAACGGGGTGGTCATGCTCTCGGTCTTCCAGCAGTTGCGCAATGCCGGCCTCAGCGTGCTCGAGGCCGCGCGCCAGGGCTCCATGCAAAGGCTGCGCACCGTGCTGATGACGGCCCTGCTCGCTGCGCTGGGCCTGCTGCCCATGGCACTGTCGCAGGACATCGGCTCC
>DNQP01000145.1:541-1520 GCA_003500955.1 Curvibacter sp. | reverse complement strand
GCGACCGCTGGCCATCGTGGTCATCGGCGGCCTGGTCACGGCCACCCTGCTCACGCTGATCGTGCTGCCCGTGCTCTACGTGCTCTGGTTCTCCGGACGTCGCCTCAAGGTAGAGACGGGCTAGTGGTCGGCTCAGGCCGCGCCGACACCGATCGGCGCGGGCGCGCGCATGACGATCCGTGTGAACAGGCGGTCGTAGAGCGGATCGCGCGGGTACCTGCCGGTCAGCGGGTCTTGGTGGTTGGCGAAGGCGGCGTCCAGCACCGCCCACTCCTGCGGGCTCAGGTGCCGGATGGCTTCGGGCAGGACCTCGGTCTCCTCGATCCGCATGTGCGCCAAGTAGAAGTCCAGGTGGCGCAGCATGGCCACCTCGAAGGCACTGCGGCGCGATTCACCGAGCAGCTCCCAGGCCAGCAGCAAGTGCTGCAGCTCGCGCACCGCCGCCTCGCCGTGCGCGTGGTCGCGCTCCAGCCGATCCAGCGTGGCCTGCAGCTGGGGCGCGCGGGCACGCAGCGGCGGAAACAGCAGGCTGTTTTCCTTGGGGTGGTGCAGGCGTTCGGGGAACTCGTCGATGTAGAAAAGCATGGCGCGCAGCACGTCGAAGAAGGGCTCGGGCGCATCGCCCGGGCCGCGCTGGATCATCATGCGCAGGGACTGCAGCATGGCCGTCAGCGCGGCATGCTCCTCGTGAATGATGCGTACGCTGTCGTGGGCCATGGCAAACCTCCTGATCGGATCCGATGAGGTCTGCAGGATGGCACGGCCCCGCGTGTCGGGGCTTGATGTTCGTCAAGCTCGGACCCGGTTGCGCCCGGTTTCCCGGCCGCGAACGGGCCGCAGGCTCAGCTCAGCAGCAGCGGGGCGCCGCTGCGGCCCTGGCTTTCGAGGCGGAACTGGCGCACGATCTGGGCCAGCCGGTCGGCCTGCTCGCGCATGGACTCGGCTGCTGCGGCCGATTCCTCCACCAGCGCGGCGTTCT
>DNQP01000145.1:0-232 GCA_003500955.1 Curvibacter sp. | reverse complement strand
CCAGCGCGGCGTTCTGCTGCGTCATGCGGTCGATCTCCTGCACGGAGCCGTTGACCGCACCGATGCCGCTGGACTGGCTGTCCGCGGCCACGGTGATCTCGCCAATGATGTCACGCACGCGCTGCACGCCGGACACGATCTCCTGCATCACGGTGCCGGCCTCCTCGACCTGGCGCACGCCGCCGTCCACGGCCGTCACGCTGGCGCCGATCAGGGTCTTGATCTCCTTGGC
>DNQP01000304.1:24315-36938 GCA_003500955.1 Curvibacter sp. | reverse complement strand
TCCTGCAGCGGCTTTCGCGAGCGTACATGCATGTGCACGTTGCCGGCAGCCACCAGCGGCACGCCGCAGCGCGCGCCCGCCGCGCGCAACTCGCGCAGCCACAGGTCATCGTCCAGCCGATGCAGCAGCTCCACCGCCAGCCAGCCGCGCTGCGGGAACTGCACCTGCAGCCACTGCAATTGCGCATCCAGTTGCGCCGCAAAGCGCGGCGCTTCGGGCCGCAGACCCTCACGCGCCGGCACCAGCAGGGCCAGCAGCTCACGGACATCGAAGGCCAGTTGGTCCCACGCGTCAAGGCGCAGCCGGTAGCGCAGGCCGCGCTCCCGCTCGCGCGGCGTCACGGTATGGTTGCGCGCCTGCGTGATCAGCTCGCACAGCTGCCCATAACCCGCGCGGCTGCGCGCCAGCAGCAGCAGCGTGAAGTGCGTTTCTCCTTCATCCCCATCGCTCACCTCCACCCGCAGCTCGGTGCCGATCAGCAGGTGCAGCCCCAGGCGCTTGGCCTCGCCATGCGCGCGCACCACGCCGGCCAGCGTGCACTCGTCGGTGAGCGCCAGCGCGCTGTAGCCCAACGCATGCGCGCGTGCCACCAGCTCCTCCGGGTGCGAGGCCCCGCGCTGGAAGCTGAAGTTGCTCAGGGCATGCAACTCGGCGTAGGCCGGCAGCTCATGAAAAAACATCACACCCGATAATACTATTTTTATATACAGTATTATGAAGGCAGCCGGCTTGCCTTCAGTATCCAATTAGATACAATATGCTGACGTTCACCGTACTCCAGACGGAAGAGTTCCGGGCTTGGCTGGACGCCCTCAAAGACATGAAAGCGCAGGTGCGTATTGCTGCGCGGCTGCGCTTGGCCGAGGTGGGCAATCTGGGTGACTGGAAGGCAGTGGGCGCGGGCGTGTCCGAGATGCGGGTGGATGTGGGGCCGGGCTATCGCCTCTATTTCACACGGCGACAGAACATCCTCATCGTCATGCTGGCGGGCGGTGACAAGTCCACACAGGCCAGGGATATCAAGAGAGCACAAAAGCTCCTGACACAGTTGGAGCTGGAACCATGAGCACCACCAAAGCCAAGACCAAGCTGGTCCCTTTCGATGCGGCGCGTTATCTCACCGACGACGCGGCCATTGCCGAGTACATGAACACCGTGCTCGAAACGGGCGACACCGACCTGCTGCTGCTCGCGCTGGGCGACGTGGCGCGTGCGCGCGGCATGGCCCAGGTGGCCAAGGACGCCGGGCTGGGCCGCGAGAGCCTGTACAAGGCGCTGACACCGGGCGCCAAGCCACGCTTCGATACCGTCGTCAAGGTTGCTCGTGCATTGGGTGTGCAACTGACCGCGCAGCCAGCTTCGACGTGACATCCTGACATCAGCATCAGCCATAAACCCCTTGCAAAAACCAAGCCGGCTCTCCCGCACTGCGGCGCCGGTACACCCACAGCAGGCCCGCGTGCGGGCTGCGGGCGACGTAGTAGTCGCGCAGGGCCAGTTCCTGGCCTTCTGTCTCTGCAACTTCTAACAAACTCCACCAGCCGGACTCCAGCCGCTCGGGACCGGCCAGCAAAGTAAGGGTGCCCTGGTAGACAGGCCGCTCGCCCTGCACGGCCAGGCGCAGCGGCTCGCGCAGCAGCCAGGGCGGGTGCAGCAGCAGGTGGGGCGGCAGCTTGGGCTTGCTCCTGCGTGTGGGTGCGGCGGTTGTGGCCGCGGGCAGCCAGCGCTGCATGTGCTGCGGCCGATGGTCGGCCATCAGCTGGCCGCGCAGCACACGATCACTTCCCAGGCGCGCGGAGAGGCGTTCGATGAACTGCTGCAGGGTTTCGCCCTCGCGCTGGTCTTCGGGCAGCAGGCTGATGGACTGTGTGGCCAGTGCTTCGGTCTGCGGCGCTTCGAGGCGAATGGCCACCACGGGCGCGGGCAGCGTGACGCGCGTCAGGTGCTCGGCCAGCAGGCGCATGAGGTGCAGCATGTCGCGCGTGGCCTCGGCGGTGCGGATGGTCAAACTTCCATTCGTCGCATCACCCCGGCGCACGAGGTCGTGCTCCCAGTGCAGGGTGAGGGCCAGCACGCCGCGCTGTCTTGCTAGCAGCCAGGCGCCCAGCTGCGTGAGCAGGCGGCGCGCGCCCAAGAGCAGGCCTTCGGCCACCTCGATGCGACCCATGCATTCCAGCCGGGCGCTGAATTGCTCGGGCAGCGCGACCCAATCAAACGCATCGGGGCGCAGGCCGTAGGCGCGGTCCAGCGCCTCCAGCAGCGCGGCGCCGAAGCGGCTCGAGACGCCGCCGCGCGGCAAGGCACGCAGTTGCCCCAGCGTGCGGCAGCCCAGGCGCTGCAGCGTGGGGGCGTGGGCGTGCGTGACGCTCAGCGTCTTGAGGGGTAGCGCGTCCAGCGTGCGTTGCAGGGCGGCGGGGGTGCAGGCTTTTGCAGGGATCGGTTCAGAAGTGGTCGCGCCCTCCTCCACTGATTGCGCTACCGGCAGCGTGCGCAGCAACGCGAGCGCGGCCAGGGCGGTGGGCGCGACCGCAAGGGCGCGGGCGCCCTGCCCGGCGGCTTGCGCGCGCACGCGCTGCAGCAGCGCGCGCTGGCCGCCGAAGAGGCGCAGGCTGTCCTGCACCTCCAGCAGCACTGTCTCTTCCAGCACGCAGACCCGGGGACTGAACTGCAGGGCCCACCAGGCGAGGGCCAGCTGTTCAGGCGCGTGAGGAGCGGCGTCATGCGGCGGCAATGCTGGAGAGGTTTCGCTGGGGGCGGGCGCGCGCAGGGCGATCCACAGCATGGTCGGATTCCGAAGTGGGGCTGCGCACGGGCTTGAGCGCGGCCAGCACGGGCAACGGGGCATCGAGGGCCAGGGGCTGCTCCAGCAGCGGGCCGCGGCGCTTGACGATCTGCACCGCGAGTTGCGTGCCCTCGCCGCACTGCACGGCCAGACGCAGCGGCGCGGGCGAGGATTCGCGTTGCGCGTCGAGTGGGCGCAGGGCGAACAGCAGGGCCTGTGCCGTTTGGCCGTTGAGCTGCAGACGGCGCAGCTGCTCGCTGCGCGCCTGCGGCAGCCAGGCCAGCAGCGCGCCAAGTTCTTTGCAGCGCAGCGCCTGCTCGGCGGCCCAGAGGCGTTCGGCCGGGCTGCGCGCCTCGATGCGCAGCACGCGGTCCGGCGCGATGCCGAGTGCGGCGAGCACGGGCAGGTGCGGCAGATGCGGCGCGCCCACGAGAACCAAGGGGCCGCGTTGTGCGGCGGCCTGCAGTGCGGGCAGCAGCAGGCGCCATTCATGCAGGCCACCATGCGCCTGCAGGATTTCCGTCAGGCCACCCAACGGCCAGCCGCCGCCGGGCAGTTGGGCGTCGAGCACAGCGTGGCCGCTGGGCTGCACGGCCTGCGGCGTGCGGGCCAATTGGTCGGCGCGCCAGACACCCGCGAGTTCATCCGGGGACGGCGGGGCCTGGAGGGAGCGCAGCACGGCAGCCATGGGAGACCTTCACCGCGCGGTCAGAGGGGCAGCAGCTCGGCCGTGCCCGAAAGCAGCGGGCGGCAGAGGATCTTGTAGCCGTCGGCATCAAACCCCGCGGCGGGCTGGTCCAGCGCGCGGGCCTGGGCCGGGGTGTCGGCGCTGCCCAGGTAGCACCAGTTGCGGATGACGTGGATCTGCTCCAGGCCTTCTTCATCACGCTCGCGCAGGCCGATGGCACCGGCGTGCGGCCAGCAGGCCACGCGCAGGGTGTCCAGCGCCTCGATCAGGCGCGCCTGGTGCGCGGCTGGGGTTTCGTCGCCGCGGCACACGCCGGCGCACTGGTGCAGCGCGGCGCGGAAGCAGGCGCGCCCGGGCGCGAGCTTTTCCAGGCCGAGCGCGCCGTAGCAGAGCTTGTGCAGATCGGCCAGCGCGCGCAGGCCGTCGAGCGCGGCGTGGCGGCTGCTGTAGAGGCCGAAGAGATCGGGCGTGGTGGCGAAGTTGTGCGTGCGTGCGTCCACCACCTCGGGGCGGCCCGCGGCGTCGAGGCGCAGGGCGCAGAGCTGGCGGCTGCGGCGCAGCTTCTGGTTGTAGAGCGGTTGCTGCTGCTTGATGAGGCTGGCTTCGAGCAGCAGCGCACCGACCTCGCCCGCGGTGCGCTGGTGGCTGATGCGGCGCGTCTGGCGCAGCATGCGCGCCTCGTCGGGATTGCGCAGGTGCGAGAGCACGCGCGCGCGCAGGTTCACGCTCTTGCCGATGTAGAGCGGCAGCTTGTCGGCCGGCTCGCCGTGGAAGGTGTAGACGCCGGGCAGGGGCGGCAGGGCCTCCACGCTCTCGCGCAGATGCTCGGGGTAGGCGTAGATGCGGGCTTCGTCGAACTCAGGGCGGCGGCGGGCGGGGATGTGCATGGCGGTCAACACGACAAGCGGGGCGAGGCACGGCCTGCGCAACCCGGATGTGCATCTTGCCACAACACTGTCAATAAAAACAGTACATCCCGAAAAGCCTTACTGCGTCTGGTTTGCAATCAGATTCCCCAAGACCCCGGGCTTGCGTCCAGAGCGTGATGGACGACAATGCGGGCTGTCTGCCACAACAAGGAAAAGGAAGGTCCCATGAAAGGTGACGCCCAAGCCATCGCCCATCTGCAGGCCCAGCTCAAGAACGAGCTGACCGCCATCAACCAGTATTTCCTGCACTACCGCATGCTCAAGCACTGGGGCCTGGACAAGCTGGCCAAGAAGGAATACGAGGAGTCGATCGGCGAGATGAAGCACGCCGACTGGCTCATGGACCGTATCTTCACGCTGGACGGCCTGCCCAACCTGCAGGACCTGGGCAAGCTCCACATCGGCGAGAACGTGCCCGAGATCCTGCGCAGCGACCTGGGCATGGAGATGGGCGCCCAGGCCACCATCAAGGAAGGGATCGCCCATTGCGAGAAGGTGCGCGACTATGTCTCGCGCGACCTGCTGCAGAAGATCCTGGACGACACCGAGGAGCACATCGACTTCCTCGAGACCCAGATCGAGCTGATCGAGAAGGTAGGCCTGCCCAACTACCTGCAGAGCCAGATGGGCGAGATTTCCTGAAGCGCCGGGGCGCTCAAAAAAACAAAAGGGCTACGCACTGCGTAGCCCTTTTTGCATGTGTCGCTGAAGATCAGGCGGCGACAGCCAGCGGGATGGTGCGGCCAACACCCAGCTCCTGGCTCAGGTGGGCGATCTTGGGGCCGCCGCTGCGGCATTCGGACCAGAGGGCACGGGCGCAGTCTTCGCACTTGCCGCACTGGGTGGCCACGCCCAGCTCAAGCTGGATGTCGTCGAACGCGGCACCGGCACGGGCGGCGCGCGCGATGGTCTGGTCAGAGACGCGGTGGCAGACGCAAACAATCATGGCTGGGCAAGTCGGGATAAATGTTCTGCAAATGATAATGGTTCGTACTACAAATGACCAGTTCATACCCCTGCCCGACCACGGATATTTTCTTGTCAGGGACTGGCTAAAACCTCAGGAACTTTGTGTTTAGCACTCCCTCGAAGAGAGTGCTAATATTTGCGCCTGCTTCCGAAAGGAGTCCTGGAATGACCGCTTTGACTGCCACCTCCGGTTCCGCCCTGGCCGTTGCCAACCCTTGGGCGCTGGTGCCCCCGCTGGGCAATCTGGACGCCTACATCACGGCCGCCAACCGCCTGCCCATGCTCACCCTGGAAGAGGAGCAGGAGTACGCTCGCAAGTTCCGGGAGACTGGTGATCTTGAGGCTGCCGGTAAGTTGGTGCTTTCTCACCTGCGTCTGGTCGTGTCCGTCTCACGCCAGTACCTGGGCTACGGCCTGCCCCACGGCGACCTGATCCAGGAGGGCAATGTGGGCCTGATGAAGGCCGTCAAGCGCTTCGACCCGGACCAGGGCGTGCGCCTGGTGAGCTACGCCATGCACTGGATCAAGGCCGAGATCCACGAATACATCCTGAAGAACTGGCGCATGGTCAAGGTCGCCACGACCAAGGCTCAGCGCAAGCTCTTCTTCAACCTGCGCTCCAAGAAGCAGGGTTACAAGGCCGATGCCGCTGCGGCAGACGCCGCCACCCACCGCGAGACCCTGAGCGAAGGCGAGATCGACCTGATGGCGCGCGAGCTCAACGTCAAGCGTGAAGAGGTCATCGAGATGGAGACGCGCCTGTCAGGCGGCGACGTCATGCTGGACCCGGGGCCGACGGCGGACGGGGAAGACAGCTACGGCCCCATTGCCTACCTGGCCGATGCCAACCACGAGCCCACGGCCATGATCGAGGCACGCCAGCGCGACCGCCTGGCCAGCGATGGCATCAGCAAGGCCCTGGCCACGCTGGATGCGCGCAGCCGCCGCATCGTGGAGGAGCGCTGGCTCAAGGTCAACGACGACAACTCGGGTGGGATGACATTGCACGAACTGGCCGCCGAGTACGGCGTGAGCGCCGAGCGCATCCGCCAGATCGAGGTGGCGGCGATGAAAAAGATGAAGGCTGCGCTGGCAGAATACGCCTGACCCTGGCACCCGCCTCAACAGGCCCCGCGACTTGTCCAGAGTCCGGGGTCTTTTCATTTCTGGAGCTGCAAGCATGCGCTTGATCCCCTCGTCCCCTCTGCGTCGCGCCCTGCTGGCGCTGGCGCTCACCTCTTGCACGCTGGGCAGCCCGGCCGCCGAGCCCTGGCCGAGCAAGCCGGTCCGGCTGCTGGTGGGTTTCCCGGCCGGCACCTCGCCCGACCTCGTCGCGCGCACGCTGGCCGAGCCGCTGTCCAAGGCCCTGGGCCAGCCGGTGGTGGTGGAGAACCGCCCGGGCGCCGGCGGCAACATCGCGGCCGATCTCGTGGCCAAAGCCACCGACGGTCACACCCTGGGCGTGATGATCAACGGCAACCTCACGATCGCCAAGCTGCTCAATCCCAAGACACCCTATGACCCGGCCAAGGACCTGGCGCCCATCAGCCTGATCGGCACTGCACCCCTGGTGCTGGCCGCGCCAGCCGGTGCACCCGGCAGCAACACGGCCGACTGGCTGGCCGCAGCGCGCAGCAACGGCAGCAAATGGAGCTATGGCTCGCCGGGCATCGGCACCGTGGGACACATCGGCATGGAGCTGTTCAAGGCGCGCACGGGTAGCGAGCCTGTGCATGTGCCCTACCCCGGCTACCCACAGGTGGTCACGGCCATGATCGGTGGCGACATCCAGCTCTCCATGCTGCCGCCGGGCCTGGCCCAGGCGCAGGCGGCTGCCGGCAAGGTACGCCTGCTGGGCGTGACCTCGGCCGGCCGCAGTACGCTGGCGCCGGGGGTACCCAGCCTGTCCGAGGCCGGCGTGCAAGACTTTCAGCTGGAGATCTGGAACGCAGTGGCCGGCCCGGCCTCGCTGCCCAAGCCGGTGGTGGCGCGACTCTCGGCCCTGCTGAGCGACATCGCGCGCAGCCCCGAGGTGCGCCAGCGCCTCTTTCAGCAGGGCTGGCAGGTGGCTGGCGGCAGCTCGGAAGCGCTGGCCCGTCGCATCGCCGCGGACACCGCGGCCATGGGCAAGATCATTGCCGAACGCGGCATCAAGGTCGAGTGAACCACCCGCGCCGCAGACGGCGGCTCAGCTCTTGAGCAGCAGGCGGATGTCGTCGGCCAGGGCGCCGGCGCCGCTGCCGTAGCGCGAGTACAGGCGCAGGCGGCCCTGGGTGTCGTAGATGTACATGCCGGCCGAGTGGTCCATGGTGTAGCTCGTGGGCGTCTTGCCGGCGACCTTCTTGTAGTAGACCTTGTAGTCCTTGGCCACGGCGGCGAGCTGATCCGGCGAGGCGGCATAGAGCGCGAGGAAGCTCGGGTCGAAGTTGGCCATGTAGGCCTTCATGATCTCGGGTGTGTCGCGCTCGGGATCGATGGTGACGAACAGGCCCTGCACCTTGTCGCCATCCTTATCCAGCAGCTTCTTGACGGCCGCAAGCTCGGTCATGGAGGTGGGGCAGACGTCCGGGCACTGGGTGTAGCCGAAGAACATGACGACGATCTTGCCCTGGAAGTCCTTGAGCGTGCGCGCCTGGCCGTTGTGGTCGGTCAGCGCGAAGTCCTTGGCGTAGTCGGCGCCGGTGACGTCGATGGCGTTGAAGCTGGCCTTGCTGCCCTCGGAGCAGGCCCCCAGCAGCAGGGCGCCGCCCGCCAGCACGGCGAGCAGGGCGGAACGGAGCAGTCGGCGTTTTTCCATGACAGTCCTCAGAGCAGATAGTGGTCGAGCAGCAGCGCGGCGAACAGCGCGCTGAGATGGATGAGCGAGAAACGGAAAGTGCGACGCGCCAGCTCGTCGGAATAGCTGCGCCAGAGCTTGAAGGCGTAGGCGAAGAAGCCCACGCTCAGCACCACGGCCGCGGCCAGGTAGAGCCAGGAGCTCATGCCGTAGGCGAAGGGCATGAGGCAGGCCGCGAACAGCACCAGGGTGTAGAGCAGGATCTGCAGGCGCGTGAATTCGTTGCCGTGCGTGACGGGCAGCATGGGCAGGCCGGACTTGCGGTAGTCCTCGACGCGGTACAGCGCCAGGGCCCAGAAATGCGGCGGCGTCCACAGGAAGATGATGAGGAAGAGGATGAGCGCCTCGGGGCCGACGTGGTTGGTCATGGCGGCCCAGCCCAGCACCGGCGGCATGGCGCCCGAGGCGCCTCCGATCACGATGTTCTGCGGCGTCAGCGGCTTGAGGATCACGGTGTAGATCACGGCGTAGCCGACGAAGGTGGCGAAGGTCAGCCACATGGTCAGCGGGTTGACCCAGAGGTAGAGCAGCGCCGAACCGGCGGCGCAGAGCACGGCCGAGAACAGCAGGGTCTGCACGTCGCTGAGCTCGCCCTTGGCGGTAGGACGCCAGGCCGTGCGCTTCATCTTGGCGTCGATGCCTTTCTCGACGATGCAGTTGAAGGCTGCCGCGGCACCGGCCACGAGCCAGATGCCCAGGCAGGCGATGAGCATGAGGCGCAGCGCGGGCCAGCCCGGCAAACCAGGCACGGCCAGCACCATGCCGATGAGCGCACAGAAGACGATGAGCTGCACGACGCGCGGTTTGGTCAGCGCATAGAACTGGCTGAACACGGAAGACGTCGGCGCGGAAACGGTGGCACTCATGCGGCAGAACTCGGTACGGAGGCGGGAGCGGTACGGACCACGGCGCGGTGCGTCTTGCTGCCGGCCAGACCCCAGGTCAGCAGGACCACCAGGGCTGCAGCGCCGCCGGTATGCAGCACGGCGGCCAGCAAGGGCCAGTCCAGCACCACATTGCTCAGGCCGGTGAGGAATTGCAGCAGCAGCAGGCCGGCGAGGCCGCGGGCTGGGGCGCGCCAGGCCGGCAGCGCATGCAGACGCCAGGCCAGCAGCACCAGCACGGCGATCACGAGGTAGGCCGCGAGGCGGTGCACGTAGTGGATGGCCGTCAGGGCGGCAAAACTGACGTGCTCACCCGTCGCGGTCAGCCCGAGCTCGCGCCAGAGCTCGAAGCCCTGGGCGAAATTCATCTCGGGCCACCAGCTGCCCTGGCAGGTGGGGAATTCGGTGCAGGCCAGCACCGCGTAGTTGGTGCTGACCCAGCCGCCCAGTGCAATCTGCAGCGCGAGCAGGGCCAGGGCGATCTTCATCAGCGTGTGCAGACGCGCCGGCAGCGGGCGCGTGGCCGAGGGGCTGTGCAGCTGGGCGTAGCGCACGGCCTGCAAGGCGAGCAAGGCCAGCAGCAGCAGGCCGCCCAGCAGATGCAGCGTGACGATGGCGGGGAACAGCTTCATGGTCACGGTGAGCGCGCCGAAGGCACCCTGCACACAGACCCAGACCAGCGTCAGCGTGGCCCACCAGGGGCTGGGTACCGCGAGAGCGGCGCCGCTGCGTCGCTGGCGCAGGTGCTCGACCCAGGTGCTGATGGCCAGCACGAGGATGAGCACGCCCACGCCCGTGGCCAGGTAGCGGTGGATCATCTCGACCCAGGCCTTGCCGTGCGTGACCGGGCCCGTGGGCATGGCCTGCTGCGCGGCGCTGATCTCGGCGTGTGCGCCCACGGGGCTGGCCTTGCCGTAGCAACCGGGCCAGTCGGGGCAGCCCAGGCCGGAGTCGGTGAGCCGCGTGAACGAGCCGAAGAGCACCAGGTCGAAGGTGAGGAACAGTGTGAGCAGGGTCAGGGCCTGCAGACGGCGCGAGCTGCCGGCCTGGCGCTTGCGCAGCCAGACCCAGGCCAGCGGACCAGCAGCCAGAACCAGGCCCATGCCCATGAGGCGCAGCGCCGGGCTCAGATCGTAGAGAGCTTGCGTGTCCATGTTCAACGGCCCGGCTGGTCCCAGGAAGACGAGGCGCGCAGCAGGCGCTCCAGGTCGCGCTTGGCCTTGGCCGCGGTCTCGACGTTCATGTGGGCGGGAAAACGCATCATCCAGTTGCCCATGGGATCGACCACGTAGAGGTGGTCCTCGATGCGCTCACCTGCAGCGGGCGCGAGCCAGCGCGCCAGTTCATCGGCCGGCACGCGCAGGGCCTTGACGTCCTGCAGGGCGGGCTGGAGGTCTGCGGGCAAGGGGTCGGTGTCGGTGACGAGCCAGACGCGGTCCACGCGCTCTTTCTCGCGCCCCATGAGCTCGCGCAGCTGGCGCTGGAAGTAGAGCTGCTGCTGGCAGGCCTCGGGGCAGGCGGCAGGGCCCACGCTGAGCAGCAGCCACTGGCCCTTGAGTTCGGGCAAACGGTGCGTGGCACCTGCGAGATCGAGCGCCAGCAGCTCGGGCAAGGGGCGCTGCGGATCGATGAGTTCACCAAAGCTGCGCTTGCTCTCGGGGCGGATCACGTAATAGGTGAAGTAGGAGGCGATGACCGGCGCGGCGCAGACCAGCAGCAGCGCGATCATCTTCCAGCGACCGGAGCGCGTGCGTGCCGCGTCTTCGGCCACGATCTGGCCGGGCTCGGGCAGGCTGTGCACGGTCAGCCCGAGCACGTGGTCTTGTGCAGTGTCAGGACCTGCGGCCACGGACTCTTCGGACAATTTGGAACCAGACATAAAGAATCGCCATCAGGGCACAGAGCCCGAACCATTGAAATGCGTAGCCGTAGTGCTTGTCCACGCCGGTGTTGATCTGCGGCCAGTCGCGCATGAGGCCATCGGCCGCGGCCCCGGTCTGCTGGATCGACAGCCCCGCCAGCGGCAGACCGGTCTCGGCGCGGAACTGCGCCAGGTCGAGATTTTGCCGGATCGCCCCGGCCTCGGCCGGACCCATTTCGTATAGCCGTGAGGGTGGTGCGGCCAGCCGCCCCTGCAACACGACGACCCCCGCGGGGGTGTCGATGTCCGGCACGCGGGTGCGGTCCTCGAAGTTACGCGGCACCCAGCCGCGCTGCACGAGCAGCGCGCCGGCCTCGCCCTCCAGGCGCAGCGGCGTGACGACGAAAAAGCCGGGGCGCCCGTTCATCTGCCGGTTGTCGAGGAAGACCGTGCGCTCGCCCACCCACTGGCCACGGGCCTCGACCCGGCGGTGCAGCAGGTCCGGCGGGGCGTCAGGGCCTGCGGCACTGCGCGCATCGAGCACGGGCTGCTGCGCCCGGGCCTCAATGGCTGCCTGCAGCGCTTCCTTTTCGGCGGCGCGCCCCAGCTGCCAGCGCCCGAGCGCGGCCGTGGCCGCCATACCCAGCACGGCGGCCAGCGTCACCACCCAGAACCGACTGCGTTCGCTCACGCGATAATCCCGTCCATGAAATACCTCGTCGCCCTGGCCTTCCTGGCCATCATCGCCAGCCTGGGCTCAGCCCTGTTCTTCATGCTGCGCGATGGCCGGGACGGCAAGCCCAAGACCAGCAAGATGGCGCGCGCCCTCGCCTTTCGGGTCGGTTTCTCCGTGCTGATCTTCATCTGCATCCTGATCGCCTGGCAACTGGGCTACATCCAGCCCACGGGCATCAAGCCAGGCCAGTAAACACGACACACCTCAAACAAAAACAAAAGCCGCTCGACGCGGCTTTTGTTTTTATTGCCACACCACCGGGGCGTAGCGAGCGGGATGCAGTGCTAGGCGGACGGAGCGCAGGAACCGGAACGTACCTTGGGGTACGTGAGGATTCCGAGCACCGCCCAACGACGCAATGCGCCCGCGCAGCAGCGCTCAATACCGGTAGGTGTCGGGCTTGTACGGGCCTTGTTTCTGCACGCCGATATACGCGGCCTGCTCGTCCGTCAGCTCGGTCAGCATGGCACCCACCTTCTTGAGGTGCAGGCGCGCCACCTTCTCGTCCAGGTGCTTGGGCAGCACGTAGACCTTGCCCGGCTGGTACTGGTCCGGCTTGGTATACAGCTCGATCTGCGCAATGGTCTGGTTGGCGAAGCTGGAGGACATCACGAAGCTGGGGTGGCCGGTGGCGCAACCCAGGTTCACCAGACGTCCCTTGGCCAGCAGGGTGATCTTCTTGCCATCGGGGAAGATGACGTGGTCGACCTGCGGCTTGATCTCGTCCCACTGCAGCTTCTCGAGGCTGGCAACGTCGATCTCGTTGTCGAAGTGGCCGATGTTNNCCAACGACGCAATGCGCCCGCGCAGTAGCCCCTTACATCCAGTACACCAGAATATAGAGACCCAGCCACACCACGTCCACAAAGTGCCAGTACCAGGCAGCGCCTTCGAAACCGAAGTGGCGATCGGCCGTGAAGTGGCCCTTCTGCAGGCGC
>DNQP01000304.1:15864-24055 GCA_003500955.1 Curvibacter sp. | reverse complement strand
TCGTTGTCGAAGTGGCCGATGTTGCAGACGATGGCCTCGTCCTTCATGGCCGCCATGTGCTCGTAGCGGATCACGTTCTTGTTGCCGGTGGCGGAGACGAAGATGTCGCACTTGTCGGCGGCGTACTCCATGGTCACGACCTTGAAGCCTTCCATCGCGGCCTGCAGGGCGTTGATGGGGTCGATCTCCGTCACCCACACCTGTGCGCTCAGGGCGCGCAGGGCCTGGGCCGAGCCCTTGCCCACGTCACCGTAGCCGGCGACCACGGCGACCTTGCCGGCGATCATCACGTCGGTGGCGCGCTTGATGGAGTCCACCAGCGACTCGCGGCAGCCGTAGAGGTTGTCGAACTTGCTCTTGGTCACCGAGTCGTTGACGTTGATGGCGCGGAACATCAGGCTGCCCTTGGCGGACATTTCCTTCAGACGCAGCACGCCCGTGGTGGTCTCTTCGGTCACGCCGATGATCTCGGCGCTCTTGCGGCTGTACCAGGTCGGGTCCGCGGCCAGCTTGGCCTTGATGGCGGCAAACAGCTCGCGCTCTTCCTCGCTGCCCGGGTTGGCGATGACCGAGATGTCCTTCTCGGCGCGCTTGCCCAGGTGCATCAGCAAGGTGGCGTCGCCGCCGTCGTCCAGGATCATGTTGGGGCCTTCGCCCTTGGCGCCCTTGGGGCCGAATTCGAAGATGCGGTGGGTGTAGTCCCAGTAGTCCTTCAGCGTCTCGCCCTTGTAGGCGAAGACCGGCGTGCCCTTGGCCACCAGGGCGGCAGCGGCGTGGTCCTGTGTGGAGAAGATGTTGCACGAGGCCCAGCGCACTTCAGCACCCAGGGCTTCCAGCGTTTCCACCAGCACGGCGGTCTGGATGGTCATGTGCAGGGAACCGGTGATGCGCGCGCCCTTGAGCGGCTGGCTCTTGGCGAATTCCTCGCGGATGGCCATCAGGCCGGGCATCTCGGTCTCGGCGATCTTGATCTCTTTGCGGCCCCAGTCGGCCAGCGTCAGATCGGCAACGACATAGTCCTGGGCGGGTTTGAGAACGGCACTCATGTGAACTCCAATACATAGCGGTTGGGACACCACCGGAGTCAGCAGAGGGAAGACAGGCTCACCTCACAGCAGACTGGTGGGTGAGCGCAGTTGGGAGGCAAGGCCGTGAGCCTTGGGATCCGAGCCTAACCCGTCGGCCTGGTGATCAGGCGGGACGAGCCGCAACGCTCCTCGGAAAGCAGTGATTATACGAAGCCGGCCGCATTTGCGCTGACCACCCGATCAACGGTCCATCAGCTGGCGCGTCAGCTCGGCCGCCGGCACGGCGCGACAGCCACTGGCGTTCTGTCCAGCCCACAGGGGCGTGAAGTCAGCCAGGCCCGCCGCTTCGGCCTTGGTGCGCAGCGGCGCCACGGCGGAGGTGGCCAGCGGAAAGGCCGGCGCCAGATGGCTCAGCGGCCCCTGCTCGCGCATCAGACGCGTGAGGATGCCACGCGCCGGGCGGCCGGTGTAGAGATTGGTCAGGGCCGTGTGCCGCGCCGCCTCGCTCTGCAGCGCCGCGCGGTGCACGGCACTGGTCGTGGCCTCGGGGCAGAGCAGGTAGGCCGTGCCTACCTGTACGCCGGCCGCCCCCAGCGCCAGCGCTGCCCGCACCCCGGCCGCATCGGCAATGCCGCCGGCGGCGATCACGGGCACGCGCACCGCACGCACGATCTGCGGCAGCAGGGCAAAGGTGCCGGCCTGGCTGGTGAGGTCGTCCGACAGGAAATGCCCGCGGTGCCCGCCAGCCTCCAGACCTTGGGCGATGACGGCATCGACGCCACGCGCTTCGAGCCAGCGCGCCTCCTCCACCGTGGTGGCCGAGGACAGCACCCGGGCGCCCCAGCTGCGCACGCGCGCCAGCAAGGCCTCGTCGGGCAGGCCGAAATGGAAGCTCACGATGGGTGGTTTGAACTCGGCCAGCAGATCGGCCGCCGCGGCATCGAAGGGGCGACGCCCCGGTCCGGCGGGTATCGTGGCCGGGTCGATGTCGTACTCACGGTAGTAGTGGGCCAGGCTCTGGCGCCACATCGCCTCACGGCGCTCGTCGGGCTCGGGTGGGCGGTGGCAGAAGAAGTTGACGTTGTAGGGCCGCGTGGTCTGCATCCGGATCTTTTCCAGCTCGGCACGCAGGGCCTCGGGCGCCAGCATGGCGCAGGGCAGCGAGCCCAGCCCCCCGGCATTCGACACGGCGATCGCCAGCGCGCTGCCCTGCACGCCCGCCATGGGCGCCTGGATCAAAGGCAGCTCGATACCCAGCAAGTCTTGCAGCGTCATGTGTCCTCCTGAAGCAGGGCACCGACTATAGCCCCGGCCGGATAAAATTGCGGCCACGCAGTCCCGGCGCCCACCGCGCCGCGCACTGCCCGTCCGTTGCGGGCCGCCCGGGCCCGCCCCACCGAAGCTGGAATTCCCGTGTCCTACGCTCCCGAAACGCGGCGCCGCCGCACCTTTGCCATCATCTCGCATCCCGACGCCGGTAAAACGACGCTGACGGAAAAGCTGCTGCTGTTCTCGGGCGCGATCCAGATCGCCGGCGCCGTCAAAGGCCGCAAGGCCAGCCGCCACGCCACCAGCGACTGGATGGAGATCGAGAAGCAGCGCGGCATCTCGGTGGCCAGCTCGGTGATGCAGATGCAGTACCGCGACCATGTCATCAACCTGCTCGACACCCCCGGCCACAAGGATTTCTCGGAAGACACCTACCGCGTGCTGACCGCCGTGGACTCGGCGCTGATGGTCATCGACGCCGCCAACGGCGTGGAAGCGCAGACGCGCCGCCTGATCGAGGTCTGCCGCCAGCGCGACACACCCATCATCACCTTCGTCAACAAGATGGACCGCGAGGTGCGCGACCCGCTGGACATCCTGGACGAGGTGGAGCGTGAACTCGGCATGCCCTGCGTGCCCATGACCTGGCCCGTGGGCCAGGGCAAGAGCTTCGGCGGCATCATCAATTTGCGCACCCAGGCCATGACGGTCTTCGAATCGGGCAGCGAACGCCGTCCGCAGGATTTCGAAACCATCCCCGTCAGCGACACAGCCGCCCTGCAGGCCCGCTTCGGCGCCGAGTACGACGCCGCGGTGGAGAGCATGGAACTCGCCACCGGCGCATCCCCCGCCTTCGACCGCGCGGCCTTCCTCGCCGGCAAGCAGACCCCGGTGTTCTTCGGCTCGGGCGTGAACAACTTCGGCGTGATGGAAGTGCTGGACGCCCTCGTGGACCTGGCCCCCTCGCCCGGCCCGCGCACCAGCTCGCTGGTCGTGAACAAGCAGACCGTGGTGAAAGAAATGCAGCCTGACGACCACGCCTTCTCGGGTGTGGTCTTCAAGGTCCAGGCGAACATGGACGCCAACCACCGCGACCGCATCGCCTTCGTACGTGTCTGCTCGGGCAAGTACGCGCCGGGCATGAAGCTCAAGGTGCAGCGCTCGGCCAAGGAACTGCGCCCGACCTCCGTGGTGACCTTCATGAGCCAGCGCCGCGAAGCCGTGGAAGAAGCCTATGCCGGCGACATCGTGGGCTTCACCACCCACGGCGGCGTGCAGCTCGGCGACACCATCACCGACGGATCGATTGCCCTGCAGTACACCGGCCTGCCCTTCTTCGCCCCCGAACTCTTCATGACCGTGGTGCTCAAGAACCCGCTGCGCACCAAGCAGCTGCAGCAGGGCCTGGCCCAGCTCGGCGAGGAAGGCGCCATCCAGGTGTTCAAACCCGAGATGGGTGGCAATATGCTGCTGGGCGCCGTGGGCCAGCTGCAGTTCGAAGTGGTGCAGCACCGCCTCAAGAGCGAGTACGACGCCGATGTGCGCCTGGAAGGCTGCCAGTACACGGGCGCGCGCTGGATCACCGCCGACACACCGGCCGAGCTCAAGGCCTTCTGCGACGCCTACCCGCAGCGCCTGGCGCGCGACGCGGCCGATACGCTGGCCTACCTCTGCACTTCACCGTACGACGTGCGGTTGGCGCAGGAACGCTTTCCGAAGATTCATTTCCATCCGCTGCGGGAGCATGCGGGGTTGGCGTTGCAGAGTGCGGGGTAGGTCAATCACAGCTCAAGAGATCAGACTTGACCCTGATACTTCATCGACATAAGGTAGCGTTTCGCAAATCATATGTAGTGGGAGAGGCAGGAATGAATCCTGAACTGCTAGAAACCGCAAAGCGCCAATGCTGGAATGCTTGGCGATCACCCTCTGGTCGGCACTGCAAGTTACTCTGCGAACTTCCTCCGTACCCAAATGAGCCTCCACCGACACCCCCCGCAAACTCGCCCCATGAGCAGGTCGCCTCGACGCCAACTGTCGATCAACAAGCAGATTTATCAACAGCAGGAGAAAGCCCTTCGTCCGCTTGGCCGCTCTTACTGACCATAGCCAGCATATTCCTCTTGCTTTACGCTGCTCGAGAAATGGAACGCACAGAGGATGGCAGTGGTCGTTTGATGTTGACGTGGGTTGCCGGTCTCATAGCAGTCGCGGGCCTTCTGTACATAGCCTTGGCTAACACTTTTAGGCGAACTCTAGGCAACTTGTTTCGGATGATCAAATCGGTTCTCGTCTTTTTAGCGGCTGTCTTAGTCATTGGGGGGCTAAGTCAATGCCTAGGCATCTCCAGCAATAGCAGTGGGATAGAGGACGTGCCTAATTCATGGAATCGTCGGTAGAAGACCAAGGCTACAGAGCAATCGATCCATACTTCTGCCTGCTACACGTTCAAGCACTGCTGCCGGCAAAACGCCTCCAGACTCACGATCGGACATCCGCCGGCCTTGGCAAAGGCATCCACCACAGCCAGCAGATCCCTGTCCCCGTTGACCAGCACCCGCGCCTTGCCCGCCAACGCCAGCTGTATGAATGGCTCGTCCAGCGGGTCACGGCAGGCCGGGACCACAGGCGGCGGGTTCGGGATGCGCACTGTCTGCACATAAGGCAGATAGTCGGCCACCAGCTCCTCCTGCTCGGCCGTGCTCAGGCGGAACTTGGGATAGGCCAGCACGCGCACCAGCTCCTGCACCGTGGCCGCACTGGCCAGCGGGCGCAGCGCGCCGCTTTGCCAGGCCACGCGCACCGCGCCCGGCAGGCCACCGCCGAAGACCAGCGCGGAGAGCACCACGTTGGTGTCGAGCACCACGCGCAGGGGTGCGCTCATTTCCTGGCCGTTTTGCGGGCGGCGGGTTTTTTCTTCGCTGCAGCGTAGACCTTGACCGGCTCGGCCGCGATCGGCGCGACGGCCGACGCGCGGGCCCAGCGCACGGCATCGGCCACGTCGGCCTCACCCAGCCCCAGCTCAGACAGCTTGGCACGCACGGCGTCACCGCGCTGGATGCGCACCGGCGTCAGGATGATCTGGCCGTCACGCACCTGCACGTCCAGGTACTCGGTGGCGCCCACGGCCTGCGTGGCGCTTTTGGGCAGGGTGAGCTGGTTCTTGGCAGTGATCTTGGCGAGCATGGCAGATGGCGCAAAGTAAGGATTCCTTACTTTATCGCTGCGCTCATATTTTGTCCAGAGACACCCTGCGCCCCGTTCGCGTTGAGCCGCCGGTCCTGAGCTCTGTCGAAGGGGTCGAAACCCACCCGGCCTTCGACAGGCTCAGGCCGAACAGATTCTCTCCGCACTCAACGTATGACGAACCAGTCCGCCACCGCACGCTGAAAGCGCGCGTACCCCTTCTGCAGGTGCAGCATGTGCCCGCCTTCGGGCACTACGGTGTACTGCTTGTCCGGGTGGGGCAGCGCGGTGAAGAAGGGCAGCAGGCCCTCGAGGTCGGCCACGTCGTCGTACTGGCCATGGATCAGCATCGTCGGCACCGTGATCTTGGTGGCATCAATCAGCGGCTGGCGCGTCAGCAGGTCCACCTGCGGGCCCGTGGGTGACTTGAGTTCGACCAGGGCCGCGGCCTTGGCGAAGGCGTCCATGACCAGCGGGTCGTTGACCTCCGCTGGGGTGAGGGAGTTGAAGCGCAGCTTCCAGCCTTGTTCCGTGATGCGGATGTAGGGCGCGCGCTGGAAGGTCGCCAGACGCTCACGCCGAGCCTTGAGATCCGGGCTCTCGGCGTGCATCTGCGCATAGGCGGCGTAGCGCGCCACCTTATCGGGGTGTGCCATCACGAACTGGCCGCCGTACTGTGTGCCCCAGGACCAGGCCAGCAGCTGCACCTGCGGCACGCCGCGCAGTTGGCAGATGAAGTCCACCACGGCATGCAGGTCAGACGCCGCCTGCTCGGTCGTGATGTGCCCCTCGGGTTTGGTGGAGCTGCCGAAGCCGCGCATGTCGGGCGCGAAGACGTCGAAGCCCTGTTTCGCCAGGAAGTCCATCAGGCTGTACTCGGGTCGGCCCGGCACCTTGAGGTCGAAGCTTTCGCGCCCGGCCGTGGCCGAGCCGTGGGCCAGCACCAGCACGGGCTTGCCTTGGGGGCTGCCCTGGTATTTCTCCCAGACGAAGAGGCGCAGCGCGTCCTGCAGCACCCAGTGCTGTGTGCCCTGTACGGGCAGTTCGTTTTCTTTCATACAGGTGATGCAGGCGTCTCAGTTAAAGTTGCTGCGATTTTGCTTCATCGCCCATGCTTCCCCTGACCCACTGGCCTGCCGAACAGCGCCGCCGCATCACCGGCGTGTTCACCGACATCGACGACACGCTGACGACCGAGGGCGCCATCACGCCCGAGGCCCTGCAGGCCCTGGCCGATCTGAAGGCGGCGGGCCTGGCGGTCTTGCCCATCACCGGCCGGCACATCGGTTGGTGTGTGCCGCTGATGGATGGCAGTGGCTCGGCGCCCTGGCCTGCCGACGCCATGGTGGCCGAGAACGGCGCGCTGGCGCTCGTGCCCACGCACGGAACTGCAAGCAACACTCGCCGGCCTCTGTCCAAGCTGTACCAGCAGGACGCTGCGACGCGCAGCGCACTGCAGGCGCGCATGGAGCAGGTGGCCGCCCAAGTGTTGGCCGAAGTGCCGGGCGCGCTGCGGGCCCGCGACGCGGGCGGGCGCGAGACCGACCTGGCCTTCGACTACAACGAACACACGCAGCTGCCGCCCGTGGCCGTGCAGCAGATCCTGGCCATCCTGCAAGGTGCCGGCATGTACACCACGGTCAGCAGCATCCACATCCACGGCTGCTTTGAGGACTTCAACAAATGGCGGGGCGCGCGCTGGATCGTGCGCGAGCTCTACGGGCGCGACCTGACGCAGGAGCTGGACCGCTGGGTCTTCGTCGGTGACTCGGGCAACGACCAGCCCATGTTCCAGCACTTCGTCCACAGCGTGGGCGTGGCCAATATCCGGCGCTTCGAATCGCAACTCCAGCACAAGCCGCGCTACATCACCCAGGGTGAGCGCGGCAGGGGTTTTGCCGAGCTGGCGCAGGCCTTGCTGCGCCCCTGAACACGCGCCTCAGCGCGCGACAACCTTGAGCGCCTGCGGCTCGGCCTGGGCCATGACGGCGCCGGTGACGCCGTTGACCAGCTCCAGGCGCAACGCGTAGTCATCGGCCGGCGGATTGAGCCAGACCTCGGTCTGACCGGCCAGGAAGTTCAGCACCTCGGGCTTGCGACCGGCGCGTTCCAGCACCAGGCGGAAGTGCCCGGTGTCCGGCACCTTGGCACCCACGTGCGAGATGTTGTAACCACTGGCGTGGAACTGCACGCGGAAGGGCGGACGCAGGGTTTCACCGGGCGGCGGGCTCAGGATCTCGACGCGCGCCGGCCCGGCGAGGCTGGCCGGGTTCACGTCCTTGTTCTGCTTGCTGATGGTCAACGTCAGCGGCTTGCTGTAGACGAAGAAGGGGATGTGCCCCTCATCGGCCAGCAGCATGCGCAGCTCGTACTTGCCCGGCGGCAGGTTGAGCACGGTCTCCATCTGGCCCTTGCCGAAGTGGATGTATTGCTCGGTGAAGGGCAGCGGCTTGGTGAAATCCAACGGCAGCGGCTGGTTGACCAGCAGATGGTGGTGCCCGGCGCGCCCCGCCGTCTTGCCCGCAGGCACCAGGCCGCGCAAGGACAGACCGAAACGCAGCAGCACGGGCGACTCGCGGACCTCCTCATCCTTGAGGTTGGTGAAATAGGACTCGGGCGAACGCGTGGGCGGCAAGGTGACCCAGGGGTGGGGGACGATCTCGGGTACCTGGGATGCGGCGATCGCCGGCGCAGGCGCAGGCGCAGGC
>DNQP01000304.1:1110-15531 GCA_003500955.1 Curvibacter sp. | reverse complement strand
GGCGCAGGCGCAGGCGCGGGCGCGGCAGACGTTACCGCCGCGAGCTGATGGCCTGCGTGCTGCGCCAGCGCGGGCTGCAGGCCTCCCACCAGGGCAAGGAGGAAGAGCGGGAGGAGCTTGGGTGTCTTCATGCTTTTTGACTTGTATCAAGATTGCAGAGACTAGCAGGAAGGTATCCCCCGCGCATCGCCCGGATATGGGATCCCGCATGGTGCATGGTACCCGGCGACCGCCGCACTTATCCAGCGCCGCCGTGGCTAACACTGTGGAAAAGTGCCTGAACAAGTCCCGTAGACCGCGCCAGCATTGGGCTGGCACGGCCTGCCCGTTAGACGGGCAGCCTGCGGAACGCGGACGCTTCAGCCCCGCGCGAGCACCGGCCCCAGCGCCCGCCCCGTGTGCGTGCCCAGACGCACCACCTCTTCGGGCGGCGCCGAAGCCACGATACGCCCGCCGTCCTTGCCGCCTTCGGGGCCCAGGTCCACGATCCAGTCGGCTTCGGCGATCACGTCCAGATCGTGTTCAATCACCACCACACTGTGGCCGCCGTCCACCAGGCGGTGCAGCACACGGATCAGCTTGTCGACGTCGGCCATGTGCAGGCCCACGGTGGGTTCGTCCAGCACATACAGCGTGTGCGGTGCCTTCTGCCCACGTCGCCCGATCTCATCCCTCACCTTGCTGAGTTCGGTCACCAGCTTGATACGCTGCGCCTCGCCGCCACTCAAGGTCGGCGAAGGCTGGCCCAGCGTGAGGTAGCCCAGACCCACGTCCTTGAGCAGCTGCAGCGGGTGCGCGATGCTGGGCATGGAAGCAAAGAACTCCACGGCCTCGTCCACCTCCATCTGCAGCACGTCACCGATGCTTTTGCCGCGCCAGGTGACGGCCAGGGTCTCGGGGTTGAAACGCGCGCCCTTGCAGGACTCGCACAGCACCTTGACGTCGGGGAGGAAACTCATCTCGATGGTGCGCACGCCCTGGCCCTCGCAGCTGGGGCAGCGGCCCTCGCCGGTATTGAAGCTGAAACGCCCGGCTGCGTAGCCGCGCGCCTTGGCCTCCAGGGTCTCGGCAAACAGCTTGCGGATGGTGTCCCAGAAACCGATGTAGGTGGCCGGGCAGGACCGCGGCGTCTTGCCGATGGGCGTCTGGTCCACTTCAAGCACGCGGTCCACGGCTTCGTAGCCGCTCACGCCCTCGCAGCCGCTCCAATCCACACCGCGCGCCAAGGCGTCGCGTCCGGCGTTGGTCGCGCGCTTGGCGACGACCGCTGCCACATTGGCCAGCAGCACATCGCGCGCCAGCGTGGACTTGCCCGAGCCGCTGACACCGGTCACGGCGACCAGACGCTTGAGCGGCAGCTTGGCCGTGACGTTCTGCAGGTTGTGCAGGCTCGCGCCCTCCACGGTCAACCATGGCAGGTCCTTGGACTGGACATCGCGGCGCGGCTGCAGCGGGTGCTTCATGGCGTGCAGCAGGTAACGACCGGTCTGTGACTCATCGGTCTGCGTCAGGTCGCTGACCGAGCCCTGGGCCACGAGGCGGCCGCCGCGCTTGCCCGCGCTGGGCCCGATGTCGATCAGGTGGTCGGCGCGGCGGATGGTGTCCTCGTCGTGCTCGACCACGACCAGGGTGTTGCCGCGCTCGCTCAGGGTATGGAGCGCATCGAGCAGGATCTGGTTGTCGCGCGCATGCAGGCCGATGGTGGGCTCGTCCAGCACATAGCACACGCCCTGCAGATTGCTGCCCAGCTGCGCGGCCAGGCGGATGCGCTGCGCCTCGCCGCCGGAGAGCGTGGGCGCGCCGCGGTCCAGCGTGAGGTAACCCAGGCCCACCTGCTCCAGAAATTCGAGGCGGCTCTTGATCTCGGGAATCAGGTCGCGCGCGATGTCGTTCTCGCGCTGGCTCAGGCGGCCGATGACCTGCAGGGTCTCGACCCAGGCGCGCACATCGCTCACGCTCAGGCGTGCGATCTCGGGAATGCCCACGCCATTGAACTTCACGGCGCGGGCGGTGGCGTTGAGCCGCGTGCCCTCGCAGCTCGGGCAGGCCACATCGGCCACGTCCTCGACCTCGGGCTCGGCAAAGGTCTGCTCGCGACCCTTCTCCTTGTCGTCGCGCACGGAATCGTCGAGCGCCTTGCGCTGCTCCTTGCTGAGCTTGACGCCCGTGCCCACACAGTCCGGGCACCAGCCATGCTTGCTGTTGTAGGAGAAGAGGCGCGGGTCCAACTCGGCGTAGGATGTGGCGCAGACCGGGCAGGCGCGCTGGGTGGAATACACCTGCAGGCTGCCGATGCGGGCCGTGGACTCGCCGCTCTTCATCGCCTCCTGCAGTCCGTCCAGATCGCTGAGCACATGCAGCACGCCCTTGCCGTGTTCGAGTGCCGTGCTCAGCGCCAGGCGCAGCGCGGCTTCGTTGCCGGGATCCACCACCAGGCTGGCCACGGGCAGCTCGATGGTGTGCTCCTTGAAGCGGTCGATGCGCGGGAAGCCCTGCGTGGGCAGGAAGTTGCCGTCCACGCGCAGATGGGTGTAGCCGCGTGGGCGCGCCCATTCGGCCAGTTCGGTGTAGACGCCCTTGCGGTTCAGCACCAGCGGCGCGAGCAGACCGATCTCCTGCTCCTTGAACTGCTTCATCAGCTGGGCCAGGATGCTCTCGGTGGTCTGCGGCGCGACGGCCGCGCCATCGTGGATGCAGTGCTGCACACCGAGCTTGACGTAGAGCAGGCGCAGGAAATGCCAGACCTCGGTGGTCGTGCCCACCGTGGACTTGCGACCGCCGCGCGAAAGGCGCTGCTCGATGGCCACCGTGGGTGGGATGCCGTAGACCGCATCCACCTCGGGCCGGCCCGCGGGCTGCACGATGCTGCGCGCGTAGGCGTTGAGCGATTCGAGGTAGCGACGCTGCCCCTCGTTGAACAGGATGTCGAAAGCCAGCGTGGACTTGCCCGAGCCGCTGACGCCCGTGATCACATTGAACTTGCCGCGCGGGATGTTGACGCTCAACGCCTTGAGGTTGTGTTCCTTGGCGTTGACGATCTGGATGTCGTTGCTGAGCTCAGTACGTTTCAGCGCCGGCTTGTGGCCCGGCGTGAAGGCCGAGCCCAGATACCGCGCCGCGCCCTCTTGCACCGTGTGGGCTTCGCCCATGGCCAAGGCGTATTCGCGCAGGGCACGGCCCGTGTGGCTGGCCGGATGCTCGCGCAGCTCCTCGGGTGTGCCCACGGCCACCACCTGGCCGCCGGCCTCGCCGCCCTCGGGGCCGAGGTCGATGAGCCAGTCGCTGGCGCGCATCACGTCCAGGTTGTGCTCGATCACCAGCAGGGAATGCCCGGCGTCGAGCAGCTTGCGCAGGGCACGCATGAGCTTGGCGATATCGTCGAAGTGCAGGCCCGTGGTGGGTTCGTCGAAGAGAAAGAGCGTGCCCTTCTTCGCCAAGCTCTGCTTGCTGGCGCTCGCGCTCTTCGCGGCCTCGGCCAGAAAGCCCGCCAGCTTGAGGCGCTGGGCCTCGCCGCCGCTGAGCGTGGGCACGGGCTGGCCCAGGCGCACATACTCCAAACCGACATCCACGATGGGCTGCAGCGCGCGGATCACGTCGCGGTCACTCGCAAACAGGCTCGCGGCTTCGCTGACGGTCAGCTCCAGCACGTCGGCCACGTTGAGCAGTTTGCCGCCACGCTCGACCGTGATCTCCAGGATCTCGGGCCGGAAACGCTTGCCATCGCAGTCCGGGCAGCGCAGGTAGACGTCGCTGAGGAACTGCATCTCCACGTGCTCGAAGCCCGAGCCGCCGCAGCTGGGGCAGCGGCCGTCGCCGCTGTTGGCACTGAACTTGGCCGCGGTGTAGCCGCGCTGGCGCGACAGCGGTGCGTTGGCATAGATCTCGCGGATCGCGTCCCAGGCCCCCACGTAGCTCACGGGGTTGGAGCGCGCGGTCTTGCCGATGGGCGACTGGTCGACAAAGACCACGTCGGCCAGCTGCTCGGCGCCCAGCAGGCGGTCATGCGCACCTGGGGTTTCCGTGGCCTGACCGAAGTGGCGCATCAGCGCGGGGGCCAGCACGTCCTGGATCAGCGTGGACTTGCCTGAGCCCGAGACGCCGGTCACGCAGACCAGACGCCCCAGGGGAATGTCGACCGAGACGTTCTTGAGGTTGTGCTCGCGCGCACCTTCGAGAATGAGGCGCGGCGTGTTCTCGGCCACCATGCGCTTGAAGCCCATGCCGATCTGCTTGCGCGCGCCCAGGTAGGCACCCGTCAGCGTGTCGGCCTTTTTCAGGTCTTCCGTGCTGCCGTCGAAAACGATCTGGCCGCCGCGCTCGCCCGGTCCCGGGCCCATGTCGATCATGCGGTCGGCCGCGAACATCACGGCCGGATCGTGTTCGACCACCACCAGCGTGTTGCCGGCGTCGCGCAGGCGCTGCATGGCCTCGATGATGCGGTGCATGTCCCGCGGATGCAGGCCGATGCTGGGCTCGTCCAGCACGAAGAGCGTGTTGACCAGCGAGGTGCCCAGCGCGGTCGTCAGGTTGATGCGCTGCACCTCGCCGCCCGAGAGCGTGCGGCTCTGGCGGTCCAGCGTGAGGTAGCCAATGCCCACATCGCAGAGGTATTTCAGGCGCGTGCCGATCTCTTCGAAGAGCAGCTTGAGCGCCTGGGTCTCGCCCTCGCCGTGGGTGGGCAGACTGAGCTCACGCGCGCGGATGCGGTCGAAGAAATCACGCAGCTTGTCCAGCGGCATCAGCATGAGGTCGTGCAGGCACAGTCCGGGCAGGGCTTCGAGCTGGGCGCGGGTCCACTGCGTGCCCGCGGGCAGGAAGCGCTTGCCGGGGGCCAGCACCGCATCGGCGTCCTCCTTGCTGCCGATGCGCCACAACAAACTCTCGGTTTTCAGGCGCGCACCGTTGCAGGTTTCGCAGGGCGTGTAGCTGCGGTACTTGGACAGCAGCACGCGGATGTGCATCTTGTAGGCCTTGCTCTCCAGGTACTCGAAGAAGCGCTTGATGCCATACCACTGCTGGTTCCACTTCCCCTTCCAGTTGGGCGAGCCATAGATGACCCAGTCCTTCTGTTCCTGCGTGAGCTTGCCCCAGGCCGTGTCGCGCGGGATGCCCGCCGCCTCGGCATGGCGCATGAGGTCGTCCTGACATTCGGCCCAGGCCGGGGTCTGGATGGTCTTGATCGCGCCGGCGCGCAGCGTGAGCTTGTCGTTCGGGATCACCAGGCCGTAGTCCACCCCGATCACGCGGCCGAAGCCGCGGCAGACCTCGCAGGCGCCCACGGCCGAGTTGAAGGAGAACATGGAGGGGATGGGATCGGCGTAGCGCAGGTCGCTGTCCGGGCAGTGCAGCCCCGTGGAGAAACGCCAGATATTCGGCTCCCCCACGCTCCCCGCTGCGCGTGGTTCGCTGCCCCCTGAGGGGGCTGTACCGCCTTGGGACGGCCCGGCGGCGGGACCGGCCTCACCGTCGCTCTGCATACGGTAGACATTCAAACGCCCGCTGCCGCGCTTGAGCGCGACCTCGATGGCCTCGACCACGCGCGCGCGCTCGGTGCCCGCGAGACGGAAGCGATCTGCCACCACGTCGAGGATCTTGCGCGGGCCGGCCGGCGTGGCCACCTCGCGCTCAGCCTGCACGCGCGTGAAGCCGCTGGCCGAGAGCCATTGCTCGATCTCCTCGCGGCTGGTATTGCCAGGCAGCTCGACCGGGAAGGTCAGCACCAGACGCGGGTCGCCGGCATCGGCGGCGCGTTGCTGCAGCTCGGCGTAGATCGAATCCGGCGAGTCATGCCGCACCGGCTGCGCCGTCTGTTTGTCAAACAGCTGGGCCGCGCGCGCGTAGAGCAGCTTGAGGTGGTCGTTGAGCTCGGTCATCGTGCCGACCGTGGAGCGCGAGGAACGCACCGGATTGGTCTGGTCGATGGCAATGGCCGGGGGCACGCCTTCCACGCGGTCCACGGCGGGCTTGTCCATGCGGTCCAGGAACTGGCGCGCATAGGCGCTGAAGGTCTCCACGTAACGACGCTGGCCTTCGGCGTACAGGGTGTCGAACACCAGACTGGACTTGCCCGAGCCACTGGGCCCGGTGACCACCGTGAGCTCCCCTGTGCGGATATCCAGATCGAGGTTCTTGAGGTTGTGCTGACGCGCGCCGCGGATGCGGATGCTTCCCTGGGTCATGGTGGATCTCGCTGCTAAAGGCCCAAACATTCTAGGAGCAAGCCCCAGGACAGGTGGGCGTAGGGTCGTAATCTGCGCGTAGGGCGACGGGCATAGAATGGTGACTCATCGTTGGTCCGCAAAAGCAGCTGAACATGAAGACACTACGTATCGCCGCAGTCCTGGCGGGGCTGCTGCTGGGTATCCAGGCACAGGCACAGATCCTGGTCGGCCAGACCGCGGGTTTCACCGGCACTGCCGCGGTGGGCGTGAAGGAAATCACGGACGGCGCCCTGCTGTACATCGACGCGGTCAATGCCAAGGGCGGTGTCAACGGCCAGAAGATCGAGCTGATCCAGCTCGACGACAAGTTCGATCCCAAGCTGGCGGCCGAGAACGCCCGCACCCTGATCGAGCAGCGCAATGTGGTGGCGTTGTTCCTGAACCGGGGCACCCCGCATACCGAAGCCATCATTCCCCTGCTGGACCAGCATGGCGTGGCCCTGATCGGCCCCTCCACCGGCGCCATGGTGCTGCATCAGCCGGTCAAGAAGTACGTCTTCAACGTCCGGGCCACCTACCAGCGTGAGGCCGAAAAGGCCATCCAGCACTTGGTCACGATTGGTATCGATCGCATCGCGGTGCTGCACGTCGACGACAGCTTCGGCAACGACATCCTGGTGGGTGCGCAGCGCGGTCTGGACCAGGCCAAGCTCAAGCCGGTGATGGTGGCCAAGTACGACCGCACCAAGCCGGACTTCACCACCATCGCGCCGGCGCTGGCCCGCGCCAACCCCCAGGCCATCGTGCTGATCGCCTCGGGCGTGGCGGCGGCCGATGCGGTGAAGGCCATCCGCGCCGCCGGCAGCACGGCCCAGATCGTGACCCAGTCCAACAACGCCTCCGGCGGCTTCATCAAGAGCCTGGGCGAGCATGCACGTGGCGTGATCGTCAGCCAGGTGTTCCCGCAGTCCTTGAACTATCCCCTGGTCAAGGAAGCCGGCGACCTGGCGCGCGCCAAGGGCGTGCCGGAAGTGACGCCGGCCATGCTGGAGGGCTTTGCCGCCGCCAAGGTGCTGGTCGAGGGCCTGCGCCGCGCCGGCGACAAGCCCACGCGCGCCCGGGTCCACGCCGCACTGGAAAGCTTCAGCAAGTTCGACATCGGCGGGCTGGAGGTGAACTTCAGCGCCAAGGACCACTCCGGCCTGGATTTCGCCGACCTGTCCATCATCACGGCCGACGGACGCTTCCGGCGCTGAGCTGCAAGCCCGCCGCAGGCTGACACCCACGGCCCCGTACGGCCCCCGGACTACCCGACCCGGGGGGTTCGGGCATACACTTCTCGGACAAGACCTGTTCGAGGAGAGATGATGAGACACGCCAGAGCACTCGGCCTTGCCCTGCTTGCTTTGTTCAGCCTGGCCAGCCCCGCCCAGATCCTCATCGGCCAGACCGCTGGCTTCACCGGCATCGTGGCCGCGGGGGTGAATGAAACCACCGACGGCGCCAAGCTCTACATCGATGCGGTCAACGCCAAGGGCGGCATCAACGGCCAGAAGATCGAGCTCATCTCGATGGACGACAAGTTCGACCCCAAGCTGGCGGCGGAAAACGCCCAGAAACTGATCGACCAGAACGTGGCGGCCCTGTTTCTCAACCGGGGCACTCCGCATACCGAAGCCATCATGCCCCTGCTGGAAAAGCACGGCGTGCCCTTGATCGGCCCCTCCACGGGGGCCATGGTGCTGCACCAGCCAGTCAAGAAGTATCTGTTCAACGTGCGCGCCACCTACCAGCGCGAAGCCGAGAAGTCCATCCAGCATCTGGCCACCATCGGCATCACGCGTATCGGTATCCTGCAGACGGACGACAGCTTTGGCGCCGACTCGGTGCAGGGCGCCCTGCGCGGCCTGGAAAAGGCGCAGCTCAAACCTCTGTTCCTGGAGAAACTCGACCGCGCCAAACCCGACATCGAACGTCTGACGGCCCGGGTCATGCAGGAACAGCCCCAGGCCATCATCTTCATTGCCTCGGGCGCCACCGTGGTGGCGGGCGTCAAGGCCATGCGCACGGCAGGCTCGGTGGCCCAGGTGGTCACGCTGTCCAACAATGCCTCGGGCGGCTTCATCAAGCAGCTGGGCGAACACGCGCGCGGCGTGATCGTGACCCAGGTTTTCCCGCAGTCGGTGTCCTATGGCCTGGTCAAGGAGGCCCAGGACCTGGCGCGCGCCAAGGGTGTGAACGAGGTCACCCCGGCCATGCTCGAAGGCTTTGCCGCGGCCAAGGTGCTGGTCGAGGGCCTGCGCCGCGCCGGCCCCAAGCCCACCCGCGAGCGCATCCAGGCCGCGCTGGAAAGCCTGAGCAAGTTCGACATCGGCGGGCTGGAGGTCAACTTCAGCCCGCAGGACCACAGCGGCCTGGACTTCGCCGACCTGTCCATCATCACGGCCGACGGGCGCTTCCGTCGCTGATCGCCGGGCACCGGCGCGGACTCAGCGCACGGCGCCAGCGGGCGCGCCCGCTGCCGAGGCCGGCGGCGCCGGCGCATGCACGGCGTCGGCGCCATGCTTCTCGCCCCCCATGTCCAGCTGGTCACCTCCCTGGATGATGACAAACAGGGCCAGGGCCGCAAACAAGATGAAGCCGATGATGATTTTCCACATGATGTGTTCCTTGGGGATGCAATAAAGAAGAAAGGCCCTCACGCGAGGGCCTGCCCTGCCCCGGCCAGCGGGGACAGGGGTGCAGCAGAGATGCCGGATCAGTCGTTGGCGTAGATGTCCACGTCCTTGGTCTCCTTGATGAACAGGGTGCCGATGACAACCGTCATGCCGGCAATGATGATCGGGTACCAGAGGCCGTTGTACATATTGCCGGTCTGCGCCACGATGGCGAAGGCGGTGGTGGGCAGCAGACCACCGAACCAGCCGTTGCCGATGTGATACGGCAGCGACATGGAGGTGTAGCGGATGCGTGTCGGGAACAGCTCCACCAGCATGGCCGCGATCGGGCCGTAGACCATGGTGACCAGGATCACCAGGTAGGTCAGGATGGCAATGACCATGAACTTGTCGACCTTGGCCATGTCGGCCTTGGCCGGGTAGCCATTCACCTTCAGTGCAGCAGCCACGGCCTGCTTGAATTCAGCGTCCTTGGCCTTGACCTCGTCGGCAGAGATGCCGTGACTGGTGTAGGACGGGATGATCTGCTCACCGATCTGGATACGGGCCGGACCCGACTCCTTCACGTTGGTGTAGCTCACCGAGTTGGCAGCCAGCACCTGCTTGGCGATGTCGCAGGAGCTGGTGAACTTCACCGTGCCGGTCGGGTTGAACTGGAAGGAACACTCGCTCGGGTCGGCATAGACCACGACCTTGCTCTTCTGTTGCGCGGCATACAGGTCCGGATTGGCTGCCTTGGTCAGCGCTTCAAAGACCGGGAAGTAGGTCAGCACGGCTAGCAGACAGCCCGCCATGATGATGGGCTTGCGGCCGATCCGGTCGGACAGGGCGCCGAAGACGATGAAGAAGGGCGTGCCGATCAGCAAGGAGACGGCGACATAGATGTTGGCCGCCGCGCCGTCGACCTTGAGCGCCTGCGTCAGGAAGAACAGCGCGTAGAACTGACCCGAGTACCAGACCACCGCCTGACCCGCCGTCAGGCCCACCAGCGCCAGGATCACGATCTTGAGGTTCTTCCACTGGCCGAAGGATTCGGTCAGCGGTGCCTTGGAGGTCTTGCCCTCGGCCTTCATCTTGGCGAAGGCCGGCGACTCGTTCATGGACAGGCGGATCCACACCGAGATGGCCAGCAAGAGGATGGAAACCAGGAAGGGAATGCGCCAGCCCCAGTCGGCGAACGCCGCCTCGCCGAGGACCGTGCGGGTGCCCAGGATGACCATGAGCGAGAGGAACAGGCCCAGCGTGGCCGTGGTCTGGATCCAGGCCGTGTAGAGACCGCGTTTGCCATGGGGCGCGTGCTCGGCCACATAGGTGGCCGCGCCGCCGTACTCACCACCCAGGGCCAGGCCCTGCAGCAGGCGCAGCCCGATCAGGATGATGGGCGCGGCCACGCCGATGCTGGCGTAGGTCGGCAGGATGCCCACGATGAAGGTGGACAGGCCCATGATCAGGATCGTGACCAGGAAGGTGTACTTGCGACCGATCATGTCGCCCAGGCGGCCGAACACGATGGCGCCGAAGGGGCGCACGATGAAACCGGCGGCAAAGGCCAGCAGCGCGAAGATGAAGGCCGAGCCCGCGTCGAGCCCGCTGAAGAACTGCTTGGCGATGATGGCTGCCAGCGAGCCGTAGAGATAGAAGTCGTACCACTCGAAAACGGTGCCGAGTGATGAGGCGAAGATGACTTTCTTCTCCTCCGGGGTCATGGGCCTGTCGGCCGCGGCGTGAACCATGCTGTGTCTCCTGAATAAGCAAATCCCCGACACGGGGATCAGACTTCATTCTTCGAGACTGCACTGACCCTGCTCTGACCGTCAGCCAACAGGGACTGACGCAGGCCTGACCTCTAACTGACCTGCTTCAGACCCGCAGCGCGTGCATGGGCGTCATCGGTACGGCGCATCAGGCGCACACTCACGCTGCGTCGCCCACCTGCGGGCGCCAGCCCGGCCCATCGAACCAGGCATCGCCCTCCAGGTAAGAGCGCAGCATGGCCAGGCTGTCGTAGCCCCAGAACAGGCGTCCGTCCACGGCGAAAGACGGCACACCGAAGGCGCCCGCCGCGATGGCCTCGTCGGTGTTGGCGCGCAAGCGGTTCTTCACCGCCTCGTCATCGGGCGCACGCGGCGGCGCCAGCTGCTCGCGCAAGGCCTGCAGGCGCTGTGGGTCCACCGCATCGAGCCCACCCTGCCAGACGTGGCGCAACAGCGTCTCGCAGACATAGCGGTTCGGATCGCCGGCGTCGGCGCAGGCGATGGCCAGCCGCAGCAGGGGCAGGGGATTGAAGGGATGAACGGCCGGCATCTGCAGTGCGACCCCGTGCGCATGACCAAGCCACTGCACATGCCGGTAGGTCCAGGTCCGTTTCGCCGGCACCTCGGCCGGGCCCAGCAGGCCATGATGGCGCAGCATGGCGCCCAGCAGCACGGGGCGGTAGACCACCGAGTAGCTCAGACCCATGAGCGCCTCGGGCAGCTTCTCGAAGGCCAGGTGGCTGTAGGGCGAGATGAAGTCCAGATAGCAGATGATCTGTTTCATGGTGCGTCTCCTTCGGCGGCCTCGGCCTGCAAGGCACGTTGCTCGATCAGCGCCCAGACGGCGCGCTTGCCCTCGTCATCCAGCGTGGACCAGGCACGGATCTCCTCCATCGTGCGCAGGCACCCCTCGCACAGGCCGGTGGCGAAGGCCATGCGACAGACCGCGATGCAGGGTGAGGGCAGTTCGCGTTCCTTGCGCTGGACACGCACCGCCTGTTTGGCCAGCCATTCCATGAGACTCAATTACGTTTGTTCAGGATGGCGGTGGCCACGCGCGAATTCGGCTTGCGACCCAGCGCGGCGCTGATGTAGGCACCCGCGTCGACCAAGCGGTCCAGATCGATGCCGGTGGGGATGCCCAGGCCCTGCAGCAGATAGACCAGGTCTTCGGTCGCCACATTGCCCGTGGCCCCCTTGGCATAGGGACAGCCACCCAGGCCGGCCACCGAGGACTGGAAGTTCCAGATGCCCAGTTCCAGCGCGGCGTAGGTGTTGGACAAGGCCTGACCATAGGTGTCGTGGAAGTGCCCCGACACCTGGTCGATATCGAAATGGGCCAGCGTGGCCTCGATGGCGCGTTGCACCTTGATCGGCGTGCCGACGCCGATGGTGTCGGCCACGTCCACGCGCTGCACACCGATGCCCTTCATCAAGCCGGCCAGCATGCCCACACGCTCGGGCGCGACCTCACCCTCGTAGGGACAGCCCACGGTGCAGCTCATGGCGCCACGCACGCGGATGCCGGCCGCGAGCGCGGCCTCGACCACGGGGGCAAAGCGTTCGATGCTCTCGGCGATGGAGCAATTGATGTTCTTCTGGCTGAAGGCCTCGCTGGCCGCGCCGAAGACCACAATCTCGTCGGGCTTCGAGGCCACGGCCGCCTCCCAGCCCTTGAGGTTGGGCACCAGCACCGAGTAATGCACGCCAGGCTGGCGCGTGATGCCGGCCATGACCTCGGCGTTGTCACCCATCTGTGGCACCCACTTGGGCGAGACGAAGCTTGTGACCTCGATCTCCGTCAGGCCTGCCTGCTGCAGACGGTGCACAAGTTCGATCTTCACGGCCGCGGGGACCGGCTGCTTCTCGTTTTGCAGGCCGTCGCGCGGGCCGACGTCGATGATCTGGACGCGGTTCGGAAAATTCATGTCAGTAGCCTTTGGCGGGGTCCACGATACCCGCAATCGTTTCGCCACGCTCCAGTCGGGCGATCTTGCTCGCGATCTGGGCCACGCTTTCATCACGCAGGGTGCGCGCGGCCGTGTGGGGGGTGATCGTGATCTTCGGATGACGCCAGAACGGGTGACCGGCCGGCAGCGGCTCCTGCTGGAACACATCCAGGGCAGCACCGGCCAGCTGGCCGCTGTCGAGCAGGGGGATCAGGTCTTCTTCCACCAGATGGCCGCCGCGCGCCACATTGATGACATAAGCCCCGGGCCGCAGCAGGGAGAGCGCGCGGCGGTTCATGATGCCGCGCGTTTCCTCGGTCAGGGGCAGCAGGCAGACCAGCACACGGGTCTCGGCCAGGAATTCGTCGAACTGTTCCAGGCCCGCGTAGCAACGCACGCCCGGCACCTCCCTGGCGCTGCGGCTCCAGCCCAGCACCGTAAACTCAAACTGTTGCACCGCGCGCGCCACGCGTTGCCCCAGCACGCCCAGGCCCATGATGCCCACGGGAAAGTCCTCGCGCAGGCGCGGCTTGCGGAAGGACCATTTGCCCTGGGCCACATCGGCGTCATAGCCATCGAATTCGCGGAAGTGCCGGATCAGCGCATGCAGCACATACTCGGCCATCTGCACCGACATGCCCGCATCGTCCAGGCGCACGAGCCGGGTACGCGGCGAGAAGCGCAGCTGCGTCAGCGCATCCACGCCCGCCCCGAGGTTGAAGAGCGCCTTGAGCTGCGGCTGCTCATCGAGGAACTGCTTTGGCGGCGCCCAGACCACGGCATAGTCGCCGGGCGGCGCGCCAGGCACCCAGGCCTCAATGCTGGCCTGCGGTAGCGCCGCGCGCAGGGCCGCGAGCCAGGGTTCGGGTTTGAAATCGGTGCCGCAGAAATAGATCTTCATGGGCGCGAGCTTAGTCGCAGATCGCCGGGCGATCCGTCACGCGGCCGACAGCTTCAGGAGCTCCGCCCCCTCGGCCACCTGGTCACCCGAGGCGTAAAGCAGCTCGGCCACCACGCCGTCAGCGGGCGCGGCGATGGTGTGCTCCATCTTCATGGCCTCCATCACGGCCAGCACCTGGCCCTTGGTCACGGCGTCGCCCGCCTTCACCGCGAAGGACACCACCTTGCCCGGCATGGGCGCGGTCAGGCGCCCGCCCTCGGCGGCAGCCTCACCCGCATGGGCCAGGGCATCGAGTACGGTGATCTGGGTCGCGCCCTGCGGGGTGTACACATGCGCCACTTCGCCGCTGTGTTCGACCTGTACCGTCAGGCGCTGGCCCGCGTACTGCAGCACGATGCCCTCGGCACCCCGGCTGAAGGACAGGGGCGCACTCGCCTCCTCGATCTGCAGGCGCAGCGCGCCGTCGTGCAGATAGGTCAGCACGGCGGTGTGACGCTCGCCACGGAACGCCAGATCAAAGTAACGCTGCGTCAGCCCGTGGCTACGCCAGCCATCGCGCCGTGCCCAGGGATCGACCCAGCCTGCGGTCGGCAGCGCCGCCTGCTCGGCCAGCAGGGCGTCGGCCACCACGGCGGCGGCGGCCAGCGGCAGGCCCACCTTCTCCTGCTCGAAGAGCACGGCCGCCTCACGCGTGATCAGCGCCGTGTCCAGATGGCCTTCAGCAAAGGAGCGGCTGGCCAGCACATGGCGCAGGAACTGCACATTGGTCTGCAGGCCCACGATGCGCGTGGCCGCCAGGGCGGCGTCCAGCCGCGCCAGGGCCTGCTCGCGCGTGTCGCCGTGCACGATGAGCTTGGCGACCATGGAGTCGTAATAGGGGGAAATCGTGTCTGCCTGCCTGACCCCGGAATCAATCCGGGGCAGGCAGCCACGATTGCCCCCAGGGCCGTACGGACGCTCTCCCCCACCCCAACCCTC
>DNQP01000304.1:533-795 GCA_003500955.1 Curvibacter sp. | reverse complement strand
CCCCAACCCTCCCCCACCATGGGGGAGGGCGCCTGGAACTCGACGTGCTCTGGCCAACGGCAAACCTGCAGCGTGCCCGTGGCGGGCAGGAACTGCTTGTCCGGGTTCTCGGCGCAGATGCGCGCCTCGATGGCGTGGCCGCGGATCTGCAGCTGCTCCTGCTTCAGGGGCAGCGGTTCACCGGACGCCACGCGCAACTGCCATTCCACCAGGTCCAGGCCCGTGATGGCCTCGGTCACCGGGTGTTCGACCTGCAGGCGCG
>DNQP01000304.1:0-206 GCA_003500955.1 Curvibacter sp. | reverse complement strand
CGTGTTCATCTCCATGAAGAAGAAAGACATGTGACCGTCACGCTGCTCGACGATGAATTCCACCGTGCCCGCACCCGCGTAGTTGACAGCACGTGCCGCAGCCACAGCGGCCTCGCCCATCTGTTGTCTGAGCGCTGGCGTCATGCCCGGCGCCGGGGCCTCTTCCAGCACCTTCTGGTGACGGCGCTGCACGGAGCAGTCGCGCT
>DNQP01000245.1:4622-4893 GCA_003500955.1 Curvibacter sp. | reverse complement strand
GCCAGCCAGAGCGTGTCGCGCCGCGTGGTCTCGGTCCGCGAGAAATCATGGTGCTGAAGCCGGATGAAGTGTTCGATGCGCAGCGCCAGCATCCGACCTTGCGCAACCTGCACGTACTCCCACCCCCGCACCCTGGTGTGCTGGTTGATCCAGTTGAGGTAGCTGAAGCCGTCGATGTTGTATTTGCCCCAGAACACACTGGTGGCCCCGGGCGCCAGCTCGGCCGGCCACAGCGGCAGGGCGGGTTCGTAGTTCTGCACGAAGTCCCAGG
>DNQP01000245.1:2982-4317 GCA_003500955.1 Curvibacter sp. | reverse complement strand
CGTAGTTCTGCACGAAGTCCCAGGCCGGATCGCGCTTGAGCAACCGTCCTCCGGCCAGCTGCACTTCCTCCTGAACGGCCGAGGTAGCGGTGTTGCGCTGCCGGATGCGCACAAGCGGGTCGATGGCCGTGACCTCGTGCTCCTCGGTCGCCAGCAGCTCGGCGTTGTAGCCGTTGTACTTGCGATAGGTCCAGCGTTGACCCGTGGCCAGCGGGCGCCAGGCCGGCATGGACGCCGGGGCTGCTGAGGCCTCGGTCGGCAGATCGGGCAGGGGGCGGTAGGCGCAGCCTGCCAGCGGCAGGCCCAACAGGGCGAGGGAGAGTCGGCGGCGTCGGGTTTGCATGGTCGGGAAGGGGTGAGATGAACGCTATCATTCTGGCAGCCTCTGCGTATCCCAACCTTCATCCAGGAAAAAACCATGAAAGCTGCCACGCCCTTTGCCCTGCTGAGCCGCACCGTCTGCGCGGCCGCTGCTGCCTTTGTGCTCGCCACCCCGGCCCTGGCCGCCGACAACGTCAAGATCGGCCTGCTGTCTACCCTGTCCGGCCCGGGCGCCGGCCTGGGCATCGACATCCGTGACGGCTTCCAGCTCGCGGTCAAGCTCAACGGCGGCAAGCTCGGGGGCCTGCCGGCCGAGGTCATCGTGGCGGACGACCAGGCCAGCCCCGATGTCGGGCGCCAGACGGCCGACCGCCTGGTCAAGCGCGATCAGGTGGACTTCATGACCGGCATCGTGTTTTCCAATGTCATGCTGGCCGTGGGCGCGCCCACCTTCGCGGCCAAGACTTTCTACATCAGTGCCAACGCCGGCCCCTCGCAGCTCGCGGGTGAGCAGTGCAATCCCTATTTCTTCAGTGCTTCCTATCAGAACGACAACCAGCACGAGGCCGTGGGCAAGACCGTGGCTGACAAGGGCTTCAAGCGCGTGGCGCTGATCGCCCCCAACTACCCGGCGGGCAAGGACGCGCTGGCCGGCTTCAAGCGCTACTACAAAGGCGGCGAGATCGTCTCCGAGAGCTACACCCCGCTGAACCTGCTGGATTACGGTGCCGAGCTGTCCAAGCTGCGCGCGGCCAAGCCCGACGCGGTCTACATCTTCCTGCCCGGCGGCCTGGGCATCAACTTCATCAAGCAGTTCGTCGGCGCCGGCCTGTCCAAGGACATGACGCTCTTCGGCCCCGGCTTCTCGGGTGACGAGGACGTGATCAAGGCTGTGGGCAACCCCATGCTGGGCATGTTCAACAGCTCGCAGTGGGCGCACGACCTGGACAACGCGGCCAACAAGAAGTTCGTTGCCGCCTTCGAGAAGGAATACGGCCGCCTGCCCACGCTCTA
>DNQP01000245.1:1627-2651 GCA_003500955.1 Curvibacter sp. | reverse complement strand
CAGGGCTATGACGCGGCGCAGCTGATTGCCGCCGCCGTGCGCGACACCAAAGGCAAGCTCGAGGACAAGGCCGCGGTGCACCAGGCCCTCAAGGCGGCCAAATTCGAGTCGGTGCGCGGCAGCTTCAAGTTCAACAGCAACCAGTTCCCGATCCAGGACTATCACCTGCGCGTCATCACACAGGACAGCAAGGGTCGCGTGACCAACCGCACCATCGGCACCATCTTCAAGAACCACGCCGATGCCTACGCCGCCCAGTGCAAGATGCCGGCGCTCTGAGCGCGCAGCTGAGGTGACCTTGACCCGATGACCGGCATTCTCGTCCTGGAGCAGGCCTTGAACGGCCTGCAGTTCGGGCTCATGCTCTTTCTGCTGGCGGCCGGCCTCACGCTGGTCTTCGGCATCATGGACATGATCAACCTGGCCCACGGTTCGCTCTACATGGTGGGCGCCTACCTGGTGGCGGCCGCCACGGCGGCCAGCGGCTCCTTCTGGATGGGCTTGGGCGCGGGCATCGCGGGTGCGGCCGTCTTCGGCGTGCTGCTCGAACTCACGGTGCTGCGCCGGCTCTACACGCGAGACCATCTCTCCCAGGTGCTGGGCACCTTCGCCCTCCTGCTCATGTGCAACGAGGCGGTGCGCTGGATCTGGGGGTCGCAGCCCGTGATGCTCAGCGCACCGGAGGGGCTGGCCGGTCCGGTCGAGCTCCTGCCCGGTTTCTACTACCCGGCCTACCGCCTGCTCATCATCGGCGTCGGCCTGGTGGTTGCGCTCGGCCTGTGGCTGCTGATCACGCGCACCCGCATCGGCATGCAGTTGCGCGCGGGCGCCTCCAACCGCGAGATGGCCCTGGCCATGGGTGTGCCCGTGCGCGCGTTGTTCACGGCGCTCTTCGGCCTCGGGGCCGCGCTGTGCGCCGTGGCCGGTGGCATGCTGGGCCCGTTGCTCTCGGTGCAGGTGGGCATGGGCGAGAGCATCCTCATCTTGGCCTTCGTCGTCATCGTGATCGGCGGCATCGGTTCGG
>DNQP01000245.1:0-1324 GCA_003500955.1 Curvibacter sp. | reverse complement strand
ATCGTGATCGGCGGCATCGGTTCGGTGCGTGGCGCGCTGCTGGGTGCGCTCATCGTCGGCGTGGTCGACACGGCAGGCCGCACGCTGATTCCCCTGGCCCTGGGGGCCGTGCTCGGCCCGTCGGCGGCGGACAACGCGGGGCCGGCCCTGGCCTCCATCCTGATCTACGTGCTGATGGCCGCGGTGCTCTTCTTCCGGCCGCGTGGCCTGTTTCCCGCCCATGGCTGATCCGTCCGTTCCCGTGACGCCGCCGCGCGGCCTGCTCGACCATGCGCTGGGCTGGCGCTGGGCGCTGCCGCTCTTCGTGCTGCTGCTGGCGCTGCCCTGGATCACGCCGCTGATCGGGGGGGACTTCTATCTGGGTCTGGCCGCGCGCATCCTGATCTTCGCCTTGGCCGCCACCAGCCTCAACCTCATCCTCGGTTTCGGCGGCATGGTCAGCTTCGGTCATGCGGCCTTCGTGGGCGTGGGGGCCTATGCGGCCGGGCTGCTGCTGCAGGCCGGCGTCACCTCGGCCTGGATCGTCTGGCCGCTGGCCATGGGCGTGGCCGCGCTGTTCGCGGCCCTCATCGGCGCCATCAGCCTGCGCACCCGCGGGGTCTACTTCATCATGATCACCCTGGCCTTCGCGCAGATGCTTTATTACCTGGCCGTCTCGGGCAAGGCCTGGGGCGGCGACGATGGCCTGAACCTCACAGCACGCGCCACGCTGGGCTTCGGCCTGGATCTGGCGAACCAGCGCACGTTCTACTGGACCACCCTGGCCCTGTGCACCCTGGCCCTGCTGGGCATCTGGCGCCTGCTCAACGCACGCTTCGGCCACGCCCTGCAGGCCATGCGCGAGAACGAGCAGCGCATGGAGGCCGTGGGGTTCGCGGTCTACGGTCACCGCCTCGTGGCCTTCGTCATCGCCGGAGCGCTGGCCGGCCTGGCCGGTGCGCTGCTGGCCAGCCTCAGCAACTTCGTCAGCCCGTCCATGATGCAGTGGAGCCAGTCGGGCCTGCTCATGGTCATGGTCATTCTGGGCGGCGTGGGCCACCTCTGGGGCGGCGTGATCGGCGCCGTCGTCTTTCTGCTGCTCGAAGAGGTGCTGAGCCACTACACCATCTACTGGCAGTTCGCGCTCGGCGCCGCCCTGCTGGCCGTGGTGCTGGCCGCACCCAACGGGCTCATGAGCCTGTGGCGGCGCAAGGAGCGCACATGAGCGAGCTCTTGGAGGTGCAAGGTCTGGTCAAGCGCTACGGCGGACTGGTGGCCACCGATGGCGTGGACCTCGCGGTGCGCGCGGGCGGCATCCACGCGCTGATCGGCCCCAACGGCGCGG
>DNQP01000072.1 GCA_003500955.1 Curvibacter sp. | reverse complement strand
CGGCGCTGCACGGAGCAGTCGCGCTCGAACAGGTAGACGCAGTTGCCTTGCGTGTCGCCGAAGACCTGGATCTCGATGTGGCGCGGACGCGTGACGTATTTCTCGATCAGCACGGCCGCGTCGCCGAAGCTGTTGACGGCCTCACGCTGGCAGGAGGCCAGTGCCGCCGCAAAGTCCGCGGACTGCTCGACCACCCGCATGCCCTTGCCGCCGCCGCCCGCGCTGGCCTTGATGAGCACGGGATAGCCGATGCGATCGGCCTCGCGCTGCAGCAGTGCCGGGTCCTGGTCCGCGCCGTGGTAGCCCGGCACCAGGGGCACGCCCGCTTTTTCCATCAGGCGCTTGGACTCGGCCTTCAGGCCCATGGCCTGGATGGCCGAAGCCGGCGGACCGATGAAGACCAGGCCCGCCTGGGCGCAGGCCTCGGCGAAGGCTTCGTTTTCGCTGAGAAAACCATAGCCCGGGTGGATGGCCTGCGCGCCCGTGGCCTTGGCGGCATCGATGATGCGTTCCCAGCGCAGGTAACTGTCGGCCGGGGCGCTGCCGCCGATGTGCACGACTTCGTCACAGACGGCCACGTGCTTGGCGTTCGCATCGGCGTCGGAATAGACGGCCACCGCGCGGATGCCCAAGCGTTTGGCCGTAGCCGCTACCCGGCAGGCGATCTCACCGCGATTGGCGATCAGTATCTTCTTAAACATGCCGTGCCTCCATCGCGGTGAAACCGCCTGCGTGCGCTGCGCGCACCACGCGATTTAGCTGCGCTGCTGCGCGGCTGCGCCGCTGGTCACCTCTGTTCGCAATCAGGATCTTCTTAAACATCGGTCTTCACCTTTCCGAGGTCCAGGCAGGCGGCCGCGGCTGCGGCGGAGGGTTGAGCGAGTCGTGGCACACGGCCGAGCAGGGGGGCGTTGAGGCGGGCCGCGATGGCCTCGACATTGCCGTCCGCGTGGCCCATGGCCGGATCGGCCGTGTTGGCCACCCAGCCCGCGAGCCTGAGACCCCGCGCAGCAATCGCCTCCGCCGTGAGCAGGGCGTGGTTGATGCAGCCCAGGCGCAGGCCCACGACCAGGATGACGGGCAGGCCGAGCTGGCGCGCCAGGTCCGAGGTGTCGTAGCTGTTGGTCAGTGGCACGCGCCAGCCGCCCACGCCTTCGACCACCACGGCCTCGGCCTGGGCACGCACCTGCTCGTAGGCAGCCACGATGCGGCGCGGTGCTATGGGCTGGCACTCGAGCGCCGCGGCGATGTGCGGTGCGGCGGGTGTGCGGAAGAGATAAGGTGTGGTCAGCTCGCGTGGCAGCTTGAGCGGCGCGGCTTCGTAGAGGAAGTCCACGTCCTCATTGCGCAGCACGCCCTCGCGCTCCTCCGCCCCTGCAGCCACGGGCTTCATGCCGGCCGCACGCACGCCGGCCTGCCCCAGGGCATGGAGGATGGCACCACTGATCAGGGTCTTGCCGATCTCGGTGTCGGTGCCGGTGACAAAACAGGAAAAAGCAGGCATTCAGGATTCTTTCGCAAGGATGTGCAGGGCGTCGAGCAAACGCCCGACGTCCTCATGGGTATGGCTGACCGAGAGGGTGATGCGCAGGCGCGCCGTGCCCGCGGGCACCGTGGGCGCGCGGATGGCCGAGACCCAGAGGCCCTGGTCCAGCAGGGCCTGGGCCGCGGCCAGCACCTCGGCATTGCTGCCGATGACCAGCGGCTGGATGGGCGTGGCAGAGGCCAGGTGTTTCCAGCCCGCGCGCAAGGGCATGGCAGACAACTGATGCTGCAGCAGTTCGAGCTGGGCGCGGCGCTGCTGGCCTTCGCGGCTAGCTATCAGGGCCACGCTGGTGAGCAAGGCATGGGCCAGCGCGGGTGCCGCGGCGGTGGTGTAGATGTAGGGGCGCGCGCGCTGCACCAGCCAGTCGATCACGGTGGCGTGCGCGGCCACGAAGGCGCCGCTCACACCCGCGGCCTTGCCCAGCGTGCCCATGTAGACGAGCTGCGGCGACTTGAGCTGGAAATGCTCCAGCGCGCCGCGCCCGTGTTCACCCAGAACGCCGAAGCCATGCGCGTCGTCCACCACCAGCCAGGCACCATGCTGTTCGCACAGCGCCAGGATCTGCGGCAGCGGCGCGATATCCCCGTCCATGCTGAAGACGCTGTCGGTGACGACGATCTTGTTCTTCGCCGCGCTTGCCGCCAGCGCCTGCTCCAGCGCCATCACATCGTTGTGCGCGTAGACCGTGACCTGGGCACGCGCCAGACGCGTGCCATCGATGATGGAGGCGTGGTTGAGCGCGTCGGAGAAGATCTCGGCCTCGCCCGGCGTGGCGGCGGCCAGGGCCGTGAGCACGGCCAGGTTGGCCATGTAGCCCGTGCTCAGGTAGAGCGCCTTGGCCTGCACCAGATGCGGCGCCAGGAAATCGGCCAGACGTTCCTCGAGCTCCTCGTGGGCTTTCGAGTGCCCGCTGACCAGATGCGAGGCGCCGCTGCCCGTGCCATAGAGGCGCACGCCTTCCTGCAGGGCCGCAGCGATGCGTGGATCCGCGGCCAGGCCCAGGTAATCGTTGCTGTTGAAGCTCAGCACACGCTGGCCGTCGACGATGGTGTGCGGCGCACAGGGCGTCTCGGCCGTACGGCGGCGGCGGCGCAGGCCTTGGGCGTCGAGCGCGTCGATGCGCTCCTGCAGGGCATCCATCAACGCGAAGCTCACGCCATCACCTCCTCGAAGGTGGCGCGGGTGCGATCGGCGATCAGGGCGATCTCCGCGTCGTCCAGCACATAAGGCGGCATCAGGTAGACCGTGCGGGCTATGGGACGCAGCAGCAGGCCGCGCTGCAGGGCGGCAGTGAAGAAACGGCGCGAGAAAGTGGCGGCGCGCTCGGGCTCGTCCACCACGGCGTCGAAGGCCCAGATCATGCCCTGGTGGCGGAAGTGGCGCACCCGCGCATCGGTGGCCAGCGGCAGCAGGGCCTGCGTCAGCTGGTGGGCGCGCGCACGGTTGGTGTTCAGCACATCGTCCTGCGCAAAGATGTCCAGCGTGGCCAGGGCCGCGCGACAGGCCAGCGGGTTGCCGGTGTAAGAATGCGAATGCAGGAAGCCGCGCGTGACGTCCGGGTCGTAGAAGGCCTGGTAGATGGCGTCACGCGTCATCACCAGTGAGAGCGGCAGGTAACCGCCGCTGATGCCCTTGGACAGGCACAGGAAGTCGGGCCAGATGCCCGCCTGCTCGCAGGCAAAGAAGCTGCCCGTGCGCCCGCAGCCCACGGCAATCTCGTCCGCGAGCAGGTGGACTTCATATTGGTCGCACAAGGCGCGCACGAGGCGCAGGTATTCCGGGTCGTGCATGGCCATGCCGGTGGCGCACTGCACCAGGGGTTCGACGATGACGGCGGCGATCTGGCCCGCGCGTTCCTGCAACAGGGTCTCCAGGGCGGCCGCGGCGCGGCGCGCCACGTCGGCCGCGCTCTCGCCCTCACGCGCGAGCCGGGCATCGGGCGAGGCCACGACATGGGCGCGCTGGATCAGCGGGCCGTAGGCATCTCGGAACAGGGCCACATCGGTCACCGCCAGCGCACCGATGGTCTCGCCGTGGTAACTGCCCGCGAGGCAGACGAATTCCTGCTTCTGGCCCTGGCCGCTGTTGCGCCAGTAGTGGAAGCTCATCTTGAGCGCAATCTCCACGGCCGAGGCGCCGTCAGAAGCATAGAAACAATGGCCGAGCACGCCACCGGTCAGCGCCGACAGGCGCTCGGACAACTCGACCACGGGTGCGTGCGTGAAGCCGGCCAGCATGGCGTGCTCCAGCCTGTCGAGCTGGTCCTTCAGCGCCGCATTGATGCGCGGGTTGGCGTGGCCGAAGAGGTTGACCCACCAGGAGCTGATGCCGTCCAGGTACTCACGGCCCTGCGTGTCGACCAGCCAGGGCCCGCGGCCATGGCTGACCGGGATCAGCGGCACGGTCTCGTGGTGCTGCATCTGCGTGCAGGGGTGCCAGACGCTACGCAGGCTGCGCGCGACCCAGTCGGAGGGGGATCTGCTGTCGTTCAATTCGGTTCCGGTTTTGTACTCAGGGGCCCGCATTCTGCAAGGCTGAGTGTTCACATCCTGAAAACACCGAACTTCGTCTCGGGAACGGGCGCATTGAGCGCCGCACTCAACCCCAGGGCCAGCACACGGCGCGTGTCGGCCGGGTCAATGATGCCGTCATCCCACAGACGGGCCGAGGCATAGTAGGGATGGCCCTGCTCCTCGTACTGCTGCCGGATCGGAGCCTTGAAGGCCTCTTCCTCCTGTGCACTCCAGGCCCCGCCCTTGCCCTCGATGCCGTCGCGCTTGACCGTGGCCAGCACGCTGGCGGCCTGCTCGCCGCCCATGACGCTGATGCGCGCGTTGGGCCACATCCAGAGAAAACGTGGGCCGAAGGCGCGGCCGCACATGCCGTAGTTGCCGG
>DNQP01000110.1 GCA_003500955.1 Curvibacter sp. | reverse complement strand
GGCCGGCTGCCACGCTTGGAGAATGGCTGAAATCACCTTACATTCGCGCCATGGATGCCAATCACGAGGGCGAGGAAAACAGCGGGAGTGCGGAGTTGCTGCGCGTGTTGCCCGCCGAACAGAGTGCGACGGCGCGGGCGCCCTGGGTGGCCGTGATCCGCAGGCTTGGCGCCCGGCATCGCGGACGCATCGCGCGTCACCTGCAGGCGCTGGACGAGCACGACCGCTACCTGCGCTTCGGCTACATGGCCAATGATGCCCAGATCCAGACCTACGCCGACAGCCTGGACTTCGAGAACGACGCCATCTTTGGTATCTACAACCGGCGCCTAGAGTTGGTGGCCATGGCCCACCTGGCCCACTCGGTCGATCGTAGCTACGACGCCTGCGCCGAGTTCGGCGTCTCGGTCCTGCCCTCGGTGCGCGGCCATGGCTACGGCAGCAAACTCTTTGCCCGCGCCATGCGCCATGCGCGCAACGAAGGCGTCTACCTGATGTTCATCCATGCGCTCAGCGAGAACAAGGCCATGCTCAATATCGCACGCAAGGCCGGAGCGACGGTGGAACACGATGGTTCGGAAGCGAGGGCCTACTTGCGTCTTCCGCCGGCTACCTTTGAGAGCCAGGTCACGGAAATGCTAGAGGAGCAGCTGGCCCAGACCGATTACCGGCTCAAGGTCCAGGCCAAGCAGTTCTGGGACTTTCTCGCCGGTCTGCAGGACGTACGCCGTGGCGTACGCGAGGCCCGGCACAAATCCGCGCCCTGAGCGCCTGTTTCGCCCTGTCATGAGGGAAACAGCACGATCCGCTATCCTATAGGGTCCGCAACAAAGCACCCCCCCGGTGCAACCGTCAGTGCCTGACCCTCACCCTGCGCGAAGTCCTGAAAAAGAGGACAAGCGTACCTTCCTGAAAAAGCTGGCGGAGTTCATCCATCCCGGACCGGACTCCACGGCCGAACTGATCCAGACCCTGGCCGAGGCCGAAGACAATCAGGTCATCGGCGCCGAATCGCGCTACATGCTCGAAGGCGTGCTGCGCATGGCCGACATGACGGCCGGTGACGTCATGGTTCCGGCCCCGCGCATGGATCAGGTCGACATCAACGCCCCCTACGACGATCTGCTCCATCTGGTCATCGACACCGCGCACTCCCGTTTCCCGGTCTACGACGGCGAGCGCGAAAACATCATCGGCATCCTCATGGCCAAGGACCTGCTCAAACTGCAGCGGGCCCCCGAGCTCAACATCCGCGCCCTGCTGCGCCCGGCCGTCTTCGTGCCCGAGAGCAAGGGCCTGAACGACCTGCTGCACGAGTTCCGCGGCAACCGCAACCACCTGGCCATCGTCATCGACGAGTTCGGCCGCGTGGCCGGCCTGATCACCATCGAGGACGTGCTGGAGCAGATCGTAGGCGAGATCGAGGACGAGTTCGATATCTCCGAAGACGAGGGCGACATCTTCGGCCTTGCCGACCAGACCTACCGCGTCAGTGGCCGCGCCCCGGTGGATCGGGTCAACGAGGCCTTTGATGTCACCATCACCGGCAGCGACCCCGAGGAAAGCTTCGACACCATCGGCGGCCTGATTGCGCACGAGATGGGCCATGTGCCCCGGCGTGGCGAGCAGCATGTGATTGCCGGTCTCAAGTTCGTGGTGCTGCACACCAAGGGTGGCGCCGTGAAGTGGTTCAAGGTCTCGCCTGTGGCGCCGCGCAAGGCCGGCCTCAATGGCTGAAGGCCGGGCGCGTGCCGGCGCCTGGGGCCTGAGCCTTCTTGCCGGCCTGGCCCAGGCCTGTTCCATGGGCACGCCCTGGGAGGGCCAGCCTCACTGGGGCCTGCAGTTGCTGGCCCTGGGCCTGCTGGCCTGGGGGATCGAGCGAAGTGCGCACTGGAAGCAGGCCGCCATCGCCGGCTGGCTCTTTGCCGCGGCCTGGCTGGCCGGCACCTTCTGGTGGCTCTACATCTCCATGCACACCTACGGTGGACTGCCGGCACCGCTGGCCGTGTTCGCTGTCTTCGCCCTGGCGGGTGCACTGGCGCTCTACTATGCGGCGGCTTGCGCGCTGTACCGCCGCTACGCGCCCGATGCGCGCAGTCTGCGGGCCCTGTTGTTCGCCGCGCTCTGGTTGCTGGCCGAGCTGGCGCGTGGCGTCTGGTTCACCGGCTTCGGCTGGGGCGGCAGCGGCTACGCCCATATAGAGGGCCCGCTGGCCGGCTACGCCCCCTGGGTCGGCGTCTACGGCATCACCGGCATCGCAGCCTGGCTGGCCATGACGATGCCGCAGATCTGGGTCTGTGGCCACTGGCAGCGCATCGCGGCCCTGGTCGTGTTGGTGCTGCCCTCGGTCCACCAGATGGGCCAGCCGCAGACCACGACGTCCACCGGCACGCTGTCCGTGGCCCTGCTCCAGGGCAACATCCCGCAGGACGAGAAGTTCCAGCCGGGCAGCGGTGTGCCCCTGGCCCTGCGCTGGTACGGCGAGCAGCTGCTGGAGAACCGCGCACCCCTGGTCGTGGCGCCGGAGACGGCCCTGCCCCTGCTGCCGCGCCAGCTGCCCGAAGGCTATTGGGCCGCGCTGCGCCAGCGTTATGCCGCTGGCGAGCAGGCGGCCCTGATCGGCCTGCCCCTGGGCAGCCTGGCCGAGGGCTACAGCAACTCGGCCGTGGGTCTCGCACCAGGGCGCGAGCCCTGGCGCTACGACAAGCACCACCTGGTTCCGTTCGGCGAGTTCATACCCTGGGGCTTCAAGTGGTTCACGGCCATGATGAACATCCCCTTGGGTGACTTCAGCCGCGGCGATGTAGGCCAGCCCTCCTTCGAGTGGCGGGGCCAGCGCCTGGCGGCCAACATCTGCTACGAGGATCTTTTTGGCGAGGAGCTGGGCGCGCGCTTTGCCGACCCGGCGCAGGCACCCACCGTCTTTGTCAACCTCAGCAACATCGCCTGGTTCGGCAACACCGTGGCCATCGACCAGCATCTGCAGATCTCGCGCATGCGGGCGCTGGAGTTCGAGCGCCCCTTCGTGCGCGCCACCAACACCGGCGCCACGGCCCTGATCGATCACCGCGGCCAAGTCGTCGCCGAGCTGCCGCGCCACACCCGCGGGGTGCTGCAGGTCGAGGTGGAGGGACGGCAGGGCCTCACGCCCTATGCCCGCTGGGTGGCGCACACCGGTCTGTGGCCGCTCTGGGCGCTGAGCCTGGCTGGGTTGGCCTGGGCCATCGGGCGCAAGCGCCGCTGAGCCCCGCGCTGCGGGGGCAAAAGAGGCCCGAAGCCCCGTAAAATCGCGGGTTCACGCGGGAAACCGCCCCCACTGCGCAGCGGCGCGCGATCCGCCCGCCTGCGCCTGCCCAAGATGCTGACCTTCCAACAAATCATCCTGAAACTGCAGGCCTACTGGGACGCCCAGGGCTGCGCGCTCTTGCAGCCCTATGACATGGAGGTCGGCGCCGGCACCTCGCACACGGCCACCTTTCTGCGTGCCCTCGGCCCCGAGCCCTGGAAGGCCGCCTATGTGCAGCCCAGCCGCCGCCCCAAGGACGGCCGCTATGGCGAGAACCCCAACCGCCTGCAGCACTACTACCAGTACCAGGTCGTGCTCAAGCCTGCACCGAGCAACATCCTGGAGCTCTACCTGGGCTCGCTCGAAGCCCTGGGCTTCGACCTCAAGAAGAACGACATCCGCTTCGTCGAAGACGACTGGGAGAACCCCACGCTGGGCGCCTGGGGCCTGGGCTGGGAAGTCTGGCTCAACGGCATGGAGGTGACGCAGTTCACCTACTTCCAGCAGGTCG
>DNQP01000032.1 GCA_003500955.1 Curvibacter sp. | reverse complement strand
CGTCTTCATGGCCACGAGCATGGGGACAGTCAAGAAGACCACGCTGGACGAATTCTCCAACCCGCGCAAGGCGGGCATCATCGCTGTGGACCTGGACCCGGGCGACTACCTGATCGGCGCGGCGCTGACCGACGGCAAGCACGATGTGATGCTCTTCAGCGACGGCGGCAAGGCCGTGCGCTTCGACGAGGAAGATGTGCGCCCCATGGGCCGCAACGCCCGCGGTGTGCGCGGCATGATGCTGGACGACGGCCAGCGCGTGATCGCCATGCTGGTGGCCGAGGACGAGCAGCAGAGCGTGCTGACCGCCACCGAAAACGGCTACGGCAAGCGCACGCCCATCACCGAGTACACCCGCCACGGGCGCGGCACCAAGGGCATGATCGCCATCCAGCAGAGTGAACGCAACGGCAAGGTCGTGGCGGCCACCCTGGTGCATGCCGACGACGAGATCATGCTGATCACCGACAAGGGCGTGTTGGTGCGTACCCGCGTCTCCGAGATCCGCGAGCTCGGCCGCGCCACCCAGGGCGTGACGCTGATCGCCCTCGACGACGGCGCCCAACTCAGCGGCCTGCAGCGCATCGTCGAGAACGATGCCAATGGCAGTGAGGGCGAGAATGAACCGGGTGATGCGGCAGAAGACGCTTCCTGATGCAGCGGCCCTATAACTTCTCGGCCGGTCCGGCCGCCATTGCCCCCGAAGTGCTGCAGCAGGCCGCCAGCGAGATGCTGGACTGGCACGGCAGCGGCATGGGCGTGATGGAGATGAGCCACCGTGGCAAGGAGTTCATCAGCATCTACGAGCAGGCCCAGGCCGATCTGCGTGAACTGCTGGCGGTCCCGAAGAACTTCCACATCCTCTTCATGCAGGGCGGTGGCCTGGCGGAAAACGCCATCGTGCCGCTGAACCTCGGGCGTGGCGGCACGGTCGATTTCGTGCTGACGGGCAGCTGGAGCCAGAAGTCCCTCAAGGAGGCGCGCAAGTACTGCCAGGTGCACGTGGCCGCCACCGACGAGGCCCACGGTTTTACACAGCTGCCGGATCCCCGGAACTGGAAGCTCAGCGCCGACGCCGCCTACGTGCACCTCTGCTCGAACGAGACCATCCACGGCGTCGAGTTCCATGAGCTGCCTGATCTGAAGGCCCTGGGCTCGGACGCACCGCTGGTGATCGACTTCTCCTCCCAGGTCGCCTCCCGTCCCGTCGACTGGTCGCGCGTGGGCCTGGCCTTTGGCGGCGCGCAGAAGAACATCGGCCCGGCCGGCCTGACCCTGGTGATCGTGCGCGAGGACCTGCTGGGCCGGGCCCTGCCCGCCTGCCCCAGCGCCTTCGACTACCAGATCGTGGCCGAGAACCAGTCCATGTTCAACACGCCGCCGACCTATGCCATCTACATGGCGGGGCTGATCTTCCAGTGGCTCAAGAAGCTCGGCGGCGTGCCGGCCATCGAGGCACGCAACATCGCCAAGGCGGACTTGCTCTACGCCTGTATCGACCAGTCCCAGTTCTATGTGAACAAGGTGGCCAAGAACTGTCGCTCGCGCATGAACGTACCCTTCTTCCTGCGCGACGAGTCGCGCAACGAAGCCTTCCTGGCCGGCGCCCGGGCTGCCGGACTGCTGCAGCTCAAGGGCCACAAATCGGTCGGCGGCATGCGCGCCAGTCTCTACAACGCCATGCCCCTCGAAGGCGTGCAGGCCCTGGTGGCCTACATGCGAGAATTCGAGCGTACGCAAAGCTGAGCATGGCCAAAACCCTCCCCGAACTGCGCAACCTGATCGATGCCCTGGACCAGCAGCTGCTGGTCCTGCTGAACCAACGCGCCGGCCTGGCCCATGAAGTGGGCGAGATCAAGAAGGTCGAAGGCTCCACCATCTTCCGCCCCGAACGCGAAGCCCAGGTCATCGCCGGCTTGCAAGCCGGCAACCCCGGCCCGCTCAAGCGCGAAAGCGTGGCCAGCATCTGGCGCGAGATCATGTCCGCCTGCCGCGCCCTGGAAGCGCCGCAGCGCGTCGCCTACCTCGGCCCGGCCGGCACCTTCAGCGAGCAGGCGGCCCTGCAGTTCTTCGGCTCCAGCATCGAGCGCATGCCCTGCGGCAGCATTGACGAGGTCTTCCGCGCCACGGCGGCGGGCAGTGCCCAGTACGGCGTGGTGCCCATGGAGAACTCGACCGAGGGCATGGTGTCGCGTTCGCTCGACCTCTTCCTCACCTCGCCGCTGCACGTGATCGGCGAGACCAGCCTGCTGGTGCGCCACAACCTGCTGCGTCAGAGCGACTCGCTCGAAGGCATCACCGCCGTCTACGCCCATCCCCAGGCCCTGGCCCAGTGCCAGCACTGGCTCAACACCCATCTGCCGCACGCCGAGCGCCACGCCGCCGCCAGCAACGCCGAAGGCGCGCGCCTGGCCTCGACCAACCCGGCCTGGGCCGGCATTGCCAGCGAACGCGCCGGCAGCGAATTCGGCCTGCATGTGGTCGCCCACGCCATCCAGGACGATGCCTACAACCGCACCCGCTTTGCCGTGGTCTGCCTGCCGCAGACCCTGCCCGCACCCGAAGCCTCGGGCCGGGACTGCGTCAGCCTCATCGTCTCGGTGCCCAACCGCCCCGGCGCGGTCCACGATCTGCTGGTTCCGTTGAAAAAGCACGGTGTCTCCATGACCCGCTTCGAGTCGCGTCCAGCGCGCTCGGGCCAATGGGAATACTATTTCTACATCGACATCCAGGGACATATCTCCCAACCCCATGTCGCCGCCGCCTTGCAGGAGCTGCAGACCCTCTGCGCCTTCTACAAGGTTCTAGGCACCTATCCGGTATCTGAATGATGTTTGAACAGCTCGGTCTGATCGGTTGCGGCCTCATGGGCGGCTCCTTTGCGCTCGCGCTCAAGCGTGCCGGCCTGGTCAAACGCGTGGTGGGCTACAGCAAGTCCCCCTCCACCACCGAGCGGGCCCGCCAGCTGGGGGTGATCGACGTCGAAGCCCCCTCGGCCCTGCTGGCCGTCTCGGGCGCCGATATCGTGCTGGTCGCTGTGCCGGTCTCGGCCACCGAAGCCACCTTCAAGGCCATCAAACACCTGGTCACGCCGCAGATGCTGGTGATGGACGTGGGCTCGACCAAGCGCGATGTGGTGGACGCCGCGCGCCGCGCCCTGCGTGAGCAGATCGGCTCCTTCGTACCGGCCCACCCCATCGCCGGCAAGGAAGTCGCCGGCGTGGACCATGCCGACCCCGACCTCTACGCGGGCAAGCAGATCATCCTGACCCCGCTGGACCGCACCCATGCGACCCAGGTGCAGCAGGCCATCGACGTCTGGTCGGCCCTGGGCTGCAGCGTGCTCAAGATGACGCCCGAGTCACATGACGCCGCCTTCGCCGCAGTCAGCCACCTGCCGCATCTGATCGCCTTTGCGCTCATGAACTCCATTGCCGGCCAGGGGCAGGGCAAGGAATTCCTTGCGCTCGCCGGCCCGGGCTTTCGCGACTTCACCCGCATCGCGGCCAGCGACCCCCAGGTGTGGCGCGACGTCCTGATCTCCAACCGCGAGGAACTGCTGACCCAGTCCAAGCATTTCCAGCGCAACCTGCAGGCGCTGGAGCTCATGATCTCCAACGGCAACGCCGAAGCGCTCGAGGAACTGATCGCCCAGGCCAGCGACGCCCGCGCGCACTGGAGCATGAACAAGAACCGCCGCTGAGGCGCCCCGCAGGCCGATGTACGCGACCGAGTTCCTCGATCTGCCGCCGCTGGCCGGCGCGCACGGCCGGGTCG
>DNQP01000133.1:4428-4563 GCA_003500955.1 Curvibacter sp. | reverse complement strand
GGCGTTGACGTTGTACTCGAGGGTACGGTCGAAGGGCTTGCCGGCGATGCTCTGCGCGACCAGCCAGGTCAGCACCAGGCTGATGGGCCACAACAGCAGCAGCGGCGTGAGCATCCAGTCCAGGATCTCGCCGAA
>DNQP01000133.1:3733-4125 GCA_003500955.1 Curvibacter sp. | reverse complement strand
GCATCCAGTCCAGGATCTCGCCGAAGAGCGAGCGCTGCTCGCGCTGGAAAAGTTTCATGGGGAGGGTTGGGCGTCGGGCGTTGAGGGTTGAGCGTGGGTGCAATGAGGTTTGCGCTGAACGCTCAACGCCGCATGCTCAACCGGCAATTTTTTCCAGGCAGTAGCCCAGGCCGCGGACGGTGGCGATGCGGATCGGACCTTTCTCGATCTTCTTGCGCAGCCGGTGGATGTAGACCTCGATGGCGTTGTTGCTCACCTCTTCGCCCCACTCGCACAGGCGCTCGACCAGCTGGTCCTTGCTGACCAGTCGCCCGCTGCGCTGCAGCAGCACTTCCAGCAGGCCGAGTTCGCGCGCCGAGAGTTCGACCATCTTGCCGTCGATGGTGGCCACG
>DNQP01000133.1:3269-3427 GCA_003500955.1 Curvibacter sp. | reverse complement strand
CATCTTGCCGTCGATGGTGGCCACGCGGCCGGCCTGGTCGTAGGTCAGCGGCCCATGCTTGATGTGGCTGCTGGTGGCACCCATGCCGCGGCGTACCAGGGCCCGCACGCGGGCTTCGAGTTCCTGCAGCGAAAAGGGCTTGGCCATGTAGTCGTCGG
>DNQP01000133.1:0-2969 GCA_003500955.1 Curvibacter sp. | reverse complement strand
AAGGGCTTGGCCATGTAGTCGTCGGCACCGTAGTCCAGGCCCTTGACGCGCTCTTCCACGCTGTCGGCCGCGGTCAGGATGAGCACGGGCATGCTGGAGCCGCGCGCGCGCAGCTTCTTGAGTACTTCCAGGCCGTGCAGCTTGGGCAGGCCCAGATCGAGGATCAGCAGGTCGAACTCGCTGTTGGTCATCAGGGCCGCATCGGCCTCGGTACCGCTGGCCACATGGTTCACGGCGGCGCCGGAGCTGCGCAGGGTGCGCAGCAGGCCGTCGGCCAGCACCTGGTCATCCTCGGCGATCAGTATCCGCATGCAAGTCTCCTGGCCTGCCGGCTGTGTCTCGCGGGCTGGGCGTGTTGTGCATTGATTCTAGGCGCTCGCATAGGCCTCCAGGCCCAGTGCGATCACTGTGGCCACCTCGGCGCCCACGGCTTGCCGCAGCTCGGCCTCGGCCTGGGTGACGGCACGCTGGAAGCCCCTCAGCCAGGCCAGGCCAGACGGTGTGAAGCGCACCAGCTTGGCCCGGCCGTCCCGTGCGTCGGCCTCGCGCGTGACCAGGCCCCAGGCGACGCACTGGTCCACCAGCTTGCCCATGGCCTGCTTGCTCATGCCGGCCGAGGCCGCCAACTCCTGCAGCCGCGAGCCCTGCAAGCCCAGATGGCGCGTGATGTGGATGTGGGCGGCGCTGATCTGTCCGCGTGCGGCCAGATTGGACAGGGCCAGGGGTACCTCGGGGTCGTGCGCCATGAGCTGCAACACGCGCTCGTCGAAGCGGCGCATGGCGTGACCCAGGAGGCGGCCCAGGTGGGTCTGGCGCCAGCCATCGTCGAGCGGTACAGCGGCAGCATCCATCATGGCAAATAGTAAACCAAAATGACTAATTTAAGGCTTTACTTGAAAATACAAGACGGATAAATTACTGGTCAAGCATCCAGCCTGTGGTTAAAACCACTGGATCACGTATCAACCCCTCAAGGAGCCATCATGGACGTATCCGGCAAATCCATCAGCGTCGCCAACAGTGAAAAAGCCAAGGCCTTGCAGGCCGCGCTGGCCCAGATCGAGAAGCAGTTCGGCAAGGGCACCATCATGCGTCTGGGGGAGGGCGAGGCCATTGAGGACATCCAGGTCGTCTCCACCGGCTCGTTGGGCCTAGACATCGCCCTGGGGGTAGGCGGCCTGCCGCGCGGCCGGGTGGTCGAGATCTATGGCCCGGAATCCTCGGGCAAAACCACCCTGACGCTGCAGGTCATTGCCGAGATGCAGAAGATCGGCGGTACCTGCGCCTTCGTGGACGCCGAGCACGCGCTGGACGTGCAATACGCGCAGAAGCTGGGCGTGAACCTGCCCGACCTGCTGATCTCCCAGCCCGACACCGGTGAGCAGGCGCTGGAGATCGTCGACAGCCTGGTGCGCTCGGGTGCCGTGGACCTGATCGTGGTGGATTCGGTGGCCGCGCTGACGCCCAAGGCCGAAATCGAGGGCGAGATGGGCGACAGCCTGCCCGGCCTGCAGGCCCGCCTGATGAGCCAGGCCCTGCGCAAGCTCACCGCCACCATCAAGAAGACCAACTGCATGGTCATCTTCATCAACCAGATCCGCATGAAGATCGGCGTGATGTTCGGCAGCCCCGAGACCACCACAGGGGGTAACGCGCTCAAGTTCTACGCCTCCGTGCGCATCGACATCCGCCGCACCGGCACCATCAAGAAGGGCGAGGAGGCCATTGGCAACGAGACCAAGGTCAAGATCGTCAAGAACAAGGTGGCGCCGCCCTTCAAGACGGCCGAGTTCGACATCCTCTTTGGCGAAGGCATCAGCCGCGAGGGCGAGATCATCGACATGGGCGTGAACGCCAAGATCGTCGAGAAGTCCGGTGCCTGGTATGCCTACAACGGCGAGAAGATCGGACAGGGCCGCGACAACGCGCGCGAGTTCCTGCGGGAGAACCCCGAACTCTCGCTGGAGATCGAGAACAAGGTGCGCGAGTCGCTGGGCATCCCGCAACGCGGCGAGATGGAAGAGGTCGCCGCAGAAGAGTAAGACACACCGTGTCGGGCCTGCAGAAGCCAGCCGGCGCCAAGCCGGCCTTCCAGACCAGCCTCAAGGGTAGGGCCTTGAGGCTCCTGGGCCAGCGTGAACACACCCGGCTCGAACTCGAACGCAAGCTCGCACGCTACGAGGAAGAGCCGGGCACGCTGGCCCAGGCTCTGGATGAACTTCAGGCCAAGGGCTATCTGAACGAGCAGCGTGCTGCTGAATCCTTGGTTCACCGCCGGGCAGGGCAATACGGCGCCATGCGGCTACGCCAGGAGATGCAGGACAAGGGGCTGGCGCGCGATCTGATTGACCAGACACTGGCGGGCGTCAAGGACTCGGAGCTGTCGCGAGCGCGTGAGCTGCGGCGACGCCGTTTTGATGGCCCGCCAGAAACCGCCCAAGAGCGGGCCAAACAGATGCGCTTTCTGCTGGCGCGGGGTTTCTCGGGTGAGGTTGTACGGCGGGCCCTGGGAAGCGGGCCGGAGGACGACAGCGTCTGACTACAGGCCCAGCATCAGCTGCAGGTTCTGCACCGCTGCGCCGCTGGCGCCCTTGCCCAGGTTGTCGAAGCGGGCCACCAGCACGGCCTGGCCCAGGCTGTCGTTGCCGTAGACGCTGAGTTCCATCTTGTTGGTGCCGTTGAGCGCCGTAGGCTCCAGCCGGCCACCCGCAGCGGGCGGCACCACGCTGACCCATGCGCTGCCGGCGTAATGCGCGCGCAGCACGTCTTCGAGCTGCTGGCTGCGCGTTACCCCCTTCATGAGGTCGAACTGCAGGCCGATCTGGTCGATCATGCCAGCGTAGTAATTGGCCACGGCCGGGACGAAGATGGGCCGGCGGGTCAGGCCCGTGTAGCGTTGGAACTCGGGCAGGTGTTTATGGATCAGGCCCAGGCCATAGACCTCCAGTGGCGGCGCGGTCTTGGTGACT
>DNQP01000288.1:7766-14127 GCA_003500955.1 Curvibacter sp. | reverse complement strand
TGAAGCAATACCTGAGCTATTCCCTCGCAGCAGCGCTCCTGCTGCTGGCAGGCTGTGCCAGCGTGGGCACGGCGCCACAGGCCCCGGCAGGGGAGACATCGCCAGCTCAAGGAGGGGGCCAGATCATGGTCACCCCGCCGAACCCGACGGCCCAGGCCAGCCCTGTGCCCGGCGGTGAGGGCGTGCCGGGCGCTGAGCTTCCCGCGGCCGCGGAGCCTGCGCCGCTCCCGCCGGCCTCGGGTAACCGGGCCGTGATCGCCTTGCTGGACCGCGCGCAGTCGGACGCCGATGCCGGGCGCCCCGATGCGGCCAGCGCGACCCTGGAGCGTGCCTTGCGTATCGAGCCACGCAATGCACGCCTGTGGCACGAGCTGGCCCAGCTGCGTCTGGCCCAGGGGCAATATGCCCAGGCGATCTCCCTGGCCCAGAAGTCCAACAGCTTTGCCGGTGGGCAGCGGCCCTTGCAGGCGCTGAACTGGCGCGTGATCGGCCAGGCCCGGATCGCCCAGGGCAATACGGATGCCGGGCAGAAGGCGCTCAACCGGGCGGCAGCACTCGAGCAGTGATCTGACGCCGGCTGACTGGCCATCCAAGGGCACCTGCGGGTGCCCTTGGTCGTTCTCCGGGTCAATTTCCTCCGATAACGGGCTGTCCTTGCATTTATGTAACAAGACGTTACACTGAGTTACATCAAGTTACAGATTGGGCAGGAAGACACGCCCGATCGTCGCCGCCACCAGGGACGCACGTCGTCCCTGTCGATCTGACCTGAGGGGGGAGGATGGAACGCACGCTTGGAGTCCTGCTGGTCTTGCTGGTGGCGGGACATGCTGCCCGCGCGCAGACCGTCGTTCCACCGGCCAGCGCGGATCCAGGGCGGCTGCGGGGGCGGATCGAGGCGCCCCTCAGTCCTCCCGAGGCGGTGCGCCTGCCCGAGCTCCGAGGCGCAGGTCAGGCGCAGGTGCCCGAGTCCGTGCGCGCCCTGCGCATCACCCTGTCGGCCGTACAGGTCGAGGGCAGCACGGTCTACACCCCCGAGCAGTTGCAGACGCAGACAGCCCCCTACGTCGGGCGCGAGATCAGCGGCGCGGACATCTATGCCCTGGCCCAGGCGCTGACGACGCGCTATCGCAACGACGGTTACTTTCTCTCGGTCGTCATCGTGCCACCGCAGTCCCTGACCGGCGGCGTGCTGAGTCTGCGGGTGATCGAGGGCCATATCGCCAGCGTGCGGGTCGAGGGCGATCCGCGTCTGCGCGAGAAGCTGCAGGCGATCGGCGCGCAGATCCAGGCTGCGCGCCCGCTCTCGGCCGAGGTGCTCGAACGGTATCTGCTGATTGCCAACGATTTCCCGGGCCTGCGTCTGCGCAGCGTGCTGGCGCCTTCGCAGACCGTGGGGGCCGCCGACCTGACGCTGATCGCCAGCGTACGCGACGTCGAGGGTTTCTACAGCTATGACAACTACGGCAGCCGCTACCTCGGGCCCGGTCAGAGCACGGCGGGCCTGACGGTCAACCAGCTGCTCGGCATCAACGACCAGTGGCGCATCATCGGGGCCGGCACGGGCAACAGCGAGATGGGCTATGCCCAGCTTTCCTACGCCCAGACCCTCAATATCGAGGGCCTGCAGCTCAACGCTACGGTCTCGCAGGCCCGTACGCGGCCGGGCGACAGCTTGCGCGCCTTCGATGTGCGCGGGTATTCGGACGCATGGACCCTGGGCCTGGTCTATCCCTGGTTGCGCACCCGCAACCAGAGTGTTTCGGCGCGGATCGCCTACGACCATGCGGACATCCGCAGCGACATCCTGGGCGCGCGGGTCAGCGAGGACCACATCCGTGCCTTGCGTGCCGGCCTCGGCTGGCGCGGGCTGGATGCACTGGGCGGACAGAACACGCTGGACTTGGACTACAGCAAAGGTCTGGGCGGCACGCAGGAAGACGATCCGCTCAAGAGCCGGGTCGGTGCCGACGGGCAGTTCAGCAAGGTGACGATGGAGTACACGCGCCAGCAGCCGCTCGGAGGCAACTGGTCCCTGGGCCTGGGCCTGGCCGGGCAGTGGACGTCGGAGCGGCCGCTGCTCTCGTCCGAGCAGTTCGCACTGGGTGGGCGGCGCTACGGCCGGGCCTACGACGCGGCCGAGCTGGTGGGCGACCGCGGCTGGGCCCTGCGCCTGGAGCCGCGCCGCCAGGGCGTGACCGATGGTGACTGGCTGCGGGCCTGGCAGCTCTTCGGTTTCTATGACGTGGGGGAGGTGGGGCGCTTCGGCACCCAGTCTGCCGGCACGCCCTGGCACCAGAGCCTGGCCTCGGCAGGCCTGGGCACCCGTCTGCATCTGGTCGGCTCGGCCAGCGTCCAGCTCGAAGCGGCCTGGCCCATGACCCGAACGCCGGCCAGCCCGTCGGGCGAGGGCAAATCGGCCCGTCTCCTGGGCTCGCTGCTCGTTTCCTTTTAGACATTGGACGTCAAGGGGTAGCCTCATGAAAAGTCGACCAAGATTCCTGCGCGCACAACGCGATCCGCGCATACTCCAGGCGCTGCCATGGGCCCTGGCCCTGTGCTTCGGCGCGCCGTCGGGGGCGCAGATCAATCCCTCACCGGTCGGCCTGCCCATGGGCGGCACCGTGGCCGCGGGCAGCGTGAGCAGCGCCCAGACCGCCGAGCGGCTGACGCTCACCCAGAGTGGCAACCGAGCCATCCTTGATTGGCAGTCCTTCAACATCGCGGCGGGCCGCACGGTGGAGTTCGTGCAGCCCGGTGCGAGCGCCGCCGTGCTCAACCGAGTGTCGGCCGGGGCGGGGTTGACGGAAATCCACGGCAGCCTGCAGGCCAACGGCATGGTGCTGCTGATGAACCCCAACGGCGTGTTGTTCGGCAGCGGGGCGAACGTCAACGTGGGCGCCTTGATCGCCACGACGGGTAGGGTGGATCCGAGCCGTTTCATGGACCAGGCCAACCCCGGTTTCGTCGCCATCAGCGGGGCCATGGGGACGGTGCACAACCAGGGGCAGATCACGGTGCAGAACGCCGGCCTGGTGGCCCTGGTGGCCCCATCGGTGCGCAACGACGGCCAGATCACCGCCACGGGTGGGCGCATCGCGCTGGCCGGCAGCGACCGTGCCACGGTCAGCCTCAACGGTGGGCTCTATGAGTTTGCCCTGCCCGCTGGAGCCGCGGGGGCCCTCGTGTCCAACGCGGCCGGGGCCCGGCTCGAAGGCGCGCAACTGCTCTTGAGCACGGGTGATGCCGCCGGCCTGCTGACCGGGACCATCAACCTCGAGGGCGTGCTGCAGGCCAGCGGTGCCGTCGTGGTCGATGGCGGTACGGTGCAGCTGCGTGCCGTACTCGATGCACCTGCGCTCAGTGGCAACGCCAGGCGCGTCGAGGTCAGCCCGGACGCAAGGGTTGCGGATGCCGTCAAGGTCGCGCGCACCGGCAGCGCGGGCGACGGCGCGACGGTGGTGCTCATGGCCGGCGAGCACACGCAGCCCATCGTGCTGGACAAGGCCAACCTCACGCTGCAGGGTGAGGCCGGCGCCCGTTTGCTCGTGTCTGATCTTGCCGAAGTCAACGGCATCAGCATCCGCGCCCACCACGTGACCGTGGAGAACCTGGAGATCGCCGGACCCGTGAACCAGGCTTATGCGGATTACTACGCAAGGACCCGTCCCAACATCAGCCGTGGCATCGCGGTGGCCGATGGCATCAGCGGCTTCACGCTCCGCAACAACGACCTCCATGACCTGCGCACCGGCGTCCTGGTCCATGGCCGCAACAGCACGGGCAGCATCAGCGGCAACCGCATCGAGAACACCAAGAGCGGTGTCTCGGTGCAGTACACCGATGGCAGCGGCATCACCATCGCTGGCAACACCCAGGGCCCAGTGGGCAATGAATGGGGTGTGAACCTGCATCTCAACGGCCATCTGGACGGCAGTGGCAACATCCTGAGCAACAGCCCACCCATCGCTGCCGCCCCCGGCCTGGGCTGGCAGCAGGCGCTGCTGGATCTGAGTGCCGCCAACAGCGGCTGGTCCGTGCAGGATCAGGGCTACACCAGCGCCAACCGCACACATGTTCAGGTGGCCGGCGCCGGTACCGCCGGTAACCAGGGCAGTGTGCTGACGCCGATCAACACCGTGCAGGGCGGCATCAACGCCGTGGTGCGCGGGGGCAGGGTGACCGTGGCGCCGGGCAGCTACACCCAGACGGCGACACTCAGCGTCAACAAGTCGCTGACGCTGATCGGCGCCGGCCAGGCGCAGACGACCCTCGATGCGCGCAGCATCACGGCCGGTTACGGCATGCTCGTCACAGCCGATGACGTCAACTTGCGTGACTTCAGCTTCTACGGACCGTCCGCTTCCTACGCCGCGGCCTACGGCATCAAGGTGTCGCCCGCGGGCAATGCCGATGCACGGCTGCGCAACTTCAGCATCACGAACGTCACGAGCCGCGGCGCCGGCCGGGCCGAGCTGGATCTCAATGGTGTCGACGGCGCGCTGATCGATCACGTGACGCTCGACGGTGCGGCGGTGTCTGGCGGGGCTGGCAGCAGCGCGGGCGCGGGCCTGCAGCTCACCGACAGCGCCAACATCACGGTGCGGCACAGCACCACGCGCAACAACGACTGGGGTGGGGTGGCGCTCTATCAGGCCAACCGCAGCTACAACCAGCGGACGAACAACGTCCGCATCGAAGGCAACAACCAGTTCAACGAACTGAACCCCGTCTATCTGCAGGACGAATCGGCCCTGCACGATTTCGGCAGCCTGGACATCGCGGGCTTAGCCTACGCCGTGCGCAACAACGCCAGTGCCGGCAGCAGCCAGTACACCTGGCTGCAGGCCACGCAGCAGAATGCCTATGACTTTGCCGTCAACCTGCCGAGCCTTGCGTCCAGCACCGTCCAGGGCTGGAGCGGCACGGGTCTGACCCAGCGCTTTGAGGTCGGCGTGGGCAATCTTCAGGCCGGCGGCAGCCAGACCATGTCCATCGCCGCGGCCATCGCACGGGCCGACAGCGGTGCGACGGTGGCCGTGGCGGATGGCCATTACGCCGAGCAGGTGCAGGTCGAGCGCCGGCAGATGCTGCAGTTTGGCACGGTGACCTTGCAGGGGCTGAGGATCGGTGTTGCGGCGTCCGGCGCAGGCATGGCCGGGCAGGTCACCGTCAACGGGGCGGCGGGTATCACCTTGGATGGCGACGTGCAGTTGCTCGGCGACACGCGTCTGGCCACCACCGGCAGCGACATCCGCCTCAACGGCGACGTCCAGAATGCCGCTGGCGTGGCGCGCGATTTGCGGCTGGTCGCCGGCAGCGGCAGCAGCTGGGGCAACGTCAGCATGCGCAGTGGTGGTACGCAGGGCGATCCGCTCAAGCGCTTCGAGGTGCAGGCCCATCGCTACAGCTTGAGCGACACGCTCTGGGTGCAGAGCTACCAGATCGACGCGCTGGGCACGGTGGCGCTCAGCGCCCATACGCTGCGCGCGCTCGACGCCACGGCGAGCAACACGCTGAACGCTGGCGGCGACGTCACGGGCAGCACGATCAGCCTGGGCAGTGTCGTGCTTCAAAGCAGCGGCAACGTGGCCGCCACGATCAGGGCCAGCGGCAACGCGTCGGTGGCGGCGCAGAACATCAGCGGCAGCATCGCCGGTGCCGCCGTGCTGGTGGCGGCCCAGGGCAGCGCGCAGGTGGAGGTGGTGGCCACCCAGAGCGCGACCCTGGCGGCCGCCTCGGTGGTCGGCAGCATCAGCGCGCCCGTGGCGGCGGTGGCGTCCGGCGGTAGTGTCCAGCTCGCACTGCAGGCCCAGAATGCCACGGTCCGTGCCGAAGGGGGCGTGAGCCTCTCGGGTACGGCCAGCAATCTGAGCCTCGATGCGCCGGCCGGCACGGTCAGCGGCAATTTCGCTCAGGTCAGCAACACCGGCGACGGCGTGATCAAGGTCAATGGCCGGGCCGAACTCAAGCCGGAACTGACGGAGACCACCGAGGGCAATCGCATCGTCCCGGGCCGCGGTCCCCGCGGCGACGCGTCGGCAGTGGCGGCTCAGCCGGAGCGCCCGTCGGGTGCCGTCCCGGTCTTCCTGGCCAGCGGCCTGCAGGTCACGCGCAGCTCGACGGCTGGCGCGGCCACCTTGCTGGAGCGCGGGAAGGCGGTCGAGATCGATCTTGCACCTGGTAACACCCGCGAAGAACCCTGAGCGGGCCCGGGATGGCGCAAGAATGCTAGATTCAGGCTCTTGTGGTGGCGCAGTCCACCGGATCTCTGCAGGAGTCTGAAACCATGAAGAAAACCGCTGTGTTGTATGCCCTGGCGGCCGGGCTGTCCGTGAGCCTGGCCCACGCCGAGGAAGAG
>DNQP01000288.1:575-7456 GCA_003500955.1 Curvibacter sp. | reverse complement strand
CCACGCCGAGGAAGAGCGTTTCATCGACAAGGCCAGCCGCACCGTCAAGAAGGTCGGCGAAGTCGTGAGCGAGGGCGCCGACAAGGGGGTCTCGGCGGCCAACAAGGGCGCGGGCAAGGGCTTCGAGGTGTTGAACGACAAAGCGCTCAAGCCCGCAGATGGCTGGATCCAGGAGAAAGTGGGCCGTCCCGGGGCGGGCAACGCCAAACCCGCAGCACCGGTCAGCAACAGCCCCTGAACGCAGCCCATCCGGGGTACCCCGCCGGCGCGAGCCCGCGGGGTTTATTTTTTGCCGTAGATGAAATCCATGACGACGGCGTGGAAGCGCTCCGGTTGCTCCAGGTGCGGCACATGGCCCACGCCGTTGAACTCCTTGAGCACCGCACCCGGGATGTTCATCTGGGCCGTGCGTCCGAGCACGGGGTAGTTGCCCATGGGGCGCACGACCTCGGGCGGCGCAAAGCGGCGGCCGAAGACCGTACGGTCGTTCTGGCCGATGACGAGCAGCGTGGGCACGGTCAGGCGCGGTAGCTCGTTGAGGATGGGGCCCTCGTAGATCATCTGGTAGGTCAGGGCCGAGACCAGCGCAAAGCGCGGGTAGTCGCCGCTGAGCTGCACGCGCGCAAACTGTTCGACGAAGCGCTCGTACTCGGATTTCCAGACCGGGAAATAGCTCCTGACGAAGTTGCGGTAGCTGGCCGGGGTCTGGGCCATCTCCAGGCGCACGAGCTCGCTCGTCTGCTGCGCGGGGATGACGGCATAGTCTTCCAGGCCCAGCGGGTTCTCCAGCACCAGCGCGGCCACGCGTTCCGGATACCTGCGCGCAAAATGTACCGCCAGCATGCCGCCCATGCTGTTGCCGATCACCGTGACGCGGCCGATCTTGAGATGCTCCAGCAGGCGCGTGGTGTTCTCGGCCAGCGTGGCGAAGCTGTAGCGCAGCTCGGGCTTGGACGATTTGCCGAAGCCGATCTGGTCCGGCGCGATCACCCGGTAGCCATAGGTCGACATGGCCTTGAGCGTGTTGGCCCAGTAGTCGCTGCCGAAGTTCTTGCCATGCATCAGCAGCAGGGTCTGACCGTTGGGGTTCTGCGGCTTGACGTCCATATAGGCCATGCGCACGGGCCGGCCTTCCATCTCGAACTGCAGCATCTGCACCGGATAGGGGTAGCTCCAGTTCTCCATGGCCGTGCCCAGGGCCTCGGCGTTGGCGTAGTTCGGGCCGTCCAGGGACTGGGCGCCGGCGGACAGCGCACAACACAGGAGTAGGGTGGCGAGCGATCGGGAGAGAGGGCGTCGGTTCGTCATGCCGCCATTCTGGCAGGACTTGCGTGCGTCTCCGGCCGAGCGCGAGGTAAGAAGCTGTATCAGTAGTTCTGCAACAGCAGGGCCGGATCGGCCGCCACCTGCACCGGCGCGCGCACCGGCACATCACCGGTCACGCGGCGCGCGCCGTCGAAGCGACGGTTCCAGTAGTTCACGCGCATGTCCTCGATGCGCACGGCCGCGCCGGGTCGCGGCGAATGGATGAACTTGTGGTCGCCGACGTAGATGCCCACGTGGCTGTAGGCACGCCGCAAGGTGTTGAAGAAGACCAGATCTCCCGGGCGCAGTTGCTCGCGCTCGATCACGTGGGTGGCCGCGGCCTGCTGCGCCGCCTGGCGCGGCAGCGTCAGGCCCAGACTCTGGCCGTAGACCGCGCGCACAAAGCCGCTGCAGTCGAAGCCCGAGTCGTAGTTGTTGCCGCCCATGCGATAGGGCACACCGATGGCGCCCATCGCGGCGACCACCAGTTCCGACATGCGGTCTGCGGGTGCACCGGCCGCGCCGGGGTCCGGGGCGGCACGCAGGGTCTGGCCCGGCGGGGCGTCTGTCAGCCCGCGCTCCCGCAGCAGCCGGTCCAGGTCGTCACCCTGCGCGCTGGCTTGGGCGCCAGCCAGCAGGAGCAGGAAAAAGATGGGACGACAGGCGTTCATGCGGTTAGGATAGGTCGGTCGACTTTGCGCTGTCGATTAAAGTTTTTTCTCGAAAGACATTGCAAACTATTGATTTGAATGAGTTTTTAACAGGAAATATTCCCATGTTCAAGGCACTGCTGTTGGACAATGCCAACGGATTCCAGGTCTCGCTGCAGGATCTGGACGAGTCCCGCCTGCCAGCGGGCGATGTCACCGTGGCGGTTCAGTATTCCACCCTCAACTACAAGGACGGCCTGGCCTTGTGCAACAAGGGCCCAGTGGTACGCAGCTGGCCCATGGTCGCGGGCATCGACGGCGCGGGCACGGTGATGGAATCCAGCCATCCGGCCTGGAAGGCTGGCGACACCTTAGTGCACAACGGCTGGGGCGTGGGCGAGACGCACTGGGGCTGTCTGGCGGAAAAGGCGCGGCTCAAGGGCGACTGGCTCGTCAAGCTGCCGGCGGCCTTCACGCCCCGACAGGCCATGGCCATCGGCACCGCCGGCTACACCGCCATGCTCAGCGTGCTGGCGCTGGAAGACCACGGCGTGAAGCCGGGCGATGGCGAGGTGCTGGTCACGGGCGCCACCGGCGGCGTGGGCAGTGTGGCGGTGGCGCTGCTGGGCCGGCTGGGCTACAAGGTGACGGCGGCCACGGGCAAGGCCGCTGAGGCCGACTACCTGAAAGCGCTGGGCGCCAGCACCGTGGTCGACCGCGCCGAGCTGTCCAGCCCCGGCAAGCCGCTGCAGAAGGAACGCTGGGCCGCGGTGGTGGATGCCGTCGGTTCGCACACCCTGGTCAACGCCCTGGCGCAGACGCGCTACGGCGGCGTGGTCACGGCCTGTGGTCTGGCCCAGGGCATGGATATGCCGGGCTCGGTCGCGCCCTTCATCCTGCGCGGCGTCACACTGGCGGGCATCGATTCGGTGATGGCGCCACTCGCGAAACGCCAGCGCGCCTGGGACCGTCTGGCACGCGACCTCGATCCGGCCCTGCTCGAACGCATGGTCGAGGAGGTGCCGCTCGAAGCTGCGGTGGCCAAGGCCCAGCAACTGATGGCCGGTCAGGTGCGCGGTCGCGTGGTCGTGAAGATCGCCTGAGATTTCTGTACTACACCATGCTGCTCGAACTCGACGACTCCCAGCTGCTGCTGGTCGACTACCAGGCCCGGCTCATGCCGGCCATCCACGACGGCCCGGCCGTGCTGGGCAACGCCCAGCGCCTGGCGCAGATGGCGCGCCTGCTCAAGGTGCCGACCTGGGTCACCGAAGAAAACCCGGCCAGCCTGGGCGCCACCGTGCCCGAGCTGCAGACGCTGATCGTCCAGGCGGGCGGCAAGGTCTTTCCCAAGATGAGCTTCAGCGCCGTGTCCGATGGCCTGGTCGAGCGGCTGCGCCCGCCGGCGCGCGCGCCGCAGGGCAATGCGCGCAGCCTGCCCAAGCATTTGCAGAAGCCGGCCCAGGCCGCGCCCGAGCGCAACACCGTGGTCATCGCGGGTTGTGAAGCCCATGTCTGCCTGCTCCAGACAGCCTTGGATCTGCTCGACGACGAGTTCGAGGTCTGGGTGGTGACCGACGCCTGCGGCTCGCGTAGCGAGCGCAACCGCGACGCCGCTTTCGACCGCCTGGCCGGTGCCGGCGCCGAGCTCGTGACCACCGAGATGGTGGCCTTCGAATGGCTGCGCAGCGCCGAGCACCCGGCCTTCGCCGAGGTGCTGGCCCTGGTCAAGGCCTGAGCCATGCAAACCGGCTGGCGTGCTCTGCTGCTCGGCGCCACGCTGCTGGCAGTGGGCTCGGTCGGCGCGCAGAGTACGGCACCGGTGCCGCCAGCGGCCAGCGCCGACGGGGCTTATGTGATCGACCCGCGCAGCAAGCTGGCCTGGCCACGCTGTGTCGAAGGCATGCAGTGGACCGGCCAGACCTGTGCCGGCGAGCCCCGCCTCATGACGCATGGCGAGGCCGTGGCCCTGGCCACGGCGCGCTTCAAGGCCGAGGGCGTGGCCTGGCGTCTGCCGCGCCTGACCGAGCTGCGCCGCTGGGCCGGCAGCGAGCAGGGGCGCGCGCTGTTTCCCGGCGATCCGCAGGACTGGACCTGGACCAGCACCTCACGCATTGACAGCACGCAGAGCAGCCCCTACGCCTACGACAACATCGCGCGCGGTAGCCAGGGTGGCCAGGACCGCCTGGGCGTGCAGCAAGGCTGGGCCGTGCACATGGGCAGCGGCGAGGCCCGCGGTGACGTAGCCCGCAAGACGGCGCTGGTCGTCCGCTTGGTCCGGCCGCAACCTTGAGGCTGTTCTGAGGTGACGTCATGCGCCCCCTGAACCGCGTTCTGCTCGTCACCACTGCACTCTGCGCGCTGGGGCTGGCCCCGGCCTGCGCACTGGCCGCCAGCTGCGGCGTACGCGTGACGCTGGCCACGCATGGCGACACCCGCAGCAGCTACGCCTATGTCGCGCCCCCGGCCGCGCAGGCCGTGCTGCTCCTGCTTCCGGGGGGCGGCGGCCATCTGCGGCTCGATGCGCAGGGCTGCCCCCGTGCGCTCACAGGCAATTCGCTCGTGCGTTCCCTGCCACTGTTCCAGGCCCAGGGCTATGCCACAGCCCTGCTCGACGCACCCTCGGATCATGAAGGGGAGGACGGCCTCGGTGGTTTCCGCACCGCGCCCGAGCACGCCCGGGATCTGGGCCGCGTGATCGCCGATCTGCGCCAGCGCAGCGGTCTGCCGGTCTGGGTCATCGGCACCAGCCGTGGCGCCATCTCGGCCGCCCATACGGCCAGTCGACTGCAAGGACGCGAGGCCCCCGACGGCGTGGTGCTGACGTCGCCCGTGACCGTCGGCAATCCCCGTGGCACCAAGCCCTGGGTCGCGCAGAGCGTGTTCGACCTGCCGCTCGACGCCATCACCATCCCGCTGCTCGTGATCGGCCATGCGCAGGACAAATGCCTGCGCTCGCCGGCCTCTGAGAACGAACGCATCCTCGCCCGCGCATCGAGCGCCCGCAAACAGCTCGTGCAGGTGGACGGTGGCCCCGGACGCGCGGGCCTGTCGGCCGTCGAAGCCTGCGAAGGCCGCTCGCCCCACGGCTTTGTCGAGCAGGAAGCCGAGGTGGCCGCGGGCATCGCCCGTTTCATCCGCGGTGGGCGTTACTGAGCCCCAGCCACGAAAAAAGCGCCCCGAAGGGCGCTGGAGGATGAGGTGGACCGCCGGCTTACTTGCCGTGCTTGGCGATCAGCGCCTTGGCGGTGTCGAGCAGCTTCTTGCCGTCGTAGCCGCGCTTGTTCATGTCGGCCACCCATTCATCGTCCACCGCCGCCGAGCGCTTGACGAATTCCTGGGCCTCGGCATTGCTCAGCGTGTAGATGGTGTTGCCGCGCTCGACCGAGGGCTTGCGGCCCGGCACATCGCTGTCCTGCTGCTGCTTGCCCAGCGCGGCCGAGGTGGCCATGCCCGAGTTGTTGTCGATGACCTTCTTGAGGTCGGGCGCCAGCGACTCGTACTTGGCCTTGTTCATGGTCATCACGAAGGTCGTGGTGTACAGGCCCGGATGACCTGCCGGGAACTCGGTGTGGAACTTGGTGAGCTCGTGCACCTTGACGGCCGGCACCACCTCCCAGGGGATCACGCAGGCGTCGATCGTGCCCTTGGACAGTGCGTCCGGAATCTGCGGCAGCGGCATGCCCACGGGCGTGGCCCCCACGGCCTGCAGCAGCTTGGTGACCTGGCGGGTCGGGCCGCGCACTTTCATGCCCTTGAGGTCGTCCGGGCTCTTGATCTGCTTGGCCTTGGAGTGGAACATGCCCGGGCCGTGCACGTGCAGGGCGATGGGATGCGTGTCCTTGAACTCGTCCACCGCCACGGTCTGCACGTATTCCCAATAGGCCTTGGAGGTGGCCTCGGCGTTGTTGAGCATGAAGGGGAGCTCGAAGACCTCGACGCGCGGAAAGCGCCCGGCCGTGTTGCCCGGCAGGGTCCAGACCACGTCCACCACGCCGTCGCGCGCCTGGTCGTAGAGCTGCACGGGCGTGCCGCCGAGCTGCATGGCGGGATAGGCTTCGAACTTGATGCGGCCGTTGGATTCCTTCTCGACCTTGTCCATCCAGGGCTTGTGCATGGTCAGCCAGACGGCCGACATGGGCGACATGAAGGTGTGGAACTTGAGCGTCACGCTCTGCTGGGCCAGGCCCAGGGTGGGCACGCCCAGGGCTGCCGCGGCGGCAGTGGTCTTGAGCAGGGTACGGCGCTGGATCATGATGGGTCTCCTCATTGGGTGTGCCGGCACCTTAGCGGAAAAACGGTGCGCGCCGGGCTGGGGCTTTCCCTCAAACCTCGTGCACTAACCCACGTACTGCACCAGCCAGAGCGAGATCGCCGGGAAGAAGAGCAGCAGCAGGGTGCGGATCACGTCGCTGGCCAGGAAGGGCAGCACGCCGCGGTAGCTCTCGGCAATCGGCACATCCCGGGCCATGCCGTTGACCACGTAGACGTTGAGTCCCACGGGCGGCGCGAGCAGGCCGAAGCCCACGGTCATCAGCACCATGATGCCGAACCAGATCGCCACCGACTCCTTGGGCAGGCCGAAGTCCAGGCCCATGACCAGGGGGAAGAAGATGGGGATGGTCAGCAGGATCATGGACAGCTCGTCCATCACCGCGCCCAGCACCACGTAGAGCAGCAGGATGGCCGAGACCACCATCAGCGGTGGCAGGCCCCAGCCGCCCACCAGCGTCGCCAGCTGCGCCGGCACCTGGGTCAGCGCCAGGGCCGCGTTCATCAGGTCGGCGCCGAGGAAGATCATGAAGATCATGGCCGAGCTCTCGGCCGTGGCCAGGAAGCAGTGCTGGATCTTGGCCCACGTGAGTTCGCGCTTCAGCAGCGCCGCCACGAAAGTGGCCGCGGCGCCCACCGCCGCACCTTCGGTGG
>DNQP01000288.1:0-267 GCA_003500955.1 Curvibacter sp. | reverse complement strand
CCGCCGCACCTTCGGTGGGCGTGAAGAGGCCGCCGTAGATGCCGCCGAAGACCAGCAGGAAGATCAGCGCGATGGGCAGCACGCCCCGCAGCGACTGGCCATTCACCCGCTCGGTCACCTCATCGTGCTCGGGCGCCTGGCCCGGCACGAAGCGCACGTAGAGCGCGATGGCGGCCATATAGCCCAGCATGGCGATGATGCCCGGCACCATGGCCGCGGCGAAGAGCTTGGCGATGTTCTGCTCGGTCAGGATGGCGTAGATCACCA
>DNQP01000168.1:9628-11054 GCA_003500955.1 Curvibacter sp. | reverse complement strand
GGCCGGGCATCTGGCCCGGGCCGGACACCGGGTGACGGTCTACAACCGCACGGCAGCCAAGGCCCTGGCCTGGGCGACGGAGTTCGGCGGCCAGGCCGCTGCCACGCCGCGTGAGGCGGCCACCGGTGCCGATCTGGTCTTCGCCTGCGTGGGCAACGATGCCGATCTGCGCAGCGTGGTGCTGGGCCCCGAGGGAGCCTATGCCGGCATGAAGGCCGGGGCGGTGTTTGCGGACCACACCACGGCCTCGGCGGAAGTGGCGCGCGAACTGTATGCCGCGGCGCGGGCGCGCGGCCTGCACTTTGTGGACGCGCCGGTCTCCGGCGGACAGGCCGGCGCGCAGAACGGCGCGCTCACCATCATGTGCGGCGCCGACAGCGCCGCCTTTGACGTCATGAAGCCCGTCGCCCTGGCCTACGCAAGGGCGTGCACCTTGGTGGGAGCCAGCGGCGCGGGCCAGCTGGCCAAGATGGTCAACCAGATCGCCGTGGCTGGCGTGGTGCAGGGCCTGGCCGAGGCCATCGCCTTCGGCCAGCAGGCCGGGCTGGACATGAACCTCGTGCTGGACGTGATCGGCAAGGGTGCGGCGCAGAGCTGGCAGATGGACAACCGCGGCAAGACCATGGTGGCCGATCAGTTCGATTTCGGCTTCGCCGTGGACTGGATGCGCAAGGATCTGGGTCTGGTGCTGGAAGAAGCGCGCCGCAATGGCGCGCGGCTGCCGGTCACGGCCCTGCTGGACCAGTTCTACGCCGATGTGCAGGGCATGGGGGGCGGACGCTGGGACACCTCCAGCCTGATCCGCCGGCTGAAAGCCTGAGGGCCTCCCGAGAGGCCGCCCAAGCCTTACATCGTGCGGCCGCTGCCGGTGGTGCCTGGCGCCGTGTTGGCCGGTGCCTGCATCTCGAGCAGCTCTTCCTCGGTGATGAGCTCGAACAGGCGCACCACTTTTTGTACACCGCTGGTGCGGCGCGCGATATCGGTGGCACGGTCGGCCTCCCGCGCCGTCACACGGCCCAGCAGGTAGACCACCCCACGCTCGGTCACCACCTTGAAGGCGCTGGCGTTCAGATCCCGGGCATCGATCAGATTGGCCTTGACGCGGCCCGTGACCAGGGCATCCGACGAACGCTGGGTCAGCGTCGAGTGACCCAGCACCGCCAGGTCATTGGTGATGGAGCGCACGTTCTCGATGCGCGAGACGACCTGCTCGGCCAGCTGCTTGTCCTGCTCGTTGGGGACCTCACCGGTCAGCAGGACCTGGCGGTTGTAGCTCGTGATGTTGATGTGCACGCGCTCGCCCAGGTTCTCTCGCAAACGGGACGCGCCACGGGTCTCGATGCGCTCGTCCTCGATCTGCGAGCCCGTGGTGCGCCGATCGGCGGCGGACATGCCGGTGACGACCGCCCCACCCACCAGCAGGGGC
>DNQP01000168.1:8968-9304 GCA_003500955.1 Curvibacter sp. | reverse complement strand
GCGCAGGCCGTGAGGCCTGCACCCGCCAACACGACGCCAAGAACCAGGAGGGGGAGGCGGCGGGTCTGCGGTTTCGTCATGGCTTGTTTTCCTGTTCTCCGAGCAGTTGATGGTCGACGGCATCGCAGATGCAATGCAAGGCCAGGATGTGCACTTCCTGGATGCGCGCGGTGCGCTCGTGCGGCACGATGATGTGCACATCGGTCTCGCGCAGCGCCGTGGCCATCTTGCCGCCGTTGCGCCCGCTCAGACCCACGACCACCATCTCGCGCTCGTGCGCGGCTTCGATGGCCTCGAGCACATTGGCCGAATTGCCGCTGGTCGAGATGGCCAGCA
>DNQP01000168.1:7534-8682 GCA_003500955.1 Curvibacter sp. | reverse complement strand
TTGCCGCTGGTCGAGATGGCCAGCAGCACGTCGCCGGGCTGGCCCAGGGCGCGCACCTGGCGCGAGAAGATCGCGTTGAAGCTGTAGTCGTTGCCCACCGCGGTGAGGATGGAGCTGTCCGTGGTCAGCGCGATGGCGCCGAGCTCGGGCCGCTCGCGTTCGAAACGACCCACGAATTCGGCCGAGAAGTGCTGCGCGTCGGCCGCCGAGCCGCCGTTGCCGCAGGCCAGCACCTTGCCGCCATTGGTCACACAGGTCAGCACGGCCTGCACCGCCGCGGCGATGGGCTTGCTCAGCACCTGTGCGGCCTGGTATTTCAGGTCGGCGCTGTCGATGAAGTGTTGTTCGATGCGTTGTTCCAGCATGGCGTCTATGATAACCGCCCGCTGCAGCCCCAGGCCTGCTGTGGGCTTGCGCTTACATCTGTGACACACAGGGTCAATGCGGACCTCCGGCATCGAAGGCGCCGGTCAACCAGTGCAGCGCCTCGCCCTCCAGGGCCACCACGTCGAAGCGACAGGGCGGCGGCAAACGCCAGCGCAACAGGTAATGGCGCGCCGCCAGCACGATGCGCTTTTGCTTGACCGCCCCCACGCTGGCCGCGGCACCCCCATGGCTGGCCGCGGCACGCTGGCGCACCTCGACAAACACCACGGTGCCATCGCCGGCCTGCATGATCAGATCGATCTCGCCGCCGCCGCGCCCGGGCGTCCGATAATTGCGCTCCAGCAGGCGCAGGCCCGCGGCCTGCAGGTGCTGCAGGGCCCGGTCTTCGGCCGCCGCGCCCGCCTCGCGGGTGCTGCGGCCCAGAGTTGCCAGCTTCTTGAGGAGCCCCATTGAACGCCAGTTACGCCTCCGCCCTTGCCGCCGCGCACGATGCTGCGGCCGCCCAGCATTATCCGCAGGGCGCGCTCTATGTGGTGGCCACGCCCATCGGCAACCTGGCCGACATCACCCTGCGGGCCCTGCACCTGCTGCAACTCGTCGACGCCATCGCCTGCGAAGACACCCGGCACACCCAGGCCCTGCTGCGCGCCTATGGCATCGAGCGCAGCGGCGCGGCGCTGATCGCCCTGCACCAGCACAACGAGGCCGAGGCTGCGCAGCAGCTCATCACCCGCCTGCAGGCCGGCGAGCGCGTGGCCTAT
>DNQP01000168.1:5958-7215 GCA_003500955.1 Curvibacter sp. | reverse complement strand
CCTATGTCAGCGACGCCGGCACGCCCGCCGTGAGCGACCCGGGCGCGCGCCTGGTGGCCGCCGTGCGCGCTGCGGGCCTGAGCGTCGTGCCCCTGCCCGGGGCCAGCAGCGTGACCACGGCGCTGAGCGCGGCTGGCGCCGTGGACGAGCACGGGGCCTTCGTCTTCGCCGGTTTTCTGCCCGCCAAGGCTGGCGAACGCGCCACGGCCGTGCAGGCCCTGGCGGCCGAACCGCGCGCCGTGGTGCTGCTCGAAGCCCCGCACCGCATCGAAGCCCTGGCCGCGGCGCTGGCGCCGCTGGGCGAGCGACCCGTGACCCTGGGGCGCGAGCTCAGCAAGCAGTTCGAGCAGATCGTGACCCAGCCCGCAGCCGGGCTGGCGGACTGGCTGGCCGCCGATGCGCAACGCGCACGCGGCGAGTTCGTCGTCGTGCTGCACCCGCAGGCGAGCGCGGGCAACAGCGACGACGCGGGCCTGCGCGTGCTGGCGCTGTTGCTGACCGAACTGCCGCTCAAGAGCGCCGTGCGCCTGGCGGCCGAGATCACGGGCACGCCGCGTAACACGCTGTACGACGCGGCGCTGCAGCTCAAGAAAGATGCCGGGGATGCCTGACTACGCCGTGCTCTTCGTCTGCACCGGCAACATCTGCCGCAGCCCCACGGCCCATGGCGTGCTGGCCCAGCAGCTGGAGCGCGCGGGTCTGGCCCCACGTGTGCAGGTGGATTCGGCCGGCACCCATGGCTACCACCGCGGCGACCCGCCCGACGAGCGCAGCCAGGCACACGCGGCCCGACGCGGCTACGACCTCTCGATGCTGCGTGCACGTCAGGTGACCCCGGACGACTTCGAGACGTATGACCTGATTCTGGCCATGGATGGCGGGCACCTGGAACTGCTGGCCGAGCGCTGCCCGCCGGCGCAGCAGCACAAGCTGCAGCGCTTTACCGCCTGGTGCAGCGAGCACCGCGGTCGTGACGTGCCCGACCCGTATTACGGTGGCGCACAGGGTTTCGAGCACGTGCTCGATTTGGTTGAGGACGGCTGCGCCGGACTGCTGCAGCACATTCGCCGCCAGCTGGCGGCCTGAGGAAAGGTCTGCTCGTCGGACGAGGAAACACGCGGCCGCGCTGGCCCGGCAGGCCGGACGACTGCGGTCCGAAAGCCGCTAAGTGCTTGATTTGAAAAGGCGCACGCACGGCTCGGGGAGCGGGTGGTGCTGCGCAGAGGGCTGGCGCGGCTGGCGGGGATCGAACCCACG
>DNQP01000168.1:4835-5650 GCA_003500955.1 Curvibacter sp. | reverse complement strand
GCTGGCGGGGATCGAACCCACGACCTGGCTTCGGAGAGCGGAAAAATTGATGCGCATGCAAATGCATTAACCGCTTTTACCCCGCATCACTCGGTGTCATTTGTCATCAAGTACTTGATTTATCTAGGTTTTTTCGGCGCTCTCGAAAACATCGCTTTGCACCGATCAAGGCGCCCTGTCACGGCTCTACGCCAAAAACACGTCGTATCACGGGCTGATTTGCGCCGCCAAAAAACTGACTATTGGTCAGTTTTGGGGGCCATGCCAGGTCATCCAATCGACCCAAGCCTGCCAATCTGGTTCGGATCTTTTGACGGCCTTAATACGGGCGAGCAAAATTCGAACCGCGCCGGCAAGCGGCGCAGTCGCTGACTACGCGTCAGCCGTCAACTTTGTCGCGTTGTAGCCGCATTCTGATTCTCGCGAACTACACACGACAGCTGGCCCCCAAGTCCAGCTTTTGATTGGTCCCCGGTAATTCCTCGGAGATCGTCCCAGAGCCACTTGCTCTAGGAATCCCCCGCAGCGGCATCGGCAGCCGACTGTCACCACCACCTTTTTCGCACCCGCCCAGCCCGGATAGCCGCCCGCCACGCCGTACGCGAGCTTTTTCTTTGGAACTGCCGATGCCCACGCTATTTGAAGACCCACGCTCATCCGTTCTGGATGGTTCCATTTCCGAGGCGACGGCCTCACTCATCTCAAAGCTTTCGGCATTGCTGGAAGTCGATTCGCTGAAATACTCGGTGGTTCCGGTACTGAGGAACGTTGAGCGCTGCCTACACCACACCATCAGTCAGCTGCCATCGGCTCGC
>DNQP01000168.1:0-4506 GCA_003500955.1 Curvibacter sp. | reverse complement strand
GAGCCGATGGCCGAAATCTGTCGCGGCCTAGCTGCTGCAATCAAAGAGCTGACGGACCAGCAAACACTCGATCCCGGGCTAGCGCCGGGACTCATGCCAGCCAACCGACCGGCTCTGCGGGTGCTAGCAAGACTTCCGGATCGAGCTCCGGAACCGCTTCTTCAGACGGTAGGCAATCTGCTGGTCATTGGCTTGCTGACCGACCTTGCTCTTCCCAGGCAGCGGTTTGAAAGTCTCGCCGCACTTTGCCGCGCTGTTCTCGACGAGCCCAGCCTGTCGGAAGAGCAGGCGCGCACTCTTCGGACTCTACTGAGCCGAAGCAGCGCAGATCTCACAGAGGTCCTTAGCCAGCACCTGTGGATCCAGGACAAATCCATCCTGCGATTCCAGAACCAGCTGACCAACCATCTTCGATCAGAGATGTCGAGTGCTCACCCCGTCGTGCAGCGTGACGCCGACCTCCGAAAATTTCTGTCCGGAGCAGCGCTAGTCGAGGCAGTCTCCAAGCTCAAGAATGAGACGATGACCGGGGATGCCAGTGCGCTCGGCATGCTGCTCAGTTTCAGCCTCAACCTCCATTGGGACCTGCTCTGTCAGATCCCTTTACGGAGTAGTGACCAAAGTGAAGGGCACATTCTATGGGTAGATGGTGTGCGAGGCGTGGCGCACTTGGACATACGCCCCTTGCTCCGCGACCTCGGGAAACCCATACCAGGATGCGAAGTGACAAGCGACATATTGCGACTGCCGCTGCCCAGGTTCGTCGCAGAGCACCTGAAGCTGGCGTGGACCATGTCTCCACTGGCTATCTGGCCTGGCTTCTGACGCGCCGTGCCGCCAACCACCTGGCCAGCCTGGACGACTTGGTGCTGCTGATGGACGAGTCGCACCGCTACCGCGCCAGTGCCGGGGTGCGCTCCATCAATGAGCTGAAACCGTTGTTTGGACTTGAAGTGACGGCTACGCCTTTTGTGGAACCGAAGCGCCCACCGTTGTGACTGCCCCCGCCAACAGCGGCGCGGCTGCGGCACCTGCCGCACCGGCGCCTGTGTTCACGACAGAGGGCGAGCGCCAGGCGGCGCGAATGGTGATGGAGGTGATCGCAAATTACGAGGTCAAGCGCGACTTGGTGCCCACCAGCAATGCGCTGCTTAAGCCGGAAGTGCAATCGGCCATCCTGGCCGAGGTGGCGGAACGGTTAAAGCCAACGCAGGGCAATCTGCTGGAGGGTGCTGATGAAAGCGCCCCTGCGCTAGATCTGTCCGCAGTGGTGGCCAAGACCACCGAGATCGTGGTTCAGCAGACAATCGACATCCCGCGTATCGCGGTGGTGCCCACTGGCGAGGTGACGACGGGCTTCCACCCGTTCAAGCTCGGCTCCTTGCCAAACTTCCAACCGGGTCAGCGTGAGATCGTGGGCCAGGAACTGCGGACGAACGAGCAGTTCACTATGAGCCGTGAGGCCGGCGTGAAGGAGCAGCGTTTCGAGGACTACATCGTCAAGAAGCTGATCGACTTCGACGACATCGACTACTTCACCCAGTCGGAACTGCTCTACGACCTGGCCGGACAAGCCGTGGCGCACTACAAGGCTCAGAAATATTCGGAAGCCGAGCTTCACGAGGTGCTCGACACCTACGGCGCCGAGCTGGCCCGTTTGATCCATGCGGAGATGATGGCCCACTTCTGGGAGGAGGCTACGAAGTACGAGGTGCAGGTGAGCCGTGGCTTCACGGAGCTCAAGCCCTGCAACTACACGGCCGTGGCTGGCCAGACGGCGCACCACTACCGCGAGACGGTAACGGAACTGGGCAAGATCAAGCAGATGCTTTTCGGCGGTTTCGCGCGCTGCCTTTACCCGCTGCAGAAGTTCGACTCAGACACCGAACGACGCTTCGCCGTCATCCTCGAACGCGACGCGCTGAAATGGTTCAAGCCCGCCAAGGGGCAGTTCCAGATCTACTACAAACTAGGCACTGAGCAGCCGGAATACATCCCCGACTTCGTCGCGGAGATCGACACCAAGATCTTACTCGTCGAGACCAAAGCGCGCACTGACATTGACACGCAGGAAGTGCAGGCCAAGGCCGCTGCCGCGGTGCGTTGGTGCAAGCACGCGTCAGACCATGCGGCCTCCGTCGGCAGCAAGCCGTGGCACTACCTGCTGGTACCGCACGATGAGATTGCAGAATCAAAACGACTGAATGATTTCAGCCGGTTTGAATTCAAGATATAGCGCCGTCACAGTCCGCACGGTTTGTTCTTACCGCTCAGTAGGCTGGGGCTGGCAAATCGCGTTCACCTTCCGACTGGCGTTCCGCGTGGGCACAAGACCGATAGTCGATCTTTCGAATATCTGCTGAAGAACGTGTCCGAAATTGGCGCACAGGTGGCACACACAGGGCACAGAGTCAATGCACGGTGTGTGAACGACGATTGGTCCACCTTGTCGTTGCCCGAAAAACAGGCGGCAATATTACTGGCGGAATAGCAAAACTTAACCGAATGTGATTGTTTGCTTACTCAGAATCCAAGATTTGGTGCGGCTGGCGGGGATCGAACCCACGACCCTTGGCTTCGGAGGCCAATACTCTATCCACTGAGCTACAGCCGCAAATCTGGAAAAAGACCAATACTCAATTGTGCACGGAACGCGGCGCTGACCATAGGCTTCGGAGGCCAATACTCTATCCACTGAGCTACAGCCGCGTACCGGGAAGAGCAATGATTGTAGGCGGTTTCGGGTGGGCCGAAAGTTATAATCGTCGGCTGATTGAAACCCACCTACCCAGAATTCCGAGGACAGCCCATGAGCGAGCAGCAGCACGACGAAGCCCACACCGGCCCGATCAAGACCCCCTCCCAGATGATGTGGGTCTCCATCTTCTCTTTCGTGGCCCCGGTCTTCATCATCATCGGCCTGGTGTTCTTCGTGGTCTCCGACAAGAAGCCGGCCGCGGGCTCCACCAATTTGGAGAAGTCGGTGGCCGAGCGCATCCAGAAGGTTGGCACCGTCGAGATCCGTGATGCCAACCGCCCGCTCAAGAGCGGCGAAGCCGTCTACCAGGCCCAGTGCGTGGCTTGTCACGGCGCTGGTGTGGCCGGTGCCCCCAAGTTTGGCGACAAGGGCGCCTGGGGTGCCCGCATCAAGACCGGCTTCGACAAGCTCGTGACCTCGGCCCTCAAGGGCAAGGGCGCCATGGCAGCCCAGGGTGGCGGTGACCACAACGACACGGAAATTGCCCGTGCCGTGGCCTACCTGGCCAACTCCGGTGGCGCCAAGTTCCCCGAGCCCCAGGCGCCGGAAGCCGCGAAGTAAACGGTATGCCCCCCGTGTAAAAGCCGCTGCCCTGCAGCGGCTTTTTTCATGCCCGGGCCGCGGCGTACCGCTCCCGCAGCTCGCGCTTGAGCACCTTGCCGATGGCGCTGCGCGGCAGCTCGTCCAGGTAGCACAGATCCGCCAGGCGCTGGGTCTTGCCCACGCGCTGGTTCATCCAGTCGCGCAGCTCATCTGCCGCCACGCCCTGTCCTTCACGCAACACCACATAGGCCACGGGCGTCTCACCCCACTGCTCGGAGGGCACGCCCACCACGGCCGCGTCCTGCACGGTCGGGTGCTCGCGTAAGACCGCCTCCAGGTCGCTGGGGTAGATGTTGAAGCCACCCGAGATGATCATGTCCTTGCGCCGGTCGAAGAGCATGAGAAAACCCTGCGCATCGAAGCGGCCGATGTCACCGGTGCGGATATAGCGCTGGCCATCGGGCGCGTACCATTCGGCCTCGCGCGTCTTCTCCGGGCGCCCGTGGTAGCCCTTCATCATGCCGGGCGAACGGCCCACCACCTCACCGGCCTCGCCCGCAGACACCTCCCGCCCCTGCTCGTCGATCAGGCGGATGTCGTGCCCCTGCGCGGGCTGTCCCACCGTGTGCAGCTTGTCGGGGTGCAGATGCGCTTCAAGGATGCAGGTCCCCCCGCCCTCGGTCATGCCGTAGAACTCCACCAGGCCGCCGGGCCAGCGCGCCAGCACCTCGGCCTTGAGCGCGGCGGAGAAAGGCGCGCTGGTGCAGAACTTCATGCGAAAGCTGCGCAGATCGTGCTGCCCGAAATCGGGCCGCGCCATCAGGCGCTGGTATTGCACGGGCACGAGCATGGTGTGCGTGACACGTTCACGTGCCGCGAGTGCAAGGTACGCTGCCGCATCGAACCTGCTCATGAGCAGCACCGTGCCGCCATAGGCCAGCGTGGGGAAGAAGACGACCAGCGTGGTGTTGGAGTACAGCGGCGTGGACAGCAGGGTCACCGTGTCGGGTCCGTAACCGTAGGCGGCGCCGCGCTGCACATGGGCCCAGCGCATGCCATGCGGCTGCACGATGCCCTTGGGCTCGCCGGTCGTGCCCGAGGAATAGATGATGTTGAAAGGCCAGTCCGCATCCACCTCGGCGTCCGGCACACGTGCGCCCAGGGGCGCGAGCCAAGCCTGCCAGCCCAGGCCGCCCGTGCCTTCA
>DNQP01000265.1:11408-15217 GCA_003500955.1 Curvibacter sp. | reverse complement strand
CGGCCGGCACCGCCGACACGATGGAGGTGCTGGCCGAAGTCGAGCTGCCGATCGAGCGCCTGCAGCAGATCGTGCAGCAGCACCGTGGCTGCCTGGCCTGGGGCGGCACGGCCCAGCTCTCGCCGGCCGACGATGTGCTGATCTCGGTCGAGCGCCCGCTGGCACTCGACGCGCCGGGCCAGATGGTGGCCTCCATCCTCTCCAAGAAAATCGCGGCCGGCTCCAGCCATCTGGTGCTGGACATTCCCATCGGCCCGACGGCCAAGGTGCGCTCCATGCCCGAGGCGCAGCGCCTGCGCCGCCTGTTCGAGTACGTGGCGCGGCGCATGAAGCTCGCCCTCGACGTGGTCATCACCGACGGCCGCCAGCCCATCGGCCAGGGCATCGGTCCGGTCTTGGAGGCGCGCGACGTGATGCGTGTGCTCGAGAACGATCCGCACGCCCCCATGGACCTGCGCCAGAAGGCCCTGCGCCTGGCCGGCCGCATGCTGGAAGCCGACCCCGATGTACGCGGTGGCGACGGCTATGCCATCGCGCGCGACATCCTCGATTCGGGCCGCGCCCTGCAGAAGATGAACGAGATCATCGACAGCCAGGGGCGGCGTCCCTTCGATCACCATCACCCGGCACTGGGACGGCTGAGTTTCGACGTGCCGGCCCGCGGCACTGGCGTGGTCAGCGGCATCGACAACCTGCAGCTGGCCCGCATCGCGCGGCTGGCCGGCGCACCGAAAGTACCCGAGGCCGGTGTGGACCTGCTGCGTAAGCTGGGCGAGACCGTGCGTGACGGCGAGCCCCTGTACCGCGTGCATGCCAGCTACCCAGCGGATCTGGAATTTGCACGTCAGGCCTGCGCGCGCAGTAGCGGCTACCAGATCGGCCGTGCCGAGGATGTCCCACACGCTTACGTGGAGTTTTGATCGTGCGCCCCGCCCTGCTGCTGCATTTCGAGGACGAGTCCGCCAGCGCTGCGCGCATTGCTGATGCGGCTGGCATCCCTACCGCCTGCATCTCACGCCACCGCTTTCCTGACGGCGAACTCAAGCTGCGCCTGCCCGAGGCCCTGCCGCCACGCATTGCCCTGCTGCGCTCCCTGGCCCAGCCCAATGAAAAGCTGGTGGAACTGCTGCTGGCCGCCCGTACCGCCCGCACCCTGGGCGCAACACAGCTCACGCTGATCGCGCCCTACCTGGCCTATATGCGCCAGGACATGGCCTTCAACCCTGGCGAAGCCGTCAGCCAGCGCATCGTGGGCTCCTTCCTGGCTGACCTCTTTGATGCCGTGATCACCGTGGACCCGCACCTGCATCGCATCCAGACGCTGGAAGAAGCCGTGCCCGTGCCGCGCACCGTGGTGCTCAGTGGCGCGCCGCTGCTGGCCGACCTGATCGCGCAGCGGCGCCCGCAGGCGCTGCTCATCGGACCCGATGAGGAATCGGCCCAGTGGGTCGCCCAGGCCGCCGCGCGCCACCACTTTGAGCACGCCGTCTGCCGCAAGGTGCGGCACGGCGACCGGCACGTCGAGATCGCCCTGCCCGGCCTCGACGTGCGCCGGCGCCAGGTGGTGCTGCTCGATGACATGGCCAGCAGCGGCCACACCCTGGCCCAGGCCGCACGCGGCCTGCTGGCCGCTGGCGCCGCCAGTGTGGACGTGGCCGTGACCCACGCCCTCTTCGCCTACGATGCCGGCCGGCTGCTCTGGGACGCGGGCATACGCCAGGTCTGGAGCACGGACTGCATCGCCCACCCCAGCAATGCGGTCGGCATGGCCCCGGCCATCGCCGCCGCTCTCCAGTGAGTTCCTGATGAAGACCCCGCACGATCTCAGCACCCGCAGCCTGGCCGACGCCTGGGCCGACCTCAAGGCCCATGCCGACGCCGGCATCCCTCTGCAGGCCGACGCCTACCGCCTCGCCTTCGCCGACCCCGAATTCCTGCTGCGCCGCGAGACGCGCGGCATCCGCTTCCAGCTCGAGATGCTCAAACCCGATCTGGAGCAGCAAGCCCAGGGCGTGAGCAATACCATCGTCGTCTTCGGCAGCGCGCGCTTCGTCTCGGACGAAGAGGCCCAGCGCCGGCTCGCCGCCGCACGCGCCATCGGCGACGCCAAGGCCCTGGCACGCGCCGAACGTGACGCGCGCAATGCCCAGTACTACGAGCAGGCGCGCCGCTTCGGCCGTCTGGTGGCCGAGCACAGTGCCCGGTTGTCGCACGCCGAGCGGCTCTACATCTGCACCGGTGGTGGCCCGGGCATCATGGAGGCGGCCAACCGGGGCGCGCATGAGGCCGGCGCCCTCAACGTGGGGCTCAACATCGCGCTGCCGCACGAGCAGTCGGGCAATCGCTACATCTCGCCCAGCCTGTGCTTCAAGTTCCACTACTTCGCGCTGCGCAAGATGCACTTCATGATGCGCGCCAAGGCCCTGGTCGCTTTCCCCGGCGGCTTCGGCACGCTGGACGAGCTGTTCGAAATCCTCACCCTGGTGCAGACCGGCAAGTCCGAGCCCGTGCCCGTGGTGCTGTTCGGCAGCAGCTTCTGGCAGCGCCTGATCAACTTCGACCTGCTGGTCGAGGAAGGCTTGATCTCGCCCGAGGACACCGGGCTCTTCAGCTTCGTCGACACGCCGGAAGACGCCTGGGAGGCTATCCAGTCCTTTTATCGGCTGGAGGATGGACCGGCGCCCTGAGGGTCCAGGCCGTGCGGCTGCCCAGGCCCACGGCGGCGCCGACGACCCAGAACACGATGGAGACGCCGACCACGGTGCCGATGCTGCCGAACAGCAGCGGCATGAGCACGCTGGAGCCGTTGAGCGACATCAGGCGCAGGCCCAGGGCCTCGCCATGGCGGTCGGCCGGCGTGATCTGGTGCAGGGTGCTCATGATCATGGGCTGCACCGAACCCAGCACCAGGCCCAGCAGCACCGAGCACACCCCCATGGCCAGGGCACTGGGCATCAGGGGATAGAGCCCGAAGAGCACGCCGGTGGCCACCATCGCACTGCTGACCACCACCCACTCGCGCAGGTGCCGGGACAACCAGGGCATGAGCAGGCGCACCACCGTGGCTGCGATCGCGAAGGAGCCCAGCAGCATGCCGATGGTGGAGGCGCTGTAGCCGCGCTCGTGGCCCAGCACGGGCAGCACGAAGGTGTGCACGTCCCAGCACGAGGAGAGAAACCAGTTGACCAGCAGCAAGCGGCGCATCATGGGATCGCGCAGCAGATCCCAGGCGCGACGGCGTCCCTGCTCGGCCACGGACACCTGCGACGGCAGATCCGGCGTGTGACGCACCAGCCACCAGGTCAGCAGGGGCAGCAGCGCCAGGAGCAGAAAGGCGCTGCGGTAGCCGCCGAGATCGCCCGCCTCGCCCCCGAGCCAGATACCGGCATGGTCGATCAGCAGGCCCGCGAGCAGCGGGCCGAGAAAGTTGGAGGTGGCCGGCCCGATGGAGAGCCAGCTGAAGACTTGCCGGAGCTCGGCCGCATCGCGCGCCGCACGCCCCACATGGCGTTGCAGCGTGATCGAGGCCGCGCCGGTGGCGCCGCCACTGAGCAGCGCCGCCAGGCAGAGCACGGGAAAGACGGGGAACACCACCGCCAGCGCCGTGCCGCCACTGGCCGCGATCACGCTCAGGGCGATCGGGCGACGCAAGCCATGGCGGTCCGCGTAGCGGCCGGCGGGCAGTGCCAGAAAGACCTGGGTCAGTGCGAACAGGGCCATGAGCAGGCCCACCGCCAGCGCGCTGTAGCCTTGGGTCAGCGCCAGCAGAGGGGCCGCCATGCGCAGGCCCGCCATGCAGGCATGCAGGC
>DNQP01000265.1:0-11071 GCA_003500955.1 Curvibacter sp. | reverse complement strand
GCCCGCCGATCAGGCGCGGCAGCTGATGATGCGGGGCAAGGTGGTCCGTGGGGCTCACCCTTCGTCGGCCTCTTTGTCCAGCGGCAGCAGGGTCTGGGCCTGGGCCTCGGGCAGGGCCTCGACCTGGCGTAGCGCACGGCCCATGGCGCGGCTGCGCACCTCGGCGCTGCTCAGGGTATTGAGCACCGTCTCGGTCTGGGACTTGACCTTGGCCAGCACGTCACCGAACTTGCCGAACTCGGTCTTGACCGCACCCAGCACCTGCCAGACCTCGCTGGAGCGCTTCTCGAGCGCCAGGGTGCGAAAGCCCATCTGCAGGGAACTCAGCATGGCCAGCAGCGTGGTGGGGCCAGCCAGCGTGACGCGGTGCTCGCGCTGCAACGCCTCCATGAGCCCGGGACGGCGCAGCACTTCGGCGTACAGGCCCTCGGTGGGCAGGAAGAGGATGGCGAAGTCCGTGGTGTGCGGCGGCTCCACGTATTTCTCGGCAATGGATTTCGCCTCGAGACGGATGCGCACCTCCAGCGCCTTGGCAGCGGCCTCGGCCGCGAGGGCGTCGGCGCGCTGCTGTGCATCGAGCAGGCGCTCGTAGTCTTCGTTGGGGAACTTGGCGTCGATGGGCAGCCATAGCGGGGTGCCATCGTCGGCCTTGCCGGGCAGGCGGATGGCAAAGTCCACCACGTTCTTGCTGCCCGGGCGCGTGGCCACCTGCGCCGCGTACTGGTCGGGCACGAAGACCTGCTCCAGCAGCGCGGCCAGCTGCGCCTCGCCGAACATGCCGCGCGTCTTGACATTGGTCAGCAGGTGCTTGAGGTCACCCACGCCGGCGGCCAGGGTCTGCATCTCGCCCAAGCCCTTGTGGACCTGCTCCAGGCGCTCGGCCACCTGCTTGAAGCTCTCGCCCAGCCGGGTGTGCAAGGTGGCCTGCAGCTTCTCGTCCACCGTGGCGCGCATCTCGTCGAGCTTGGCGGCATTGGTCTGCTGCAGCTGAGCGAGCTGGGCATCGAGGGTCTGGCGCATCTCGCCGATGCGCCGCGCATTCGATTCGCCCAGCGCCTCCAGGCGCTGGGCCAGCGTGTCCGACAGCGTCTTCTGCAAGAGCGCGAGCTGCTGGCCAAAGGCATCGATCTGCGTGTTCTGCGTGCGCGTGGCCTCGGCGGCCTGCTGCACCAGAGTCTGCTGGAAGGTCGCCAGGTTCTGCGACAGCTCCAGCCGCGTACCGCGCGCCGATTCGGCAATGTCCTGGCGCAGTTCGCGCGTCAGGCGCTCGTGCCCGGCCAACAACTCGGCGCGCAGTTGCTCGCTGCCCTGCTGGGCCTGCGCATCCGTGCGGCGCAGCAGCAGCGCCAGCAAGAGCACCAGATGCAGCACACCCAGCGCTCCCAGGATCCAGAACGTCGTTGAATTCAAAGTCATACCTCCATATGCCATTGTCGTGCAAGCCTGACCCTACGGATCGCCGGGATGCAGGGGCGCCCGCGCCTTGCGGGCTATACTCGAAATGCGTCGACCGCCGCATCGGTCCACCATCCACACGCCCTCTGTACACCCCCGGCCTTGCACAGGCCTCCTCGGGTGAACAGACCCCGGCTTCCGGGCCGGGCTCTCGCACAACAAGGAGACGCGATGATCGATCTCATGCTCAACTGGTCCGAGTGGATCAAACCCTCCGCCGGCCTGCCCACCGTGCAATGGGCCCTGTTGCTGGCTCTGGCCGCAGCGGCCGGCCATCTGTTGCAGCGCTACCTGGACCTGCCCAAGGTGCTGGGCTATTCCATCGTCGGCGCCGTGGCAGGCTTCTCGGGCTACACCGCCGCGACCTGGCCGCTCGACGGCATCGCCCAGTTCATGGTGGAACTCGGCCTGTCCATCGTGCTGTTCGAGGCCGGCGGCCGCCTCTCGCTGCGCTGGTTCCGCCACAACCCCATGCTGCTCGCGCAAAGTGTGGGCGAAGCCGTGGCCACCTACCTGCTGGCCTGGTGGGTGCTGATGCTCTTCGGCGTGGACGAGGCCCTGCACATGCCGCTGGCCCTGCTGATGGTGGCCGCCTCGCCGGCCGTACTGATGCGCGTGGCCAGCGACATCCGCGCCAGCGGCCCCGTCACCGACCGCGCCATCACCCTGGCCGCGCTCAACACCTTCTATGTGCTGGCCCTGGGCGGCGTCATGGCCCGTCTGCTGGGCCGCGAGGAGGCGCGGCTGGCCGACGCCTTCTACCCGGTGCTGCTGCTGGTCGTGGCCTCGGTGCTCGTGGGCGCGCTGCTGGCGCTGGCGCTGCGCAAGGCGCTGCAGATCATGAGCCCAACCAGCGAGAACACGGCGGTGCTGCAGCTTGCGCTGATCGCCGCGGGCACGGCGCTGGCCGCGCACTTCGGCGGCTCGGCACCGCTGGCCGCACTGCTGGCCGGCATCCTGCTCAAGACCCTGCACCCGCGCCCCTGGTCTTGGCCGCGCCAGTTCGGGACCGCGTCCGCCATCCTGACCATCCTGATGTTCGTGCTGGTGTCCATGGCCGCCGCCCAAGCGCCCTGGAACTGGCAGGCCTGGAGCCTGGTCGCCGCGCTGGTGCTGGCACGCGCGTTGGCCAAGCTCGCGGCCATCGGCCTGGGCGGCATCGGCAGCGGCGCCAGCCCGCGCCAGGCCCTGTGGACGGCCGGTGCCATGTGGCCGCTGTCGGCCGTGGCCCTGCTGCTGGTCTCGCAGTTTGCCGAATTCGCACCCGCCATCGGTGGCGCGGCGGCAGCCATTGCCCTGCCGCTGATCCTGCTCATGGAAGTGCTGGGCGCACTCATGGCCGTGCTGGCGCTGCAACGCGCCGGTGAAGCGGGCCGCCCACCCGCCACCCGTCGTATCAAAGTCGAGGGAGACCCCACCGATGCCGCTTGAACCTTTCAGCCATTCCGAGGCCCTGACCCTGGGTGTGGAGCTCGAGCTGCAGCTCGTCAACACGCACGACTACGACCTCGCGCCCTATGCGGACGACATGCTGCGCCTGATGGCCAAGCGCCAGCTCCCGGGCAGCGTGGTGCCCGAGATGACCTCGAGCATGATCGAGATCTCCACCGGTGTCTGCCATTCGCCCGCCCAGGTGCGCGAGCAGCTGGGCCTGATCCGCGATGCGCTGGTGCAGTGCGCCGACAAGCTCAACATCGCCGTGGTCGGAGGCGGCACCCACCCTTTCCAGCAGTGGCACGAGCGGCGCATCTATGACAAGCCGCGCTTCAAGCAGCTGTCCGAGCTCTATGGCTATCTGTCCAAGCAGTTCACCATCTTCGGCCAGCACGTGCACATCGGCTGCCCGGACGCCGACAGTGCCCTGCTCATGCTGCACCGCATGTCGCGCTACATCCCGCACTTCATCGCGCTGTCGGCCTCTTCGCCCTTCGTCCAGGGGCACGACACGGCTTTCGACTCGGCGCGACTGAACTCGGTGTTCGCCTTCCCGCTCTCGGGCCGCGCGCCCTTCGTGCTCCACTGGGACGACTTCAACGCCTACTTCGACAAGATGACACGAACCGGCGTGGTCAAGAGCATGAAGGACTTCTACTGGGACATCCGGCCCAAGCCCGAGTACGGCACCATCGAGATCCGCGTCTTCGACACACCGCTGTCGATCGAGCGCGCCGCGGCGCTGGCCGGCTATGTGCAGGCGCTGGCGGCCTGGTTCCTCAAGGAGGATCCCTTCCAGCCGGAGGAGGACGACTACCTCGTCTACACCTACAACCGCTTCCAAGCCTGCCGCTTCGGCCTCGAAGCAGTCTATGTGGACCCGGCCAGTGGCACCCACCTGCCACTCAAGGAGCACATCCTGGCCACACTGGACCGCGTGCAGCCCTACGCCACCTCACCGGGCACGGGCGCGGCACTGGAGCTGCTGCGCAGCAGCACCGAGCGCGGCCACAATGACGCGCGCTGGCTGCGCGATGCGCAGACGCGCGAGCAGCTGCTGGGCGAGGTCACGCGCCAGGCCGGTCTGCAGTTTCGCAAGACCGAAACCCAGGTGGCCTGAACAGCCACGCTTGGGGGCTGGCCTCAGGCCTTGAGCACCTGGGGGTTGAGCGGGGTCAGCCCCTGGCCCCTGCTGAAGAACTCGATCAGGTTGTCCGCGGCCAGCTTGGCCATGGCCTTGCGCGTCGGCACACTGGAGCTGGCGATGTGCGGGGTCAGCACCACATTGGGCACGGTCAGCAAGCCAGGGTTGACCTTGGGCTCGCCCTCGAACACGTCCAGGCCCGCCGCGGCGATGCGCTTGTCGCGCAGTGCCTGCACCAGCGCGTCCTCATCAACGATGCCGCCACGGGCGATGTTGACCAGCGTGGCCGTGGGCTTCATGAGGGCGATTTCGGCCGCACCGACGATGTGGTGCGAGGCCGCCGAGTACGGCAGCACCAGCACCAGATGGTCCGCAGTCTTGAACAGCTCGTCCTTGCTCACATAGCGCGCCTTGCACTCGGCTTCGGTCGCGGCATCGAGGCGCGAACGGTTGTGGTAGATCACGTTCATGCCGAAGCCATGCGAGCCTCGCCGCGCGATGCCCTGGCCGATCCGGCCCATGCCCAGGATGCCCAGCGTGGCGCCATGGATGTCCGAGCCCGCGAACATGTCGTAGCTCCACTTGGTCCACTTGCCCTCGCGCAGGTAGATCTCGCTCTCGGTGATACGACGCGCCGTGGCCATGAGCAGGGCAAAGCCGAAGTCCGCCGTGGTCTCGGTCAGCACGTCGGGCGTGTTGGTACCCAGCACACCGCGCGCGGTCATGGCATCGAGGTCGAAGTTGTTGTAACCCACAGCCATGTTGGCGCAGATCTTCAGCTTGGGACAGGCGGCCAGCACCTCGCCGTCGATGCGCACGCTGCCGGTGGTGAACGCGCCGTCCTTGTCGCGCAATTTCTCAATCAGCTGGGCCGACGTCCAGGCTTCGTCGCCCTGGTTGGACTCGACTTCGAAGTGCTGCGCCAGATAGGCCACCGTCTCGGGAAAGACGGCACGGGTGACGAGGATGCGGGGTTTGCTCATGGAATCTCTCTCTCTTTGCTTCAGGAAACCGGGTTCAGCGGAACCAGATCAGGGTCATGACGACGAACAGGGGCAGCAAGATGCCGCAGGACCACAGCATGTAGCCGAAGAAACTGGGCATCTTCACCCCGCGGTCCTCGGCGATGGCCTTGACCATGAGGTTGGGCGCGTTGCCTATGTAGGTGTTGGCACCCATGAAGACGGCACCAGCCGAGATGGCCGCGAGCGTGGGGGCCAGCGTCGTCATCAGCACGGCCGGGTCACCACCGGCGGTGTTGAAAAAGACCAGGTAGGTCGGGGCGTTGTCGAGGAAGGAGCTCAGGGCGCCCGTAGCCCAAAAGTACATGGCGGGATCAGGTGAGCCGTCAGGACGGGTCACGGCCGCCACCACAGCGCCGAAGGGACCGTTGACGCCGGCCTTGAGCATGGCAATCACGGGGATGATGGTCAGGAAGATACCGGCAAAGAGCTTGGCGACTTCCTGCATCGGGGCCCAGCCGAACTGGTTCTTGCTGTGGACGTCGGCCGAGGTGATGCGCAGCGAGACGAAGGTGACGATGATCAGGCCGATGTCACGCACCAGGCCCGGCAGGCCCACGTCGGTGCCGGCCATGTTGAAGACCACGGACGACTTCCAGAAACCGCTGAGCAACACCAACGCCACGATGGCACCCAGCAGCCAGAAGTTGGCCCCACCCTCGAAGCCGATGCGCTTGCTGTCGGGCGTGGGGTCGACAGGCAACACCTCTTCGCGCCGGTGGTAGTACCAGCTGTCCAGCGCGTAGAACAGGGCCAGCAGCACGCCGACGAGGAACAGGGTCTCGGGGAAGATGTGGCTCAGGGTCCAGAAGAAATCCACGCCCTTGAGGAAGCCCAGGAAGAGCGGAGGATCCCCCAGCGGCGTCAGCGAACCGCCGGCGTTCGAGACGATGAAGATGAAAAAGATGATGACGTGGGCCTTGTGGCGCCGGTTGTCATTGGCCCGGATCAGCGGACGGATCAGCAACATGGAGGCACCCGTCGTGCCCATGAAGCTGGCCAGCACCGCACCGATGGCCAGGATGCCCGTGTTCAGCGCGGGGCTGCCATGCAGGTTGCCGCGGATATAGATGCCGCCGGCCACCGTGAACAAGGCGGTGAGCAGGATGATGAAAGGGATGTACTCCGCCAGCAGCGCGTGCACGAAGCTCACCGCCGCCAGCCCCGGGCCGAAAACCGCGGCAAAGGGCAGCAGGAAGACCAGGGACCAGGCCGCCGCCACCTTACCGAAGTGGTGGTGCCAGAAATGCGGCGCAACCAGCGGCAGGATGGCGATGGACAGCAGGATGCCCGCAAAAGGTACGCCCCACAGGACGGACAGCTGGCTGCCGTCCAGATCGGCCGCCAAAGCCAGGCCCGGGCAGGCCGCCAGCAGGGCCAGGGCCCAGCGCAGTCGTTTCATGGTTCTCACTCCTAGGATGCATCGAGCCAGCGCGTGTAGTCCTCGACGGGAACGCGCGGCGTGTGAAAGGTATTGACGATGGCTTCGGGGTCGGCATAGCCCAGCGCCATGCCGCAGACCAGCATCTCGTCAGGTCCGGCGCCGATGTGCGGCAGGATGATCTTGGCAAAACCGTTCCAGGCGGCCTGCGGGCAGGTGTGCAGGCCCCGCGCACGCGCCGCCAGCATGAGGTTCTGCAGGAACATGCCGTAATCCACCAGCGAACCCCGGCCCATGACCCGATCGACCGTGAACATCAGGCCCACGGGCGCGTCGAAGAAACGGAAGTTGCGCTGGTGCTGGGCGTGCATCTGGTCCTTGTCGCCCTTGCCGATGCCCAGCAGGCCGTAAAGCCCCCAGCCGTTCTCGCGCCGGCGGTCGATGTAGGGGCTGACCCATTGCTCGGGGTAGTAATCGTAGGCCTCGCGGTATTCGCTGGCCAGCGAGGGATCGGCGCGCAAGGCGTCGTGCGCGGCGCAGACCTGTCGGACCAGGGTGTCACGGCTGGCACCACGCAGCACATACACGCGCCAGGGCTGGGTGTTGGTACCCGAAGGCGCGCGTGCGGCCAACTCCAGGATGTCGCGTATCACTTCAGGCGCCACGGGCTGCGCCGTGAAGGCGCGCACCGACATGCGTGTGCGGATGGCTTCATCCACCGTCATACGGGCACCATCAGTTTCTCCAGCGCCGCCCGCAAGGCAGACGGCAGGGGTACGGGCCGGCGGGTCTGCCGATCCACATAGACATGAACGAAATGTCCCTGGGCTGCGGCATTCTCCTCGTCTTGGGCGAACAGGCCTACCTCATAGCGCACGCTGGAGTTGCCCAGTCGCGCCACGCGGATGCCGGCCTCGACGGTCTGCGGAAAGGCCAGTGACGCAAAATAATTGCATTGCGTTTCGATGACCAGGCCGATGGTGGAGCCGCCATGGATGTCGAGCACGCCCTGCTCGATCAGCCAGGCGTTGACGGCGGTGTCGAACCAGCTGTAGTAGACGACGTTGTTGACATGGCCATAGACGTCGTTGTCCATCCAGCGCGTGGTGATGGTCCGCCAGACCGGATAGGCGCTGCGTGTCTCCGGCATGGGTTTTCTTGTTTCGGTGTTCATGCGCAGCCCCGATTTTGCCAGCCCCGCCCAACCGCCCCCTGACAGCCCTCCTCCGCTCGGCCCGCCCCATGCAGCCGCGACCTGCACTAGGGCACGGACCCTAGAATGCTGCAAAGCAGCAAAAAACACTTGCCATCGGCCAGAGGCTGTTTAGAATTCGCTTCATGCTGCAATGCAGCATACATTGTGCAAGTCCACTCTTCATCAGGAGATCTGTATGCTGACCGCTGAACAAATTCTGGCCACCAATAAAGCCAATATCGAAACCCTCTTCGGCCTGACCGGCAAAGCCTTTGAAGGCGTAGAAAAGCTGGTTGAGCTCAACCTCGCCACCTCCAAGGCCCTGCTGGCCGACTCCGCCCTGCAGACCCAGACCGTGCTGAGCGTCAAGGATCCCCAGGAACTCATGGCTCTGCCCACCACCCTGCTGCAACCCCTGGGCGAGAAGGCCGCCAGCTATGGCCGCGAGGTCTACGACATCGCCGCCGCCACCGGTGCCGAGTTCGGCAAGACCTTTGAAGCCCAGTTCGCCGAAGCCCAGAAGAAGTTTCTGGACGTGGTCGACAGCACGGCTCAGAACGCACCCGCCGGCTCCGAAACTGCCGTCGCGCTGATGAAGAGCGCCGTGGCTGCCGCCAGCAATGTGCTTGAAACCGCCCAGAAGTCGGCCAAGCAGGCCGCGGCCCTGGCCGAATCGAATTTCAAGGCCGCGACGGCCAGCACGGTTGAGGCCGGCAAGGTCGCCAGCAAGAAGCGCTGAGCTCTCGGTTCAGGATAGGCCCTGGTTTTCAAAGCCTTTGCACCAAGGCTTCACAACAAGGGAAAACCCTGACATAATTCACTCATCGGAAAAACAGCGGTTTTTTGTTTTTCCACCAGTTGTCTCCTCGGGTCCTTTCGTAACCAACAGGTTCAGGGATCCCTTCAAAGCCCCATCCCTAGATGGGGCTTTTTTTTGCCTATTTCGGCACCGCCAGGGACGTGGGCCGCATGCCCGAATCGATGGCCAGACGCAGCTGGGGCAAGGCCTGCTGCATGGCGACACGTCCGGCCTGAATGGCCCGTGAGCGTGCCGCAAAATCGGTACCCGCCATTCCTGTGAGCGCAGGCCGGACCACCACCAGGTCCGGTCCTCGCAACTCCAGCGCATTGATGCTGCGCCCCATGATGGCAAAGGTCTGCAACAGGATCTGGAACATGTCACCGGGCACATTGGCGTCCGGCGCCTGCGAGATATCGACTGCGATCACCAGCTCGGCCCCCATCTGCTTGGCCTGGCGCACCGGAACCGGCGCCACCAGACCGCCGTCCACGTACTCGCGTCCCGTGATCCGCACGGGCTCGAACAGGCCGGGCACGGCACTGGAAGCACGCACGGCGGTAGCGATGTCCCCTCGCTCGAACAGCACGCCCTGCCCGCTCTGAAGATCGGTCGCCAGGATGCCCAGTGGCAGGGGCAGATCCTCGATCTTGCGGCCGCCCACCTGCTGGTGCACGTAGCGCGCCAGGGCGCTGCCGCGCAACATGCCGCGGTTGAACAGCGGCAGCGTCCAGTCGGTGAAAGCGGCTTCATCCATGGTTTCGGCAACGCGCTGCAGCTGCACGCCATTGCGCCCGCTGGCGTACAGGGCAGCCACCAGACTGCCCGCCGAGGTACCGGTGACCAAGTCCGGCTTGATGCCGGCTTCCTCGAGGACCTGGATCACCCCCACATGCGCAAAACCCCGCGCAGCGCCTCCGCCGAGTGCCAACCCAATGCGCGGCAAACGCTGCGCCACAGGCTCTACGGGCGCTGGGGGCGCGGGCTCCTGCGCCGCGGGAGGTACGACGGCGCAACCCGTCAGCGCCGCCAGCAGCACCAGCAGAACGCTGCCCCTCATCCATCCTGAACCGAGGGAAATATTGAAATTATTGCGAATGATTCGCATACCGTATATCATCTCTTTTCCTTTTATCTGCCGACTTCTATGTTCAAGCGAATTTTCACCCTCTCCGCCACGGCCCTGCTGGCCGTCGGCCCGGTCCTGGCCCAGGATCAGGTTCTGAACCTCTACTCGGCCCGTCACTACCCGAGCGACGAAGCACTGTACAGCCAGTTCACCCGCAGCACCGGCATCCGCATCCAGCGCGTGGACGCCGACGATGCCGGCATCCTGGCCCGCTTGCGCGCCGAAGGTGCAGCCTCGCCAGCCGACGTGATCCTGCTGGTCGATGCCGCCCGCCTGTGGCGCGGCGAGGCCGAAGGCCTGTTCCAGCCGGTCAAGTCGGCCGCCCTGGAGGCGGCCATCCCGGCCCAGTTGCGCAGCACCCCCAACGCCGAGGGTGCCTCGGCCTGGTACGGTTTCTCGACCCGTGCCCGTGTCATCGTCTACGACAAGATCAAGGTCAAGCGCGAGGACGTGGACAGCTATGAGGAGCTGGGCGACCCCAAGAACAAGGGCCGACTGTGCATCCGCTCGGGCTCGCACCCCTACAACCTGTCGCTGTTCGGCTCGGTGCTAGAGCACCTGGGTGAACAAAAGACCGAAGCCTGGCTCAAGGGCATGGTGGACAACATGGCGCGCGCGCCCAAGGGTGGCGACACCGACCAGATCCGCGCCGTGGCCTCGGGCGAATGCGCCGTGGCTGTGAGCAACAGCTACTACCTTGCGCGCCTGATGCGCTCCGGCAAGCCGGAGGACCAGGCCGTCATGGAGCGCATCGGCGTGGTCTTCCCCAACCAAGCCAGCTGGGGCACGCATGTGAACATTGCGGGTGGTGCGGTGGCCAAGCATGCCAAGAACCCGGCGAATGCCGTGAAATTCCTGGAATACCTGGCCAGCCCGGCCGCCCAGGAACACTTCGCCAACGGCAACAACGAGTGGCCCGCCGCCAAGGGGGTGAAGCTGGACAACCCCGCCCTGCAAGCCATGAGCGGCGGCAGCTTCAAGAGCGAAACCATCCCGATCAGCGTGGTGGGCAAGAACTCGGTCACGGTGCAGCAGATGCTGGATCGCGTGGGCTTCCGCTGATCAGCGCGTTCCGCACATCAAAAAGCCGGCCTGTCTTGAGACGGGCCGGCTTTTTTTCTTGGGGACGAGAGATCAGTCCGCCGTCGCCTCTTCCGGCTTGGCCTTGCCTTCCTTCTTGGGCAAAGGCTGGATGTCCAGCAAGACCTCGTCCTTGTCGTCCAGGTCCACCGTCAGGCGGCCACCTTCGGTCAGGCGACCAAAGAGCAGTTCGTCGGCCAGGGCGCGACGAATGGTGTCCTGGATCAGGCGCTGCATGGGGCGCGCGCCCATGAGCGGATCGAAACCCTTCTTGGCCAGGTGCTTGCGCAGCTTGTCCGTGAAGGCAACCTCTACCTTCTTCTCGGCCAGTTGGGTCTCCAGCTGCAGCAGGAACTTGTCGACCACACGCAGGATGATCTGCTCGTCCAGCGCCTTGAAGCTCACGATGGCATCCAGGCGGTTGCGGAACTC
>DNQP01000254.1 GCA_003500955.1 Curvibacter sp. | reverse complement strand
GCCAGGTCGTCGAGCTTGGGGTCGTGCGTGAGGGCGACGACGGCAGTGCGGGCGTCGGGCTTCAAGCGCAGGATCAGGTCGTCGGGCATCTCGTGCGTGAGGGTCACGCCGGGCAGGCTCCAGCTGGCGCGGTGTTCCTCGCGCGGGTCGCAGACGAAGACCTCAAAACCCAGGCTCAGGGCCATCTGGCTCAGGAAGCGCGAGAGGTCGCCGGCGCCGATCACGATGAGGCGGGCCTGCGGACCGAGGTAGGTGGTCAGGGTTTCTTCGTCCAGCTGTGGCACACCGTCGCGTCGGCCGGGCCGGTGGGTCACGGCACCGGTCTTCAGGTCCAGCACGCGCTCGGTGCTCTGCCGCTGTTCGCAGGCCGTCAGCAGTTCATCCAGGCGACTGTGGGGCGCCACACGCTCCAGCACCAGTTCCACGGTGCCGCCGCAAGGGAGGCCGAAGCGGTGCGCCTGGTCGGCCGAGATGCCGTAGCGCAGCACGCTGGGCGTGCTGCTGGCGATGGCCGCTTCGACGCCGCCTTCACGGATGCGGTGGATCAGGTCGTCCTCGATGCAGCCGCCCGAGACCGAGCCCACGGTCTCGCCGCGGCCGTTGATGGCCATGAGCGAGCCCGGCGGGCGCGGGGAGGAGCCCCAGGTGCGGGCCACGGTCACGAGCACCACGGCCTGCCCCTCAGTCTGCCAACGCTGCGCGGTGCGCAGGACCAGGGTGTCGAGATCCTCCATAGGCTCAGGCCAGCTTGAAGGGCAGTTCGCGCGGTGTCTTGCCCGTGAGGCGGGCGATGGCGTTGGCGAAGGCCGGGGCCAGCGGGGGCAGGCCGGGCTCGCCCATGCCGGTGGGCGGCTCTGCGCTGGGCACCACGTGCACGGCGATCTGCGGCATGTCGGTGATGCGTGGCACGGCGTAGTCGCCAAAGTTACTCTGCTGCACCTCGCCGTCCTTGAGCGTGATCGCCGCGCCAGGCAGGCAGGTGGCCAGGCCCATGAGGGCCGCACCCTGGATCTGCGCTTCCACGGTGCGCGGGTTGATGACCAGATTGCAGTGCACGCCGGCTGTCACACGGTGCAGCACGGGCTGGCCGTCTTTCACCGAAGCCTCGACCACATAGGCCACCACGCTGTCGAAGGACTCGTGCACGGCCACGCCCCAGGCATGGCCCTGGGGCAGGGCCTTCTTGCCATAGCCGCTCTTGTCGACGGCGAGCTGCAGCGCGGCGCGGTGGCGCGGGTGTTTGTCACCGATGAGCTTGAGGCGGTAGGCCACGGGGTCTTGCTTCGTCGCACGCGCGATCTCGTCGATCAGCGTTTCCATGACGTAGGCCGTGTGCGTGCTGCCCACGCTGCGCCACCAGAGCACGGGCACGTTGAGCTTGGGGTGGTGCACGGTCAGGCGCATGGGCAGGGGGTAGGGCGCGCGCATGCCTTCGACGGCGGTGGCGTCGACACCGTTCTTGACCATCATGCCTTCGAAGAAGGTGCCGCCGACGATGGACTGGCCCACGATGGCGTGGTCCCAGGCCAGCACCTGGCCTTGCGCATCAAAGCCGATGCGCGCGCGGTGTAGGTGCATGGGGCGGTAGTAGCCGCCCTTGATGTCGTCCTCGCGACTCCAGACGGTGCGCACGGGCACGTTGAGGCCGACCTTGCGCGCCGCCTGGGCGATGCCGCAGGCTTCCACCACGTACTCGCTGGTAGGGATGGCGCGGCGGCCGAAGCCGCCACCGGCCATCTGCACGTTGACCTTGATCTGCTCGGGCTTGAGGCCCAGCACGCGGGCCGCGGCCATGCCGTCGAGGCCGGGCATCTGCGAGCCGACCCAGAGTTCCGCGCCGTTGTCACTGAGCTGCACCGTGCAGTTCAGCGGCTCCATGGGCGCGTGGGCCAGGTAGGGGAAGGTGAACTCGGCCTCGATCTTCAGCGGGGCGCTGGCCAGCGGGGCCAGGTCGGCGTCGAAATGGCGCGGGCCGTCCTGCTGGGCCAGCGCGCGGTACTGGGCCAGCTGCTTTTCGCTGTCGACCTTCTCGACACCGCTGGTGTCCCACTGCAGCTTGAGCGCGTCGCGGCCCAGCTTGGCGGGCCAGTAGCCTTCGGCGATGACGGCCACGCCTTCGGCGCCGCGGTCCAGCGGCACGCGCAGCACGCTCTTGACGCCGGCGACGGCGCGGGCGGCGCTGTCATCGACGGCAGCGAGCTTGGCGCCGAAGACCGGCGGGCGGGCGATGATGGCGGTGAGTTGGCCGGGCAGGCGCACGTCGATGCCGAAGTTTTGCTGGCCGCTGCTCTTGGCCTTGGCGTCCAGGCGGCCCGTGGGCTTGCCGATGATGCGGAAGTCCCTGGGGTTCTTGAGCGTGACCTTCTCGGGCACGGGCTGGCGCATGGCCGCTTCGGCCAGTTCGCCGTAGCTGGCCTTGCGGCCGTTGGGGCCGAGCACCATGCCGGCCTGCGTGCGCAGGGTCTTCACGTCCACGTTCCACTGCTGTGCGGCCGCGCTCAGCAGCATGGCGCGGGCACGCGCGCCGAGCTCGCGGTACTGGGTGTAGCTGTGCTTGATGGCGGTGGAGCCGCCGGTGAGGTGCATGCCCCAGAGCGGATCGGCATAGGCCGGGTTGTTGCTGCCGTGCTGGCTGCGCACCTTGGACCAGTCGGCGTCCAGCTCCTCGGCCAGGATCATGGGCAGGGCGGTCTGGATGCCCTGGCCGAACTCCAGGCGGTTGAGGGTGACGGTGACCTCGCCGTTGGGCGCGATCTGGACGAAGGCCGTGGGTTGCTCGAAGGGCTTGAGGCCTGTGGCGGGTGCCTGTGCATGGGCCAGGCTCGGGTAGAGGCCCAGGGCCAGGCCGCCGGCACCGGCGAGCTTGAGGAAGCTGCGGCGCGGCAGGGCAGCGATGTCGCTCTGTTCTTCGCGGGCCAGCAGGTGTTGCAGGGCGCGCGGCATGTCACGGGAGAGGGTGGAACTCAGCATGGGGTTCTCCTTCAGGCTAGGGTCTTGGCGGCATCGGCGACGGCGGCGCGGATGCGGGCATAGGTGCCACAGCGGCAGATGTTGCCGGCCATGGCGGCGTCGATTTCGGCAGCCGTGGGCTGCTTGCCGCGCGGCAGGGACTTGAGGAAGGCCGTGGCGCTCATGATCTGGCCGCTTTGGCAGTAGCCGCATTGCGCCACGTCGTGCTTGACCCAGGCGGCGTGCACGGCGGCACCGACGCGGTCCTTGCCCTCGGTGACGGCTTCGATGGTGGTGATCTTGGCGCCCTGGGCCGCCGAGATGGGCGTGACGCAGGAGCGGATGGCCTGGCCGTTCATGTGCACGGTGCAGGCGCCGCAAAGCGCCGCGCCGCAGCCGAATTTGGTGCCCGTCATGCCCAGCGTGTCACGCAGGGTCCAGAGGATGGGGGTGGACGGGTCGACGCTGACCGTGTGCTCGCGGCCGTTGACGTGGAGGGTGCTCATGGTGGACGTGGCTCCTTCGGTAAAAGATCGTGGACAGACGCTGTGGGCTGGGTATAGCCCGGCGTCCGGTGCAGTGCAAGAAGTGTCGGTGTTTGCGCTGTCGGGCGTTTGCCGATTCCGATCTCATTTTTGCCTTTTTCGACGGATCGTGCTTGAGAGCACGCAGGATGAAACCGGGGGAGGTACAGTGCGGGCTCGATTTCGATTGGATTGTTCCTCTGTCATTGCCCTGTCATGTCCATCACTATCCTGGCCGCCGAGATCGGCAAGATTGCCCAAAACGACGGTGATTACCAGACCGCCATTCCGCAGCTGATGGTGGCGCGGCGCAGCGGTCGCACCGAGCCGCTGGCCTGCATGTACATGCTGGGCCTGGCCGTGGTGGCGCAGGGCGGCAAGCGGGTGACCCTGAACGATCAGGTGCTGGACTACGCGCCCGGACAATCCCTGCTGGTGACGGTGGACCTGCCCGTGGTCTCGCAGGTCACCCAGGCTGACAGGGCTCAGCCCTTTCTCGGCACGCTGGTCAAGCTGGACACGCGGGCCTTGGTGCAGCTGGCCGCGGACATGGAACTGCCGCCGCTGCCGCGCGACCAGGCGGCGCTGGGCCTGTCGCTGGCCGCGATGGAAGAGCCGCTGCTGGACGCGGTGATCCGCCTGGTGCGCCTGCTGCAGGAGCCGCAACACACCGAGCGGCTCGCGCCCTTGATCCAGCAGGAGATCATGGTGCGCCTGCTCACGGGGCCGCACGGCCCCTATCTGCGGCACCTGATGGCCGCAGGCTCACCGAGCCACCAGATTGCGCAGGCCATCGCTTGGCTGCGGAGCAACTACAACCGCGACGTGTTGATGGACGAGCTGGCGGCGCGCGCGCACATGAGCCCCTCGACCTTCCGCGCGCATTTCCGCAGCCTCACGGGCATGAGCCCGCTGCAGTACCAGAAGCAGCTGCGCCTGCAGGAGGCGCGGCAGCTCATGCTGACACAGGCGCTGGATGCCAGCAGCACGGCGATCCGCGTGGGCTATGAGAGCGTCTCGCAGTTCAACCGCGAGTACAGCCGCCATTTCGGCGCACCACCGCAGCGCGACATCAAGCGCATGCGCGAGCTGCCGGGAGGCGGCGTGGTGCAGGCACTCGGTTGAGAACTTGCGAATAAATCTACTGCGCGACCCGATCGCCGCGTTGGGCGGTGCTCGCCATCCTCACGTACGTCTAGTACGTTCCGGTGGCTGCGCTCCGTCCGCCTTGCGCTCGGGCCGCTCGCTACGATTTCTTCGCAAGTTC
>DNQP01000021.1:4370-4666 GCA_003500955.1 Curvibacter sp. | reverse complement strand
GGTGCGCATGTTGCAGGCGAACGAGGTGGACATTGCCATCATGGGCCGCCCGCCGCGCGAAATGGCCACGCGCGCCGAACCCTTTGCCGCCCACCCGCATGTCTTCGTGGCACCGCCCGGCCATCCCCTGCTGGGCCGCGGCCACCCGCCGTTGCAGACCCTGCAGGGCTACAAGCTCATCCTGCGCGAGGAGGGCTCGGGCACCCGGGCGGCGCTGGACCACTTTTTCCGCGAGCAGAACTTCGAACACCCCAACACCATGGAGATGTCGAGCAACGAGACCATCAAGCAGGCCG
>DNQP01000021.1:0-4067 GCA_003500955.1 Curvibacter sp. | reverse complement strand
GCAACGAGACCATCAAGCAGGCCGTCATGGCGGGCATGGGCCTGGGTTTTCTCTCGCTGCACACCATCGGCCTGGAACTGGACAACCGCCTGCTGGCCGTGCTGGACCTTGAAGGCAGTCCGGTGGTGCGGGCCTGGAACGTGGTGCACACCCTGTCCAAGCTGCTTTCGCCCGCGGCGGAGGCCTTGCGTTACTACATCCTGGAGCGCGGGGAACAGTTCCTGGCTGATCAGTTCGGCCGCCACATCCCCCTGCATGCGCTGGATCTGCCCCGCTAAGTGCTTGATTCATCAAGACCTAGAATATCGGCAGAGACAAACATCAGGAAAATCTGATCGTGCGCAACTACACCCTGAAGCAGCTGCAGACTTTCATCGAGGTCGCCCGCGAAAAATCCGTGTCACGGGCCGCGGAGCGGCTCTTCGTCACCCAGCCGGCCGTGTCCATGCAGATCCGGCAGCTGGAGGAGGCCTTTGGCCTGGCGTTGATCGAACCCGTGGGTCGCAACATCCAGCTCACCAACGCCGGCCAGGAATTCCTGGTCCACGCCATCGCCGCCCTGGGCAAGCTCAAGGACCTCGAAGCCAGCATGGCCGAGCATGTGGGCGCCAAGAAGGGCCGCATCGAGCTGGGCATCGTGAGCACGGCCAAGTACTTCGTGCCCATGCTGCTGGTGCGCTTCAACAAGCTCCTGCCGGGCATCGACATCGCCCTGCGCATCGACAACCGGGACAACATCCTGGGCATGCTCCAGCGCAACGAGCTGGACCTGGTGATCATGGGCCGCGCGCCGGCCAACATCGACTGCGAGGCCACGCCTTTCGCCAGCAACCCGCTGGGCATCGTGGCGCCGCCCGAGCACCCGCTGGTGCGACGCAAGCGCATGCCCTTCGACATCGTCAAGGACCACCCCTTCGTCGTGCGTGAGCACGGTTCGGGCACGCGCGCCGCCATGGAGCGCCTGTTCGAGCAGTACGAGATCCCGATCAAGATCGCCATGGAAATGCCCAGCAACGAGACCATCAAGCAGGCCGTGATGGCCGGCATGGGCCTGTCCTTTCTGTCGATGCGCACGGTACGGCACGAGCTGGCCTCGGGACACATCGCCCTGCTCGACATCAGCGGCATGCCCATCGTGGGCAAGTGGTACGTGACGCATCTGAGCCAGAAGAAGCTCTCGCCCGCGGCCCAGTCCTTCAAGAAATTCCTGGTCGAACAGGCCGAGCCGCTGATCGATTCCTGGGCCTGAGCGACAACAGGCCGCAACCCAGGGCCCACCCTGATACCGGCACCGCCCGCCCGCGCTAATATGGCCGCATGAATCCGCAACGCCGACAGCTGCTCGCCGGTGCCGCCCTTGCGGCCGGTGGCCTGACGTCAGCCTGGGGCCAGACGCTGAACCTGGCGCCCGCCCCTTCCTCGGCCAGCGCCGAACGCCAGGCCGGCCCGCTCCCCGACGTCGGCAGCCCCCTGCCCCTGCCCGAGCTCACGCTGCTCGACGGCAGCGTCTTCCGTCCGGCCCAGGCCGACGGCCGCGTGCTCGTCGTCTACTGGTGGGCCAGCACCTGCCCCTTCTGTGCGCTGCAGAGCCCCGAGATGCAGAAGCTCTGGGACGCCGAGCGACGCAAGCCGCAGGGCCTGCAGTTCCTCACGCTCTCGATCGACCGTAAGCCCGAGGACGCGCAGGCCTACCTGCAGAAAAAGGGCTACACCTTCCCCGCCGGCTTCGTCACGCCGCAGATCCACCGTGCATTCCCCAAGCCCAAGGGCCTGCCCATCACCGTGGTGCGCGGTCGCGACGGACGCGTGCTGCAAGCCGAGAAGGGCCAGCTCTTCCCCGAGGATGTGGAGCTGCTGGGCCGTTGGGCCGCCTGACCTTCGAGCACGACACCGCAAAGCAAGACCCATGGGCGCAACACTGGACGGCAAACTGGTCGTCGCGATTTCCTCGCGGGCCCTGTTCGACTTCGAGGAGGAAAACCAGGTCTTCGAGCACGGCCACGGCCCGCACAAGGACCGGGCCTACATGAAACTGCAGTTGCAGAAACTGGACGTACCGGCCAAACCGGGCGTGGCCTTTTCCATGGTCAGGAAGCTGCTGGCCTTCAACGACGAGCGGGCGCAGCGGGTGGAGGTGGTCATCCTCTCGCGCAACGACCCGGTCTCGGGCATGCGCGTGTTCCGCTCGGCCCAGCACTACGGCCTGCCCATCGAGCGCGGCAGTTTCACGCGCGGCCAGTCGCCCTGGCGCTACCTCAAGCCCCTGCATGCCAACCTTTTCCTCTCGGCCAACCCCGAGGACGTGCGCGCGGCGCTGGCCCAGGGCTTTCCGGCCGCCACCGTGGCCACACACTCGGCGCGCGCCCAGGACAACCACCCCCATGAAGTGCGCATCGCCTTCGACGGTGACGCGGTGCTCTTCGGCGACGAGGCCGAGCGTGTGTTCCAGTCCTCGGGCCTGCCGGCCTTCCAGCAGCACGAGCGTGACAAGGCCCACCAGCCCCTGCCCGACGGCCCCTTCAAGCCCCTGCTGGCCGCCCTGCACCGCCTGCAGCAGGAAGGCACGCCCAGCATGCGCATCCGCACCGCGCTGGTCACCGCGCGCAGCGCGCCCGCGCATGAGCGCGCCATACGCACGCTGATGGACTGGAACATCGAGGTCGACGAGGCCATGTTCCTTGGCGGCCTGGCCAAAGGCGAATTCCTGCGCGAGTTCGAGCCCGACTTCTTCTTCGATGACCAGACCGGCCACATCGAGTCGGCCGCGCAGCACGTGCCCGCCGGGCATGTGGCCAGCGGCATCGCGAACAACTGACCCAGACCTCTTTCCGGGAGACTTCCCCATGTCCCTGCTCCGCAAAGCGGCCGATTTCAAGGCCTTTCTCGGGCGCGCCTGGGCGCTGGCCCTGCCCTACTTCCAGTCGGAAGAGAAATGGAAGGCGCGCACGCTGCTCGCCTCCATCATTGCGCTCAACCTGGCCTTCGTCTACACCCTGGTGCAGTTCAACGAATGGAACCGCTACTTCTACGACGCGCTGCAGGAGAAAAACTACCCGGTCTTCGTCGACCAGCTGATCCGCTACACGGTGCTGGCCTTCATCTACATCATCATCGCGGTCTACCGCTTCTACCTGACCCAGCACCTGGAGATGGGCTGGCGCGCCTGGATGACACGCCATTACCTGCAGCGCTGGCTCGACCACCAGGTCTATTACCACCTGGAACTCACGCGCTATGCCGCGCTCGGGCCCGACCAGTCGCCTGACAACCCGGACCAGCGCATGCAGGAAGACCTCAAGCTCTTCACCACGGCCACCGTCGGCCTGAGCATGGGCCTGCTCAATGCCCTGGTCACACTGGCAAGCTTCGTCGGCATCCTCTGGGCCCTCAGCGGCGAGTTCAGCTTCACCTGGAGCGGCGAGGAATTTGCCATCCCCGGTTTCATGCTCTGGGTGGCCCTGCTCTACTGCGCCGCGGGCACCGTGCTCACCCATTACGTGGGACGGCGGCTGATCCCGCTGAACTACGAGCAGCAGCGTCGTGAGGCCGACTTCCGCCACAACCTGATCCGGGTGCGCGAATACGGCGAAGCCATCGCGCTCGACCGCGGCGAGGCGGTGGAATACCGGCAGCTCAACCTGCGCTTCGGGCATGTGCTGAGCAACTACGTCAAGCTCATCGACGCGCAGAAGCGCCTGACCATGTTCACCGCCTCCTTCAGCCAGGCCTCGACCGTGTTCCCCTTCATCGTCGCGGCGCCGCGCTTCTTCAGCGGGGCCATCCAGCTCGGCACGCTGATGCAGATCGCCTCGGCCTTCAACCGCGTGCAGGACTCGTTGTCGTGGTTCATCGACAACTACGACGCCCTCGCCGCCTGGCGCGCCACCACCGACCGCCTGACCCATTTCGAGGACGCGATCCGCAAGGCCCAGCGGAGCGCGCCGCTGCAGCACGACGAGGCCGCCACGGGTCTGCAGGCCAGCGAACTGAACCTGGACCTGCCCACCGGCGACCGGCTGCTGGCACACACCGCCCTGCAGGTGCAGGCAGGTGACAGCATTTTGCTC
>DNQP01000238.1:470-2559 GCA_003500955.1 Curvibacter sp. | reverse complement strand
TTCGGTCACCGCGTCTACAAGAACTACGACCCGCGCGCCAAGCTGATGCAGGAAACCTGCAAGGAAGTGCTGCAGGAGATGGGTCTGGAGAACGACCCGCTGTTCAAGCTGGCCATGGCCCTGGAAAAGATCGCCCTGGAAGACGACTACTTCGTGCAGCGCAAGCTCTACCCGAACGTGGACTTCTACTCTGGCATCGTGCAGCGCGCCATCGGCATCCCGGTGAACCTGTTCACCGGCATCTTCGCCTTGGCCCGCACCGTGGGCTGGATCGCCCAGCTCAACGAGATGATCAGCGACCCCGAGTACAAGATCGGCCGTCCGCGCCAGCTCTTCACCGGCTCGCCGCGCCGCGACGTGCCGCCGCTGGCCAAGCGCTGAGCTGCATGAAGGAGCCCGCCGTACGGCAACGTCGGCGGGTTTTTTCTTTGGGAAGATGCCCGACATGAAACTGATCCAGAGCGCCAGCGAGCTTCGTGCGCTACAGGCCGAGACTCCCGATGCAGCCCCTTGCGACTGCGGCCTGGCCGCTTACACCGGCTGGACCAGCCTGACCGAGGAGCGCTGGCCCGCTGCGCTGATGACCCAGCTCGCCACCCTGCGCGACCCCGAGGTGTACGAGCCGACCTTCGAGGAATACCACCCGGCTGGCACCCGTTACGACGACCCGGCCGCGCCGGTGGCCCTGGCCTACTTTCCCTACAACCGCTGCGATGTCTGGCGCTGTCAGGCCTGCCGGCGCCTGGTGCTGCGCTACACCGAGTTCGGTGGCTACTACGTGGACCACCGCGTGCGCGTGCTCGACCCGACGCTGATCGTCGACTGAATCCCGAGCCCACCGCCCCGGCCGGGCACGGCCGCCATCGCAAAACGCGATGACAAAGCAGATATTCATGGGAGAAAATAGGTTAACTCATCGCCAGACGCGATGTCCAAGCCCCTGCCATGAAACCCGCCGACCGCAGCTTCGCCCGACGCATGGACCTCACGTCCTTGCAGCTCTTCGTGGCCGTCTGCGAGCTGGGCAGCATCGGCAAGGCGGCCGAACGCGAGTTCATCGCGGCCTCGGCCATCAGCAAACGCCTGGCGGATCTCGAAGCGACCCTGGGCACCCCCCTGCTCTACCGCCACACTCGCGGCGTGGACCTGACGCCTGCCGGCGAGAGCCTGCTGCACCACGCGCGCTCGGTGCTCTACAGCCTGGAGAAGATGCAGGGCGAGCTCAGCGAGTACGTCGACGGCGTGCGCGGACACGTGCGTGTGCATGCCAGCATCTCGGCCATCGTGCAGTTCCTGCCTGAGGACCTGGGCGCCTTCATCCGTGAACACGAGCAGGTCAAGATCGATCTCGAGGAGCACCTGAGCACCGAGGTCGTGCGCGCGGTGCAGGAAGGCGCGGCCGATCTGGGCATCTGCAACGCGGGGGTGGGCACCGGCGAACTGCAGACCTTGCCTTACCGTGAAGACCAGCTCGTGCTCATCGTGCCGCAGGGTCATGCGCTCGCTGGCGCTGGCGCGATCGACTTTGTGCAGTCCCTGGACTGGGACCATGTGGGCCTGCACGCCACCAGCTCCATCTACCTGGCCATGCGCGAGGCCGCCGCCGCCGCCAGCCGCAGCATCCGCCTGCGCATCCACGTCACGGGCCTGGACGCCATGTGCCGCATGATCCACAACGGCCTGGGCGTGGGCGTGATGCCACGGCGCGCCTTCGAGCTCATGCACGGCGTGGGCGACCTGGCCTGCGTTGAATTGAAGGACGACTGGGCGCAGCGCCGCATCGAGCTCGTCGCCCGCGATTTCTCTACCCTGCCCGTCACCGCACGGCTGCTGGTGGATCACCTCACCCCCACCTAGAATCCAAACCCCTGACGAGGACACACACCATGGGACGCACCCTGTACGACAAGATCTGGGACGAGCACGTCGTCCACACCGAGGAAGACGGCACCGCCGTGCTCTACATCGACCGCCATCTGGTCCATGAGGTCACCTCCCCGCAGGCATTTGAGGGACTCAGGATGGCAGGAAGAAAGGTTCGGGTTCCTCAGGCGACTTTTGCCGTTCCGGATCACAACATTCCGACCCG
>DNQP01000238.1:0-234 GCA_003500955.1 Curvibacter sp. | reverse complement strand
CCGCAGGCCTTCGAGGGCCTGCGCCAGGCTGGGCGCAAGGTCTGGCGCGTGAGCTCCATCGTGGCCACGGCCGACCACAACACCCCGACCACAGGCTGGGAGCTGGGCTACGACGGTATCGCCGACCCGATCAGCAAGGAACAGATCACCACGCTGGACGCCAACATCAAGGAGTCTGGTGCGGCCGCCTTCTTCCCCTTCCTGTCCAGGCGCCAGGGCATCGTGCACGTGATC
>DNQP01000152.1:6614-7286 GCA_003500955.1 Curvibacter sp. | reverse complement strand
CAGCTGTTCGTCGACGGCGCTGGGCGCGGTCTCGCGGCCGTCATAGGCCTCGGTGATCCGGCCGTCGTGGTGCAGCAGAAAGGCGCCGCCGCCGATGCCGCTGGACTGCGGCTCGACCAGGGTCAACACCATCTGCACGGCCACGGCCGCGTCGACCGCACTGCCGCCCTCTTTCAGGATGCGGTAGCCCGCATCGACCGCGAGCGGATGGGCTGCGGCCACCGCGAACTTGCGACTGGACCAGCCAGGCTTGGCCTGGCGGCCGCTGGCCGCTTCGGGTTGCTGCGGTACGCCGGCGGGTGCGGGCGATTTCGCGCCTGCCGGCATGCCCGCCAGCAGCGCTGCGGACAGCAGCGCCAGCAGGGGGAGGAGCCGCGGGCAATGCATGGCCGGTCCGTGCTCAGCGCGGGGCGAGACGGATGGCGCCGTCGAGGCGTATCACTTCGCCGTTGAGCATGTCGTTCTCGATGATGTGCCGTGCCAGCTTGGCGTAGTCCTCGGGTGTGCCGAGGCGGCTGGGGAAGGGCACGCTGGCGGCCAGCGCGTCCTGCACCTCCTGCGGCATGCCGAAGAGCATGGGCGTGCCGAAGATGCCGGGGGCGATGGTCATGTTGCGGATGCCGTTGCGTGCCAGGTCGCGCGCGATGGGCAGGGTCATGCCCACCACGCCGC
>DNQP01000152.1:0-6308 GCA_003500955.1 Curvibacter sp. | reverse complement strand
GCAGGGTCATGCCCACCACGCCGCCCTTGGAGGCGCTGTAGGCGGCCTGGCCGATCTGGCCGTCGTAGGCGGCCACGCTGGCGGTGGAAATCAGCACACCGCGCTCGCCCGTGCTCTCCGGCTCGTTCTTGCACATGGCGTCGGCGGCCAGGCGGATCATGTTGAAACTGCCGATGAGGTTGACGGTGATGGTCTTGCTGAAGGTAGACAGCGCGTGCGCACCGTTCTTGCCCACGGTCTTCTCGGCCGGGGCGATGCCCGCACAGTTGACCAGGCCCACGAGCTTGCCCAAGGACACGGCCTGGGCCACCACGGCCTGGCCATCGGCTTCCTGGCTGACATCGCACTTGACGAAGACGCCGCCGATCTCCTTGGCCACGGCCTCCCCGCGCTCGACCTGCAGGTCGGCGATGACGACCTTGCCGCCGTTGGCCGCGAGCATGCGGGCCGTGCCCTCGCCCAGCCCTGATGCGCCACCGGTGACGATGAATACCTTGCCAGCGATCTGCATGAAGTTCTCCTGTGGTTGACGTTGACGTAAACGTCAATTATGACCCCGGGCCTGCGTGCGGGTCAGAGTCTGCCACGGTCGCAGCGGAGCGCATTGCATTTGCTGCTATACTCGCGGTCTCGAACAAATTCTCAGGCGCGTAGCTCAGCTGGTTAGAGCACCACCTTGACATGGTGGGGGTCGTTGGTTCGAGTCCAATCGCGCCTACCAAACCGACTCCGGGAGTCCTCCCGAAAGATCATGAAAAAGCCCCGGCTCTTTGAGCCGGGGCTTTTTTATTGGGCAGTCCTGCCCTCTTTTAAGTGCTGACCTGGCCCTCAGGGTAAACCTTGGGGCGAGTGAGCATACGGATTCCTAGAATGTCTTGCAGCGCCATCCATGGAAGCGGTCCGATCGGCCGAGGAGAGGAGACTAGGGTATGAAGGAAAAGAAGGCTGAGGCGGCCGCAGGCGCCGAGCGGGTGATCAAGAAGTACCCCAACCGCCGTCTGTACGATACCCAGACCTCGAGCTACATCACGCTGGCCGAGATCAAGCAACTGGTCATGGACAACGCCACCTTCGTGGTGCGAGATGCCAAGAGCGGCGAAGACCTTACGCGCAGCATCCTGCTGCAGATCATCCTGGAAGAAGAAGCGGGCGGCACGCCCATGTTCAGCACCTCGGTGCTGGCCAACATCATCCGTTTCTACGGCCACGCCATGCAAGGTTTCATGGGTGGCTATCTGGAGAAGAACATCCAGACCATGCAGGAATTGCAGACTCGCATGGCCGAGCAGTCCCAGGGCCTGACACCCGAAATGTGGAACCAGTTCATGGCCATGCAGGCACCCATGATGCAGGGGCTGGTGACGCAGAATCTGGAACAGTCCAAGAACCTTTATCTGCAGATGCAGGAGCAGATGCAGAAGCAGACCGAGCAGATGCTGGAGTCCTTCGGTCTCAAGCGCTGATGGCCGGGCTGCTTTGCAGCAGGTCGAACTTGGGGCGACAATGAGGGCATGAGCAGTCGTCCCCCTCTGCGCATCGGCCTGTCGGCCCGCATCTTCCACCCCGAACCCGGTGCCAGCGGCATCAAGACCAAAACCCTGCTGGTATACGAGCAGAGCGTGGCCCAGTGGGCCATGTCACGCGACGTGTTGCTCCTCATGGTGCCTTCGGTGGTGCAGGGCGGCGAGCTGATGCGCAGCAACATCCGCCTGCGCGACTATGCACAGTACCTCGACGGGCTCATCCTGCAGGGGGGCGCCGATGTGAGCCCGCGCGCCTACGGCGAGGAGCCGCTGCGGCCTGAATGGAGCGGCGATCCGGTGCGAGATGCCTACGAGCTGGAACTGGTGCACGAGTTCATGGAGGCCGGCAAACCCATTCTGGGCATCTGCCGTGGCATGCAGCTGCTCAACGTGGCTCTCGGGGGTTCGCTCTACCAGGACTTGCGCACCCAGCGTCCCGACACGCATGACCATGAAAGCGGGCACTACGATCGGCACGTGCACCGCGTGAGTTTTGCCGAAGATGGCCTGATGCGCGGCTGGTTTGGTGACCGTCCCGACGGACAGGTCGTGTCCATCCACCATCAGGGCGTCCATCGACTGGGGCGCGACATGATGGTGGAGGCGCTGAGCAGCGACGACGGCGTGATCGAAGCCATCCGCTGGAACGGCGGCAGCTTTGTCTGTGGCGTGCAATGGCACCCCGAGTTCCATGCCCATACCGGGAACGACCTGCTGGACTGCAGCCCTCTGCTCGAGGCTTTCCTGGCCGCGGCGCAGAATCGCCTGCCCGATCTCTGAGCGCCCGGCCCCGGGACTGGAGGAATACTGGGACAATAGCGGCTATGAGCGAAGTTTTGTCCCCGGCTGCCACGACGCAGCCCCCCAAAGTCGGATTCGTCAGCCTGGGCTGCCCCAAGGCACTGACGGATTCCGAGCTGATCCTCACGCAACTGAGCGCCGAGGGTTACCAGACCTCCAAGACCTTCCAGGGCGCGGATCTGGTGATCGTGAACACCTGCGGCTTCATCGACGACGCCGTCAAGGAAAGCCTGGACACCATCGGTGAGGCCCTGGCCGAGAACGGCAAGGTCATCGTGACCGGCTGTCTGGGCGCCAAGACGGGCGAAGGCGGCGGCAACATGGTCAAGGAAATCCACCCCAGCGTGCTGGCGGTGACCGGCCCGCACGCCACGCAGGAGGTGATGGATGCGGTGCACGCCCACCTGCCCAAGCCCCACGATCCTTTCGTGGACCTGATTCCCGGCGCTTTTGGTGCAGCCGGCCTCAAGCTCACGCCGCGCCACTACGCCTATCTGAAGATCAGCGAAGGTTGCAACCACCGCTGCACCTTCTGCATCATCCCCTCCATGCGCGGCGACCTGGTGTCACGCCCGGTCGGTGATGTGCTCAAGGAGGCCCAGGCGCTGTTCGAAGGTGGCGTGAAAGAGCTGCTGGTGATCAGCCAGGACACCTCGGCCTATGGCGTGGACGTGAAGTACCGCACCGGTTTCTGGGACGGCAAGCCCGTCAAGACCCGCATGCTGGATCTGGTGCAGGCGCTCGGTGCGCTGGCCGAGGCGCACGGTGCCTGGGTGCGACTGCATTACGTCTACCCTTACCCGCACGTGGACGAGATCCTGCCGCTGATGGCGCAGGGGCTGGTGCTGCCCTACCTGGACGTGCCCTTACAGCACAGCCATCCCGAGGTGCTGCGCCGCATGAAGCGGCCGGCCAGCGGCGAGCGCAATCTGGAGCGTATCCAGCGTTGGCGTGAGATCTGCCCCGAGCTGGTGATCCGCAGCACCTTCATCGCCGGTTTCCCCGGTGAAACGGAAGAGGAGTTTGCGCATCTGCTGGACTTCATGCGCGAGGCGCAGATCGACCGTGCCGGTTGTTTTGCCTACAGCCCCGTCAAGGGCGCGGCGGCCAATGAGCTGCCGGGCATGTTGCCCGAGGCGCTGCGCGAGGAGCGGCGCGCGCGTTTCATGGCCGTCGCCGAAGAGGTGTCGACCGCGCGGCTGCAGCGCCGCATCGGCGCGGCCATGCAGGTGCTGGTGGACAGCGCGCCGGCCCTGGGACGCAAGGGCGGGGTGGGCCGCAGCTATGCGGACGCGCCGGAGATCGACGGCGTGGTGCAGCTGCTGCCGCCCGAGAAGATCAGCAAGACACTCAAGGTGGGGGAGTTCACGCGGGCCCGCATCGTGGGCACCCAGGGACACGATCTGGTGGCTGTCCCCGTCTGACGCTGCCTGCACGCAGGCATGAAAAAAGCCGCTGCGGTGCAGCGGCTTTTTTGTATCTTGGTGCCCAGAAGAGGACTCGAACCTCCACGCCTCTCAGCGCTAGTACCTGAAACTAGTGCGTCTACCAATTCCGCCATCTGGGCTTTCAGGAAAACGCGAATTATAGACCGATTTCAGCCGCAGGCATCGTGACAGCGAGGGCGCGCGGCGGTCGAGCCGCGATGTTGCGAAGGCCATGCAGAAAAACAAAAAGCCGCTGAGGATCAGCGGCTTTTGGTCATAAACTTGGTGCCCAGGAGAGGACTCGAACCTCCACGATGTTACTCGCTAGTACCTGAAACTAGTGCGTCTACCAATTCCGCCACCTGGGCATCTCAGGAACAAGAATAGGATTGTATATCAAGAATATTGCTCACTCCGGCAGCCTGCTGGAAGAATTCGAAGGAACCATCAGCGGACATCGCGATGGCCATGGTTTCGTGGTGCGTGATGACGGCGAGCCCGACATCTACCTGCCACCCAACGAGATGCGGGCCGTGCTGCACAAGGACCGCGTCAAGGCACGCATCGTGCGTTTCGACCGCAAGGGCCGGCCCGAGGGTCGGGTGCTCGAGATCCTCGAGCGTTCCCCACAACCCATCATCGGCCGCTTGCTGCAGGAGAGCGGCGTCTGGCTCGTCGCCCCCGAGGACAAGCGCTACGGCCAGGACATCCTGATCCCCAAGGGCGCCACGGGTCAGGCCAAGACAGGCCAGGTGGTGGTGGTCGAGCTGGTCGAGCCGCCCGCGCTCTACGGCCAGCCGGTGGGCCGCATCAAGGAAGTACTGGGCGAGATCGATGACCCGGGCATGGAGATCGAGATCGCGGTGCGCAAGTACAGCGTGCCGCACGAGTTCTCCGAGGCCTGCATCGCGCAGGCGCGCGGCCTGCCCGACAAGGTGCGACCGCAGGACACCAATCACCGCGTCGACCTCACCGATGTGCCGCTGGTGACCATCGACGGCGAGGACGCGCGTGATTTCGACGACGCCGTCTATTGCGAGCCCGCCACCCAGGGCCGCGGGCGCAATGCCCAGCGCGGCTGGCGCCTGCTGGTGGCCATTGCGGATGTGAGTCACTATGTGGAGACCGGCTCGGCCATCGACGTCGATGCCTACGACCGCGCCACCAGCGTCTACTTCCCGCGCCGTGTGATCCCCATGCTGCCGGAGAAGCTCTCCAACGGCCTGTGTTCGCTCAACCCCGACGTCGATCGGCTGTGCATGGTCTGCGACATGTTCGTGAGCAGCGAGGGCGAGGTCACGGCCTACCAGTTCTACCCGGCCGTGATGCACAGCCATGCGCGCTTCACCTATACCGAGGTGGCGGCCATCCTGGCCAACACACGCGGGCCGGAGGCCATGAAGCGCAAGGAGCGGGTGCAGGACCTGATCCATCTGCACGATGTCTACCGTGCCCTGCTGGCCGCCCGTGCCAAGCGTGGTGCGGTGGACTTCGAGACCACCGAGACCCAGATCATCTGCGACGAGAGCGGGCGCATCGAGAAGATCGTGCCGCGCACGCGCAACGACGCGCACCGCCTGATCGAGGAAGCCATGTTGGCGGCCAACGTCTGCAGCGCCGACTTCATTGGCCAGAGCAAGCACGCCGGCCTGTTCCGCGTGCACGAGGGGCCGACGCCCGAGAAGAACGAGCTGCTGCGCAACTATCTCAAGGCCACAGGCGTGGGCCTGACGATCAGCGAGGACCCATCGCCGGCCGAATTCCAGGCCATCGCCATTGCGACCAAGGAACGACCCGACGCCCAGCAGATCCACGCCATGCTGCTGCGCTCCATGCAGCAGGCCATCTACACGCCGCACAACAGCGGCCACTTCGGCCTTGCCTTCGAGGCCTACACCCATTTCACGAGCCCGATCCGCCGCTACCCGGACCTGCTGGTGCACCGCGTGATCAAGGCCATCCTGAACAAGACGCGCTACCACCTGCCGGTCCTGCCCACGCCGGGCGAGGCGCATGCCAAGCTCACCAAGCGGATCGAGAAGAGCGAAGCCGCGAAGATGAAGATCTCGGGCGAGAAGCCCAAGAAGGTCAGTGCCGAACTCATGGCCTGGCAGGCGGCCGGCCTGCACTGCAGTGCCAACGAGCGCCGGGCCGATGAAGCCAGCCGCGACGTGGAAGCCTGGCTCAAGTGCAAGTACATGCGCGAGCATCTGGGCGAGGAGTTCAGCGGCGTTGTTACGGCGGCCACGAGCTTCGGCCTCTTCGTCACGCTCGACGCCATGTACGTCGAGGGGCTGGTCCACATCACCGAACTCGGGGGCGAGTACTTCCGCTTTGACGAAGTGCGCCAGGAGCTGCGCGGCGAGCGCACCGGGATCCGCTACGCCATCGGCACGCGGGTGCGCGTGCAGGTCAGCCGCGTGGATCTGGATGGCCGGCGCATCGACTTCCGCCTGGTGCGCGAAGGCGAGGAGCTGACCAGCCGCGCCCTGCGCGACAAGGGCTTGCCCCACGGGGATGATGACGAACCCACGGGTGTGCCACGCAAGGCCTCCCA
>DNQP01000035.1 GCA_003500955.1 Curvibacter sp. | reverse complement strand
GCGGCATCATCGTCAACGTCACGCCCTTCGAGCCCGAGTGGGAGGGGTATGTGACGCTGGAATTCAGCAACACCACGCCCCTGCCGGCCAAGATCTACGCGGGCGAGGGCTGCGCCCAGGTGCTGTTCTTCGAGAGTGACGAGGTTTGCGAGACCAGCTACAAGGACCGGGGTGGCAAGTACCAGGGGCAGCATGGGGTGACACTGCCCAAGACCTGAGAGCTTGCGAACAAATCTACTGCGCAACCCGATCGCTGCGTTGGGCGGTGCTCGGAATCCTCACGTACCTGAAGTACGTTCCGGTTCCTGCGCTCCGTCCGCCTTGCGCTCGGGCTGCTCGCTACGATTTCTTCGCAAGTTCTCGGCCTTCAAACGTGGACGGCCAGTCGCGCGGCAGCCAGGTCCCATCCAGCCCAGCCGCAGCTCTTGAAAAGAACCGGTCCCTGCCAATGGTTTTCCTTTGTGTGAAGTGCGTTCCGCAGGGTGTGGAAATGCGCCACGTCCAGCCCGGCCTGCAGCAGGTCACCCGCCTCGTGGTCGGCATCGCGCGTGTCCAAAACCACCGTGCCCTGTTCGGCGACGTGACGGCAGAGCTCGGGCGACAGTTCGACCATGCGTGGCGTGAACGCGCCGACGGCAGCGATGAAGGCATCGGGCCGCGGGGTGGCGCGTAGCACCACACTGCTGGCCGGCGTGCAGGTGACGACCAGTGGGCAGTCTGCCAGCGCCTCATTGGGGTCGCCGACCACGTCAGCCTGCAGGCCCAGCGTGCGCGCGTGAGCGGCCAGAGCCTGGGCACTGGCCGCGCTGCGCGAGGCGATCCTGACTTCTCGCAGATCCAGACCTGCGGCAAACGCTTCCAGATGCGCGCGCCCCTGCACCCCGGCGCCGACGATGAGCAGCGGGCCTTGCGGGTTCGGCGCCAGCGTCTGCGCCGCCAGCAGCGAGACGGCCGCCGTGCGCCGGGCCGTGACCGTGGGGCCGTCTAGCACGAGGCGGCGCTCGCCCATGGCGATGTCGAAGACCACCACATCGCCCTGGATGGCGGGCCGGCCCGTGCCGGCGTTGGCCGGGGTGTAGCTGATGAGCTTGGTGATGGCCACGCGCGCGTCGTGCGCGGGCATGACGAAGAGGCTGCCGCCGCCCGGCAGGGGCTGGACCAGGCGCGGGGGCACCTGCACGGCGGGATCGGCCAGCAGGGCGGCGATCTCGCGGGCCAGGTCGGGGTAGGGCAAGCGGGCCGCGGTCTGGGCCGGGCTGAGCAGGGTGTCGTCGGGCATATGCCGGCACTGTAGCGGGGCTCTGGCCCCGGCCGGCCCTGAGGGTGGATATCAGGGATAATACGGGCCTGCCCAAAATTTGAGCAATCCGCCGTCCGGGTCTGGCGCCCGGGCTTGATCTGCGCAGCCGTCGCGTCGACGGCCCATTACCCCGAGACCTGATGACCCCTGATTCCCCCGAAGCCCTGCCCCAGCGTTATGCCGATCTGACCCTCGCCGAGCCCCTGCGGCGTGCCGTGGCCGACATGGGCTACGAGTTCATGACCCCGATCCAGGCCCAGGCCATCCCCGTGGTGCTGACGGGCAAGGACGTGATGGGCGCGGCCCAGACGGGCACCGGCAAGACGGCCGCCTTCTCGCTGCCCTTGCTGCAGCGCCTGCTCAAGCACGAAAACGCCTCCACCTCCCCGGCCCGCCACCCCGTGCGCGCGCTGGTGCTGCTGCCCACACGCGAACTGGCCGACCAGGTGGCGCAGCAGGTCAAGATGTATGCCAAGTACACCAATCTGCGCAGTGCGGTGGTGTTCGGAGGCATGGACATGAAGCCGCAGACCCTGGAGCTCAAGAAAGGCGTCGAGGTGCTGGTGGCCACGCCGGGCCGCCTGCTGGACCACATCGAGGCCAAGAACGCCGTGCTCAACCAGGTCGAGTACGTGGTGCTGGACGAGGCCGACCGCATGCTGGACATCGGCTTCCTGCCTGATCTGCAGCGCATCCTGAGCTATCTGCCCAAGCAGCGCACCACATTGCTCTTCAGCGCCACCTTCTCGCCCGAGATCAAGCGCCTGGCCAGCAGCTACCTGCAGGACCCGGTGACCATCGAGGTCGCGCGCTCCAACGCCACGGCGTCCACCGTCGAGCAGCATTTCTACAGCGTGGGTGACGATGACAAGCGCCACGCCCTGCACCAGATCCTGCGCCAGCGCGGCATGAAGCAGGCCTTTGTGTTCGTGAACAGCAAGCTGGGCTGCGCCCGACTGGCGCGTTCGCTGGAGCGCGAAGGCCTCAAGACCACGGCGCTGCACGGCGACAAGAGCCAGGACGAGCGCCTCAAGGCGCTGGACGCCTTCAAGAAGGGCGAGGTCGACCTGCTGGTCTGCACCGACGTGGCGGCGCGCGGCCTGGACATCAAGGACGTACCGGCGGTGTTCAACTTCGACATCCCCTTCAACGCCGAAGACTATGTGCACCGTATCGGCCGCACCGGCCGTGCTGGCGCCTCGGGTCTGGCCGTGAGCTTCGTTGCACCCAAGGACACGCGTCTGGTGGCCGACATCGAGAAGCTGATCAAGACCAAGATCGAGATCGAGGCCGTCGAATACGACGAGGACAAGCCGGACATCCGCCGCCAGGGCCGCTTCAACGAAGGCCGGCGCCTGTACGAGCAGAACGAGGACCGCGGTGCTGAGCGCCGCGAACGTCGCACCGCCCCGCGCGACACGCCGCGCCCCGTGCCCGCCAAGCCGGCCGATCCCTTCTTCAACCAGCCCTACGAGGCCCCGGCCGAGGTGGCCGAGCCCGCCCCATGGGAGGCCGTGGCCAAGCCGGCCGGCCGTGTGATCTCGGCCAACATCAAGCCCAAGCGCAAGGTCGCGGCGCTGTTCAAGTCCGAGTGAGGTTGGGCGTACAGCGTTGGGTGTTCAGCGTCAAAATCGCTCAACGCTCAACGTCCGCCCGGCGTCTGCGCGGCCACGCACTTCACCTCGACGCGCTCATGCGTGCCCGGGCCGACCAGGCGCAGGGCCGTGAGGCAGCCGCCCCAGACGCAGCCCGTGTCCAGGGCCAGCACATCGCGGCGTTGCAGCCGACCCAGCGTGGACCAGTGTCCGAAGGCCACGGTGACGCTGGCCGTGCGCCGGCCCGGTACCTCGAACCAGGGCCGGTAGCCCGCCGGCGCGGCGCCTGCGCCTTCCTTGGTGGCGAATTCCATGACGCCGTCGTCCGTGCAGAAGCGCAGGCGTGTGAGTGCGTTGACGATGACGCGCAGGCGCGCATCGCCCTGCAGGCCCTCGTCCCAGGCGGCGGGCTCGTTGCCGTACATGCGCTGCAGGAAGTCTGGCAGGTCCGGGCCGCGCAGCACGGTCTCCAGTTCGGCTGCAAGTGCTATTATTTTTGAAGCATCCCACGAGGGCAGCACACCGGCGTGCACCATCAGGATCTCCTCTCCCGCCTGCACGTGACGCAGGGCGAGGGACTGACGGCGCAGCCAGTCCAGCAGGGCCGCGCGGTCCGCTGCCTGCAGGATGTCGGCCACGGTGTCGCCGCGGTGCGGTGGGCGCACACCGTGAGCGACGGCCAGCAGGTGCAGGTCATGGTTGCCCAGCAGGCAGCGCGCTGCGTCCCCATAGCCGATGAGGCGGCGCAGCACACCGGCCGAGTCCGGGCCGCGGTTGACCAGGTCGCCCAGCAGCCACAGCGTGTCGCGGCTGGGGGAAAAGGCCAGGGTGTCGAGCAGGCGCTGCAGCGCGTCGTTGCAGCCCTGCACGTCGCCGATCAGGTAGTGGGCCATGGGTGTCTCAGGGGAGTGACAGCGATTCTCGCATTCCGTGTGCCCGTGCTGGGCACTGGCCGTGCTCTGCATTAGACTGGCCGGCGGCGCAGACCCGGGGATGACAATGAAACGAATCGCGTGGTGGCAGAAGGACTGGCTGGTGGGCCTGGCCGTGGCCGTGGTGCTCCTGCTGGCCGCGGGCAGCGACCTGATGCAGAGCCTGGAGCGCAAGGCCTACGACCTGGGCGTGCGAACCACGGCCCATGCCCCCAGCGACAAGATCGCCATCATCGCCATCGACGACACCAGCATCGCCAACCTGGGCCGCTGGCCCTGGCCGCGCGAGATCCATGCCCGCATGATCGACACGCTGGCCGCCGGGCAGCCCAAGGTCATCGGCCACACGGTGCTGTTCTCCGAGCCGCAGGTGGATGCGGGGCTGGACTATATCCGCCGGGTCCGCGCCTGGCTCGACGACTCCGGCCTGCGCCGCAGCGTCAAGGGGGCCGAGCTGGACCGCCTGGACGCCCTGCTCGACGAGGCCACGCAGAACCTGGACAACGACCGCAAGCTGGCCGACAGCCTGGCCAAGGCCCGCAATGTGCTGCTGGCCCTGTACTTCGAGCCCGGCGAACCCCAGGGCAAGCCCGACCAGCCGCTGCCCGACTTCGTGCAGCGCAACCGCCTGGGCGGCGGCGCGCAGGTGGGCGCGGGCTTGCAGCCCGACCTTTCGCAAGGTGTGCTCATGCCCATCCCCGTCCTGGGTCGACAGGCACTGGCCCTGGGCCATCTCAATTTCTCGCGCGATGTCGACGGCGCGGTGCGCAGCGAGCCGCTGGCCATGGACTACCACGGCGAGCTCTATCCCTCGCTCTCGCTGATGCTGGCCGCACGCAGCCTCAACCTGGACGTGGGCGACATCCGTGTCCAGGCCGGCGGCGTTCAGCTGGGCAAGCAGGGCATCACCACCGATGCCAGCCTGCGCATGCAGAGCTATTTCTACCCGGACAGCCAGGGCAGGCCGGCTTTCCCGGTCGACTCCTTCTATGACGTGCTCAGCGGCAAGATCCCGGCCGCCAAGTACAAGGACAAGATCGTGCTCATCGGCGCCTCGGCCGCCGGCGTGGGCACGCTGCAGGTCACGCCTGTGTCGTCGAGCATGCCTTCGGTGGTGACGCTGGCGCACACGGTCTCCAGCCTCCTGCAGGGTCACTACTTCGTCTCGCCGTCCTGGGCCACGCTGGCGGAGCTGGCCATCTTCGCAGCCGTGGCGCTCTACCTGATCCTGCTGCTGCCGCGCCTGCGCGCGGCGCACGGAGCGCTGGTCACGGGCGGGCTCTTCGTGCTGCTGGTCGGCGCGCACTTCATCCTGATGAGCACGCAGGCGCTGTGGCTGCCGCTGATGCTGCCCGTGACTTTGCTGCTGGTGGGCCATCTATTGCTGACCACCAAGCGCTTCCTCGTGACCGAGGAGCGCCAGGAGAAGTCGCAGGCCGAGTCGGCCGAGAGCAACCGCATGCTGGGCCTGGCCTTCCAGGGACAGGGCGCGCTGGACATGGCCTTCGAGAAATTCCGCAAGGTGCCCATGGACGATGCGCTCATGGAGCTCATGTACAACCTGGGCCTGGACTTCGAGCGCAAGCGCCAGTTCAACAAGGCCGAGTCGGTGTTCCGCTACATCGCCGACTACAACCGCAAGTTCCGCGACCTGGAGCAACGGCTGGCGCAGAACAAGGCCATGGCCGAGACCGTGATCCTGGGCGGCAGCGCGCGCGGCAACGACAGCACCCTGGTGCTCGACCGGCCCGGCGTGGCCAAGCCCATGCTGGGCCGCTACGAGGTGGAGAAGGAGCTGGGCAAGGGCGCCATGGGCACGGTCTACCTGGGGCGCGACCCCAAGATCGGCCGCCAGGTGGCGATCAAGACGCTGGCGCTGGCGCAGGAGTTCGACCTCGACATCCTGGCCGAGGTCAAGCAGCGTTTCTTTGCCGAGGCCGAGTCGGCCGGGCGGCTGAACCACCCCAACATCGTGACCATGTACGACGCGGGCGAGGAACACGACCTGGCCTACATCGCCATGGAGTTCCTCAAGGGCCGCGATCTCGTGCCCTATGTGAAGCCCGGCGCGTTGTTGCCGCTGCCGGTGGTCATGAGCATCGTGGCGCGTGTGGCCGACGCGCTGGACTACGCGCACCGGCAGAACGTGGTGCACCGCGATATCAAGCCCGGCAACATCATGTACGACCCGAAGAGCGACACCGTCAAGGTGGCCGACTTCGGCATCGCACGCCTGACCGATGCCAGCAAGACCAAGACCGGCATGGTGCTGGGCACACCGTCCTACATGTCACCCGAGCAGCTGGCCGGCCACAAGGTCGACGGCCGCTCCGATCTGTTCTCGCTGGGTGTGATGCTCTACCAGCTGGCCAGCGGGCGCCTGCCTTTCGAGGGCGATTCCATGGCCCAGCTCATGTACCGCATCGCCAACGAGGCGCCGCTGGACATCCTCAGCGTGCGCGCGGACCTGCCGCCCTGCCTGGTGACCCTCCTCGCGCGTGCGCTCGCCAAGGCGCCCGAGCAGCGCTACGCCAGCGGTGCCGAGCTGGCCCAGGCGCTGCGCGACTGCGCGGCGACGCTGCCCAAGCCGGCCTGGGAGGCCACGGTGCCGGCCGGCACCGAGAGCGCCGGCAAGGGCTGGTCGGACACGGTGCCGGGCCAGCCCTGAGGGGCATGGCGACCGTGCACCGGCGCTCAGGGTACAGTCCCCTGATCTCCACTGTGTTCCGGGTTTCATGGATTTCCTGCTGATCGCGCTGCTCATCGTTCTCAACGGCCTGTTTGCCATGTCCGAGCTGGCCCTGGCCGCCAGCCGCAAGTCGCGTCTGCTGGCCATGGCCGAAGGCGGCGACGGCGGCGCACAGAAGGCGCTGGAACTGATGGACAAGCCCAACCAGTTCCTCTCGACCATCCAGGTCGGCATCACTTCCATCGGCGTGCTCAACGGCATCGTGGGCGAAGCGGCCTTCAGCGATGACCTGGCCGACTGGCTGCTGGGCATGCACCTGGGCCTGAGCGAAGGCGCGGCCGCCATCACGGCCACGGCCCTGGTGGTGACCATCATCACCTTCATCACCATCATCTTCGGCGAGCTCGTGCCCAAGCGCATCGGCCAGCTCTACCCGGAGCCCGTGGCGCGCTGGATGTCGCGGCCCATGGCCTGGCTGGCCAGCGCAGCCAAGCCCTTCGTCAAGCTGCTCTCGGCCACCACTCAGGGCGTGCTCACGCTGCTGCGCATCCCGACCGATGTGGAGCGCCCGATGACCGAGGAGGAGATCCGCCACAGTCTGGAAGAGGGTGTGGACGCGGGGGTGATCGAACATCAGGAGCACCAGATGGTGCGCAATGTGTTCCGCCTCGACGACCGGCCGCTGACCTCGCTGATGGTGCCGCGCGCCGACATCGACTGGCTCGATGCCTCGCTGACGGTGGCGCATTGCCTGCAGCATGTGGGCCGGGCCGGACAGGCCGGCGCCCACTCCTGGTACCCGGTCTGCCGCGGCTCGCTCGACGAGGTGCTGGGCCTGATCAGCGTGGGCCAGCTGTTGGGCCTGGGCACGGACGCGGAGGGCAGCATCGAGGCCCACGTGCTGCCGGCGGTCTTCGTGCCCGAGACGCTCTCGGGCATGGAGCTGCTGGAGCAGTTCCGTGAGCGGTCGGGGCGCATGGTCTTCGTGGTCGACGAATACGGCGTGGTGCAGGGCCTGCTGACGCCGGGCGATCTGCTGGAAGCCATCACCGGCGAACTGCAACCCGTGGCCCAGATCGACGCTTGGGCGACGGAGCGTGACGATGGTTCCTGGCTGCTCGATGGCACCATCCCCGTCGACGAACTCAAGAGCCGGCTCGACATCCGCGAGCTGCCGGGCGAGGAGAAGGGCCGCTACAACACCGTGGCCGGCTTGTTGCTGGCGGTCAGCGGCCACCTGCCGCGCACGGGTGAGAAGATCGTCTGCGCAGGCTGGGAGTTCGAGGTGGTGGATCTGGACGGCCGGCGCATCGACAAGGTGCTGGCCGTGCCGCTCAGGTCAACGCCGTGACGGTCCGGTCGCGCCCGCCGCGCTTGGCCGCGTAGAGCGCTTCGTCGGCCTGGTTGATCAGGGTCTCGGCGCTGCTGCCGTCCTGCAGCCTGGACACGCCGATCGACAGCGTGGCAGTGCACCAGGTTTCCTGCCAGGGGTGCTTGATGCGGCCGAAATCCCGCCGGATGCGGTCCAGCACCTCCACGGCCTGGGGGGCATCGGCCCCGGGCAGCACCACGAGGAATTCCTCGCCCCCGTAACGGCCGATCAGGTCGGTGCGACGCAGGCGCTGGCTCAGGAACCAGCCGAGGTTGCGGATCACCTGGTCGCCCATGGGGTGGCCGTAGCTGTCGTTGATCTTCTTGAAATGGTCGATGTCGACCATGGCCACGGCCAGCGGACGGCCGTCGGCGCGGGCCTGCCGCAAGGCGACCGCCAGCTTTTCCTTGGACGTGCTGTGGTTGTACAGCCCCGTGAGGCTGTCGCGTTGCATGGCACGGCGCAGGGTGCGGTAGCGCTCGATCTTGCTCTGCACCACGGCATTGAGGATGACCGGGTTGTAGGGCTTGGTGAGGAAGTGGTCGCCGCCCAGGCGCAGCGCCTCGACCTGCATGGGCACATTCGCATCGCCCGAGAGGTAGACGATGGGAATGGAGAGGAACTCCGGGTGCTGACGGATCACGCGCGCGGCCTCCACGCCGGTGCACCCGGGCATGAACATGTCCATGAGGATGAGGTCGGGCTGGAACTGCGCCAGGCGCGCCAGCACGTCGTGCGGCTGGGCGATCACCTGGGTCTCGATGCCGCACATGGCCAGCGTGCGCTCGATGGACTTGCTGGCGGTGAGCGAGTCCTCGACGACCAGGGCGCGGTAGGGCTCTTCGAGCTTGCCGCTGCACAGCTCGAGCAGGCGCGCGAGGATCAGGGGCTGGGCCGTGCCTGCAGGGAAGCAGTAGTCGGCGCCGGCCGTGAGCGCAGTCAGCTGGCTGTCGAAGTTGTTCGCGAGTTCATGGACGAGCAGGGTGGCGGCGGCGAAGCGCGCGCGCAGCAGGGCGATCTGCTCGCTGGTCTGCTGGGTGGTCAGGCCGGCCGCATTGAGCAGCACGATGGCCGGCTCCTCGGTCTGCGGCGGCAGGTTGCGGACCTGGTGGAATTCAGCGTCGATGTTGAAGTAGCCCAGCTGCAGCGCCAGCGCCTGCCAGCTTGCACCACTGCTGCCGAAGAGCCAGACCCGGTGGCGCGGGCCGGCGTCCAGCGCAGCGGGCTGCTCGGGGCGGGCGCGACGTTCGGCGACCGGCTCGTGCTGGGATTCGATGTAATCACCGACCCGTTGGGCCAGCTCTTGCAGCCGTGCATCGAGCTCGGCCAGCGTGCCTGGTGCGATCTCCGTGGCGGCGTTGTTCTCGAACAGCGCCAGCACCTGCTGCTCCAGGCTGCGCGAGATCTGGTGCAGGCCCGAGAGGCCCTGGCCATGCAGGAACTCGGTGAAGCTGGAGATCGACACCGCAAACTCCACCAGCAGATCGGTGCCCGGTGCTGCCGCAAAAGTACGCCAGCTGGCGCCCAGGGCGTCAGTGCGTTTGCGGAGGACTTCGGGGGACGTGGACATGGGCGCGGCACGCTGCTCCGAGTATAGGGGCGGGCTGCCGGCCCCCGGCCCTTCAGTCGGTGCGGGCGGTGCCGGCCTCGCTGCGCAGCGCCGCGAGCAGGGCTTCGAGGCGCTGGTAGAGGGCCAGCACCAGCCAGATCGCTGCCGCCAGCGTGCCCAGGATGAAGAGCCAGTCGTAGATCTTGCGCAGTTCGGGACCGAGCAGGCCGCCGAGCAAGAGCAGCAGCACCGGATGCGCTGCGGGGACGATGATCACCGCGGCGAGAGGCAGCACGAAGTGGCTGGCCGGCCGCTGCCAGCCGCCACGCGCGTGCAGCTCCTGCACACTGCGTCGGGCCAACAGCCACAGCAGCACCAGTGCACTGCCGTAGGCGAGGAAGCGCACGAGATGCGAGGCGCTCAGCTTGAGCACGCCGATGGCGGTCTTCTGGAAGAAGACCAGCTCACCCAGCGCTGCGCCCAGCACCAGGATGACGACGATGACCAGCGGGTAGCGGATCCACCAGCCTTGATGGGGAGTCATGGGATGCCCTTTTCTGCAAACACCGGCCGGGTGCCGGTCGACGCCGCGATTCTAGGGATGAGATGTATCAAATCTGTATCAGGCGCGCCCCGTCAGCCGGTAGACCCAAAGCCCGAGCAGTTCATGCAGCGCCGTCTGCCATTTGCCGGCGCCCTGGGCCAGGGAGTATTCGGTCCAGGGCGTTTCCAGGCCCGCTCGGTAGTCGGCTGGCCAGGGTGTGACGTTCCAGCCGGCCTTCTCGAAGGTGGCCATGGCGCGCGGCATGTGCCAGGCCGAGGTCAGCAGCAACCAGGGCCGGGTCGGGTCCACGCCGGGCAGGGCCGCACTGAGCACGGCGTTTTCGTGGGTGGTGCGCGCCGCGTCTTCGAGCAGCAGACGCTTCGGCGGCAGACCCAGGCCGACGTAGAAGCGGCGCGCGCGCTCGGCTTCGGTCAGTGCCTCGCCGCGCAGGCCGCCCACGCCGCCGGTGTAGAGCAGGCGCAGCTGCGGGGCCTGCTGCATCAGCGGCAGGGCGGCGGTCAGGCGTTCCGCCGCGTGGTTGAGGGCGGGCTGTGCATGGCCTTCCCAGACATAGGACGCCTCGGTGGCGCCGCCGAGCACGATGACGCCGGCGTAGCGGCTCAGGTCGGGCTGTGCGGGCGCGGGGTGCTGGGCTTCCAGGCTGCGCAGCACGGCGTCGGGCAGGAACTCGTTGAAGGCCAGGCGGTTGGGCAGGCCGGTCAGCGTGTCG
>DNQP01000129.1 GCA_003500955.1 Curvibacter sp. | reverse complement strand
GAAGTCGCGGGGGGACGGCTGGACTCTAGTTCATTGACTGTGAACTAGCAAATAGTCGATTAACGTGCATGGTTAATGCACTCTTGACGTTCACAGCCTCAGGGCTATCCTTAGGACCGTCCCCTAAGGAGTGCCCATGAAAGCTGCAGAATGGATCGACAAGGTCAAGGCCGCCCGAGGCTGGGAGACCGATTACAAGGTCGCTAAGGAACTGGGCATCACCCGGAACGCCATCAGCAATTTCAGAGGGGGACGCAGCCAGACCATGGACGAGGGAACAGCCCTCAAGGTGGCCCACGCGCTGGGCATTGAACCGGCCGGAATCATCATCGACCAGGTGGCCGAGCGTTCTAAGGACGAGGGCCTAAGGACCGCCCTCCACAAGGCCGCCGCTGGCCTTGGTTTGTATATTATGTAAAGTTAAATACGAGAAAGAAGATCAACCCAATTCAAAGCCCACCAAGGGCGCGCTGGGATCCGAAAACGCGGCGCCCAAGGCCATCTCCCCCTTGCCGTGCAGGACGCACTCCTCCCTACGCAGCAGCAGCTCTGAGCGGGTGCCTGCGAAACGGATCCAGGTGCCGTAGCTGCTGACATCGACCAGCAGAATGCGGCCATGACGCCACTCCAATCGGGCATGGGTGCGGGACACCCGAGGGTCGGCCACGACAAACTCGCAATGCCTGATCCGTCCGATCTGGACCGGCAGCTCGAAGGCGCGAAACACCCGCTTCTGATCACCCCAGGCCAGGTGCACCTCCTGGCCCAGCGCATCGCCGCGCGCGGCCTTGCTCATGGGGTCGATGTCCCCCTGCATGGTGATGAAGTCCGTGGACTGGTCTTCGTGCCACTCGACCTGGTAGACATTGCAGGGCTCGATCCGGCCCCGTACGCTGATCGGCCCCAGGGGGCGGTAGCGTATGCCATTGGCACGGCTGGCGTAGTCCAAACCCGGGCTGTCAGCCCAGATCTCATGCGGACCCGCCAGGTCGCACAGCCGGGACGCGACGTTGACCGCGTCGCCATAGCAGTCCCCGTTGACGATTTCAACCTCCCCGGTCGCCACGCCCACGCGGACCGGCAAGTGTTCTGCCAGCGGCTGCTGCAGCAGGTTCATCTGATGCTGGCGCTGAAGTTCCACCACCGCATACACCGCGACAGTGGCATCGCTGAAAACGGTCAGCACCCCGTCGCCCAGCGTCTTGATGACCTGCCCACCCCGAGCCTGCAATAGATTGCATATCCAGTGTGTCAGCTGGGTCACGGCCCGGGTGGCCCGGGTGTTACCGAGGGACTCGAAAACGGAGGTGCTGCCGGTCAGATCAGTGAAAACGACGGTGGTGTTGACACCCATGCAAGAACTGGAGTGATTTTTTCTGTCGTCAGTTTAGGGCATCGCCGGTGCCTTGGATACCGCCGCGCCGCGCCGGGATCACGCCTCACGCGCCTTGTTGCGCACGCGGCATCGTCACCAACGGTCTACTCAAAGGCGCGGGCAAAGGAAAACGCCGCATGACGCTGGATGAGCATACAGCTTCTAGTGTTCTCTGATGTATATTGGGTAAGCGATTGATTTATATGTTGTTTTACGGGCACATCTGGTGGATAAACCGGTTGTGGACTGTCCACGCCAAATTTATCCTCAGCAAGTCGTTAGGTTCATTGAATTCGATTCACTGGAACAGAAGAACATATGAACAAACTGGCCAGTCATTTCATCAGCAGCATGCAGGGCTTGCTGGGGCGACCGCCCATCGATGAGCATCCCTCGAGTTTTCGCATTGAGGACATCCGGCAAGCAATGCTGGATTCCCTGGGCGAGGAAGGCTGTACCAGCTATCCGCACATCGAGCGCCGCGTTCTGTTCGCGCCCGACCTGCAAGGGCTTTGGTACCTGCGGGCCGACATGATGGTGGCCCTCTCCTCCCTGCAGGGTGAGCGTGTTGCCAGCCAGAAAATCCGCCAGATCACCCACATGTTCGAGGGCCTGCTGCCCAAGGGCATGGTCTCGCGCCCGGGCAGCATCCACCGCTGAGCTCAGAGAGCGGGGTCGGTGTGGCCCCAGACCAGCAGTACGTCGCGGCCCTCCACCAGCAGATCGCAGCCTGCCCCCACGGGCAGCAGCACCTTGGTCGGCACATGGCCGAAAGGCAGCCCCGTCAGCACCGGCACCTTGAGCTGGCTGCGCAGCCAGTTGACGACGGATTGCAGCTTGAATCCACGGTCGTGCGGGACCAGCCTGTAGTCCGTGAACTGCCCCAACACGATGGCCTTCTGTTGCGCGAGCACGCCGGCGTGCAAGAGCTGGGTCAACATGCGCTCGATGCGGTAAGGGTGTTCGGCCACGTCTTCCAGGAAGAGGATGCCGCCCTGCACCGCCGGAAGGTAGGGTGAGCCCAACAACGAGCACAGCACGCTGAGGTTGCCACCCCATAGCGTCGCGTCTTCCACCTTGAAATTTGCCGTATCGCCCAGACGCCGCGCGTGCCAGCTCCCTGCCGCCGCGATATCGGTCGGTGCAGTCCTGGGCTGACGCCAACCGGTGCCTTCGCCCTGCCCCAGCAGCAGATCGTCGAAGCAGGCCAGCATGATCTCGTCCGGCCCACCCTGCCCGGCCCCGCCATGTCCGTCGGCAGCATCCGCCTGATCACTCGCACCAAACGCCTCACACAGCGAGGGCCCGGCCCAGCTGCTGGCGCCGGTCTGAGCCAGCACGGCCAGCTGGAAGGCCGTGAAGTCGCTCAGTCCCACGAAATGTGTGCCGCGTTCGATGGCTTGGGCCACGCGTTTGTAGGGGATCCCGGGCAGGATGCGCGTGAGGCCGTAGCCGCCGCGGGAAATCATGGCCACGTCGGCGCCACTGGCTGCCGCTCGGCTGATCGCGGCCAGCCGCGTGGCATCGTCGCCGGCAAAGCGCTGGTGACTGGCCAGGGCGGCTTCGTCGATCTCGACCTCGTGCCCCATGGCCTGCAGACGTCGGACGCCACGGCGAAAAGCGGCCTTGTCACGCACCGCACCCGACGGGGAATAGATGTAGATGTGTTTTGTCATGCTGTGCCGATTATCGTGGTGCGAAGTGACGCACCGCGGCTTCGGCAATCGCATGGCCCCACTCCGGCAGGAAGTGACCGCCCTGCTCCACCTGGATCGGCTCGGGGCAGTTGCGGATCAGCTTGTGCAAGGCCTGCATCTGGGGCCAGCCCAGCACCGGGTCCTGCATGCCCACGGCCATGAGGCTGCGCCCTTGCCAATCCTGCTGCCAGAAGGTCTGCGCACGACGCGACACCGCCGCGCCATCGTCCTCAGGCTGCGCTGGCACCAGAGCGGGAAAGGCACGCAGCGCGGCGCGGTGGCCGCGGTCCGGGAAGGGCGCGTCGTAGGCCGCGCATTCGGCGGGACTGAGTTGCGGATTGCCACGCGCCAGCAGGCGACCGACCTCGTAGTCCGGCTTCTTGGCGCACATTTCGCGCCACGCAAGAAAGCCTGTCGACAGCGGCGTCTCGCCCGTCGCCAGCAAGGTGTTCATGACCAGCAGGCCGGCGTACCTCTGGGGCGCTTCCATGGGCAGGGTCAGACCCAGCAGCCCACCCCAGTCCTGCACCGTGAGCACGATGCGACGCAGATCCAGGCGTTCGACGAACTCCAGCAGTACCTGGCGGTGCCAGCTGAAGCGGTGCGCCTCCTCCTTCTTGGGCTTGTCGCTCTTGCCGAAGCCGATCAGATCGGGCGCGATCACGCGGTGCCCGGCCGCGAGAAAAACGGGCATCATCTTGCGGTAGAGGTAGCTCCAGCCCGGCTTGCCGTGCAGGCAGAGCCAGGTCAGGGGGGCGTCCCGGGGCCCTTCGTCCAGATAGTGCAGGCGCAGGCCGCCCAGGGCAGGCAGGTCACTGAGGTAGTTTGGAGCCCAGGGATAGTCCGGCAGGCCGGCAAAGCGCGCCTCGGGTGTGCGCACCGCATCCTCGCGCACAGGCTGGCTGAGACTACGCTGCAGCGCGCGCCGGCCCTGAAAAAAATCCTGCAGCAGCCGGGTGCAGTCCTCGGCCAGCACGCCCCCCTGTACCGTCGTCTGATGATTGAGCTGACGCTGCGCAAAGAGGTCGAGCACCGAGCCAGCGGCACCGGTCTTGGGGTCAAGCGCGCCATAGACCACCCGCTTCAAGCGCGCGTGCAGCATGGCCCCCGCACACATGGGACAGGGCTCCAGCGTCACATAGAGTTCGCAGTCTTCCAGGCGGTAGTTGCCCAGACCGGCCGCGCCCGCGCGCAAGGCCCGGATCTCGGCATGGGCTGTCGGGTCATGCGTCCCGATGGGCGCGTTGTGTCCCGTTGCGATGATCTGTCCCTGGTGCACGAGCACGGCACCCACCGGTACTTCACCAGCATCGGCCGCCAGGCGGGCCTGGGCCAGCGCGGCCTGCATGAAGTCGGTGTCAGTGACCATGCAGCCCCAGCTTGTCCATCCATGCGGCCAGGGCCTGCGCATCTTCCCCGCCCGCGGCATAGGCGGCCTTCATCGCGGCATGGGCCTCGGGCCGATGCTGGTTGAGCTTGAGCTTGCACTGCAGGTCCGTGACACGCAACTCGAAGGCCACGATGCCGGCCAGCATCTTGTGCGCGAATTCCTCGCCCAGACCGCGCCACTGGGCCGCGTAGGGCGGCTCATGGTCGCCGATGAGCTGCTTGAGCAGGGCGTCCTTGGACACCGGGTCGTCGACCAGTGTGGCCTGCACGGTGCAATGCACGGCCAGGTAGTTCCAGGTCGGCACACGCACCAGATCCGGATAGACCTTGGGTGACATATAGGCATGGGGCCCCAGGAACGTCACGAGGGCCTGCGGTCTTGCCTGAAGATAGCGCCAATGGGGATTGGGCTTGGCCACGTGCCCGAGCAACACGAGCCCCTCAGCCCTCTCCTGCAGATGCAGCGGCAGATGGGTGACATAGGGCAGGCCTGTCTCGTCGGTGCTGATCAGGCTG
>DNQP01000218.1 GCA_003500955.1 Curvibacter sp. | reverse complement strand
CCACCCAGGCCACCTCGGGATCGGTGTAGGCCACGCTGGGGATCACGCGGGCGTTGAAGGCCGCCGAGGCCAGCTCCTTGTTGCCCTGGAGCTCACCGGCAATGACTTCCGCTGCCACATGACCTTCGTGCACGGCCTTGTGCGCCAGCATGGGCTGGCCCACGATGTCGCCGATGGCGTAGATGTGCGGCACATTGGTGCGCATCTGGATGTCGACGTTGATGTAGCCGCGGTCCGTCACCGCCACGCCGGCCTTGTCGGCGGCGATCTTCTTGCCGTTGGGTGTGCGGCCCACGGCCTGCAGCACGAGGTCGTAAGTGCCTTCGCTCTTGGTCCCGTCCAGGCCCTCGAACTGCACCTGGATGCCCGCGGGCGTGGCCTGAGCGCCCACGGTCTTGGTCTTCAACAGGATGTTGTCGAAGCGCGGCTTGTTCATCTTCTCCCAGACCTTGACCAGATCGCGGTCCGCGCCCTGCATCAGGCCGTCGAGCATCTCCACCACGTCCAAGCGGGCGCCCAGCGTGCTGTAGACCGTGCCCATTTCCAGGCCGATGATGCCGCCGCCGATGATGAGCATCTTCTTGGGCACCTCCTTGAGGGCCAGCGCGCCTGTGGAGTCCACGATGCGCGGATCGTCGGGCAGGAAAGGCAGGCGCACAGCCTGCGAACCGGCAGCGATGATGGCCTTCTTGAAGGCCACGACCTGCTTCTTGCCCGTCTTGTCCTGGGCCGTGCCCGTGGTCTCCTCCACTTCGAGGTGGTTGGGGCCGACAAAGGCGCCGTAGCCACGTACCACGGTGACCTTGCGCATCTTGGCCATGGCGGCCAAGCCGCCGGTCAGCTTGCCGATCACCTTTTCCTTGTGGCCGCGCAGCTTGTCGATGTTGAGCACGGGCTTGCCGAAGTCCACACCCAGCTCGGCCAGATGGCTGGCCTCGTCCATCACCGCCGCCACATGAAGCAGGGCCTTGGACGGGATGCAGCCCACGTTGAGGCAGACACCGCCCAGGGTGGCGTAGCGCTCGACCAGCACGACCTTGAGGCCGAGGTCCGCCGCGCGGAAGGCCGCCGAGTAGCCGCCGGGGCCGCCACCGAGGACGAGCACATCGCAGTCCAGGTCGGCGCTTCCGCCGAAGCTCGCAGCCGCCGAAGCTCGCACCGCTGCCTGGGGCGCTGCAGGAGCTGCGGCCGGGGCCGCCGGAGCGGGCGCAGTCGCCGGCGTGGCAACCGCCGCGGATGATTCGAGCAGCAGGACCACCGAACCTTCCTTGACCTTGTCGCCGAGCTTGACCTTGAGTTCCTTGACCACCCCGCCCTGGCTGGACGGGATTTCCATGGAGGCCTTGTCGCTCTCCACGGTGATCAGGCTCTGTTCGGGCTTGATGGTGTCACCCACCTGGACCAGCACCTCGATGACCGCCACGGACTCGAAGTCGCCGATGTCGGGGACCTTGATTTCTACCAGTGCCATTCGGTTCTCCTTACAGCATCACGCGGCGGAAGTCGCCGAGGACCTGGGCCAGGTAGGCGTTGAAACGGGCGCCGGCAGCACCGTCGATCACGCGGTGGTCGTAGGACAGCGAGAGCGGCAGGGTCAGGCGCGGCTGGAAAGCCTGGCCGTCCCAGACCGGCTTCATGGCACCGCGTGACAGGCCGAGGATGGCCACTTCGGGCGCATTGATCAGCGGGGTGAAGTAGGTCGTGCCAATACCACCCAGAGACGAAATCGAGAAGGTGCCGCCCTGCATGTCGGCCGCACCGAGCTTGCCCTCGCGCGCCTTCTTGGAGAGTTCGGCCATCTCGGCGGAAATTTCCACCAGGCCCTTCTGGTCGGCGTTCTTGAGCACGGGCACCACCAGGCCGTTGGGCGTATCGGCCGCGAAGCCGATGTTCCAGTAGTTCTTGAGCACCAGTTGGTCGCCGTCCAGGCTGGCGTTGAACTCGGGGAATTTCTTGAGCGCGGCCACCGCCGCCTTGATCACAAAGGCCAGCATGGTGAACTTGACGCCTGCCTTTTCGTGCTCCTTGTTCAGCTGCACACGCAACGCTTCGAGATCGGTGATGTCGGCGTCCTCGTAGCTCGTGACGTGCGGGATCATCACCCAGTTGCGGTGCAGATTGGCGCCGCTGATCTTCTTGATGCGCGAGAGGTCCTTGCGCTCGATGGGGCCGAACTTGGCGAAGTCCACCTTGGGCCAGGGCAGCAGACCCAGGCCGGCACCATCACCACCGCCGGAGGTCGTACCCATGGCCTGGGTGCGCGCGCTGCCGGCCATCACGGCCTTGGTGAAGTTCTTGATGTCCGCCTCGACGATGCGGCCCTTGGGGCCCGAGCCCTTGACCTCTTCCAGCGGCACGCCGAGCTCGCGTGCGAACTTGCGCACCGAAGGGCTGGCGTGCGGCAGCTGGCCCTTGGGAGCCGTGGGATCGTGGGCCGGCGTGGCGGCCGCAGGTGCGGCGGCGACAGGCGCCGGCGCAGCCGCTACCGGAGCGGGTGCCGGTGCTGCGGTGGCCTTGGCTCCCTCCCCCGTGACGGGGGAGGGCTGGGGTGGGGGTAAGCTTGTAAGCCCTGTGGGGGCACTCGTCTCGCTGCTTTCAAGCAGCGCGACGAGAGACCCCATCGCCACCTTGTCGCCGAGCTTGACCTTGAGCTCCTTGAGCACGCCGGCGTGGCTGGAGGGGATCTCCATCGAGGCCTTGTCGGACTCGACGGTGATCAGCGACTGCTCCGCCTTGACCGTGTCGCCGGGCTGGACCAGCAATTCGATGACCGCGACGGAGTCGAAGTCACCGATATCGGGCACCTTGATTTCTACGAGAGCCATGTTTGTTCTTCCTTGTTCCTGGAAGCGGGACTTTGTGGCTGCGACATCACATCGCTGCGCGATATGAGTCTTCGCCGCAAGATCAACCCGCTTTATGCGTACAGCGGGTTGATCTTGTCCGTTTTGATCTTGTACTTGGCAATGGCTTCAGCCACCTTTTCCATGGGCACCGTGCCCTCTTCGGCCAGGGCCTTGAGTGCGGCGACCACGATGTAATGGCGGTTGACCTCGAAGTGCTCACGCAGCTTGCTGCGGAAATCGCTGCGACCGAAACCGTCGGTACCCAGCACCTTGTAGGTCCGGCCCTTGGGCATGAAGGGGCGGATCTGGTCGCTGAAGTTCTTGATGTAGTCCGTGGACGCGATCACCGGGCCGGCATGCGGCTCAAGCTGCTGCGTGACGAAGGGCACGCGCTGCTTCTCGGTCGGATGCAGCAGGTTCCAGCGCTCGCAGTCCTGGCCTTCGCGTGCCAGCTCGTTGAAGCTGGGGCAGCTCCAGACATTGGCGGCAACGCCCCAGTCCTTCTCCAGCAGTTCCTTGGCGAACATGGATTCACGCAGGATGGAGCCGGAGCCCAGCAGGTTGACCTGCGGCGCCTTCTTGGCGGCCTTGGCTTCCTGCAGCAGGTACATGCCCTTGATGATCTGCTCTTCGGTACCGGCCTTGAGACCCGGCATGGCGTAGTTCTCGTTGAGCAGGGTCAGGTAGAAGAAGACGTTGTCCTGCTTCTCGACCATGCGCTTGAGACCATGGTGCAGGATGATGGCCACCTCGTGGGCGAAGGTGGGGTCGTAGCTCACGCAGTTGGGGATGGTGGAAGCAAGCACCTGGCTGTGGCCGTCCTCGTGCTGCAATCCCTCACCGTTGAGCGTGGTGCGCCCCGAGGTACCGCCCAGCAGGAAGCCGCGCGCCTGCATGTCGCCGGCCGCCCAGGCCAGGTCGCCCACGCGCTGCAGGCCGAACATCGAGTAATAGATGTAGAAGGGGATCATGATGCGGTTGCTCGTGGAGTACGAGGTTGCCGCGGCGATCCAGCTGCTGATGCCGCCCGCTTCGTTGATGCCTTCCTGCAGGATCTGGCCGGCTTTGTCTTCCTTGTAATAGCTGACCTGCTCCTTGTCCACCGGGGTGTACTTCTGCCCTTCCGGGTTGTAGATGCCGATCTGGCGGAACAGGCCTTCCATACCGAAGGTGCGCGCCTCGTCCACCAGGATGGGCACCACGCGCGGGCCCAGGGCCTGGTCACGCAGCAGCTGCGTGAGGAAACGCACATAGGCCTGGGTGGTCGAGATCTCGCGGCCCTCGGCCGTGGGCTCCAGCACCGCCTTGAAGGTCTCGAGCGAAGGCACGGTGAAGCTCTCGCTGGAGCGCTCGCGGCGCTTGGGCAGGTAGCCGCCCAGGGCCTTGCGGCGCTCGTGCAGGTACTTCATCTCCGGCGTGTCGTCGGCCGGCTTGTAGAAGGGGATCTTGGACAGCTCGCTGTCGGGGATCGGGATGTTGAAACGGTCGCGCATGTAGCGGATATCGTCGTCCCCGAGCTTCTTGGTCTGGTGCGCGGTGTTTTTGCCCTCGCCGGCCTTGCCCATGCCCCAGCCCTTGACGGTCTTGACCAGCAACACGGTCGGGCCGCCCTGGGAGTTATGGGCCTTGTGGAAGGCCGCGTAGACCTTCTGCGCGTCGTGGCCGCCACGGCGCAGGTTCCAGATGTCGGCGTCGCTCATCTTGGCCACCATCTCGGCGGTACGCGGATCACGGCCGAAGAAGTTCTTGCGGACGTAGGCACCGTCGTTGGCCTTGAAAGCCTGGTAGTCGCCGTCCAGTGTGTCCATCATCAGCTTGCGCAGGGCACCGTCCTTGTCGCGGGCCAGCAGGCCGTCCCACTCCTTGCCCCAGATGAGCTTGATGACGTTCCAGCCGGCACCGCGGAACTCGCCCTCGAGTTCCTGGATGATCTTGCCGTTGCCGCGCACCGG
>DNQP01000125.1 GCA_003500955.1 Curvibacter sp. | reverse complement strand
TGGGCCGGTAATCCACTTGCTTTCACCGCTGGCCATGGCGGTGCGCCCGTCCAGACTCATCGCCAGCTTGACGCGCACCCAGGGCAGGCCCTGTTGCATACGCTTGATAAAACCCGGGTTGAGCGCGCGCGCCTGCTCTTCGAGCAGCCCGCATTCAACCGCAATACCGGCCTCACGCAACCGCTGCAGGCCGTTGCCGGCCACTTGGGGGTTGGGGTCCTGCATGGCCGCGACCATGCGCGACACGCCCGCCTTGATCAGCGCATCGGCGCAGGGCGGGGTCTTGCCAAAGTGGCTGCAGGGCTCAAGGGTGACATAGGCGGTGGCGCCACGGGCACGCTCGCCGGCCTGTGCCAGGGCGTTTACCTCTGCGTGGCCTTCACCGGCCCGCACGTGCCAGCCCTCGCCGACCACTTCGCCATCGGCGACCAGCACACAACCCACTCGCGGGTTGGGTTCAGTGGTGTACAGGCCGCGCTCGGCCAGCATCAGCGCCCGGCTCATCCAGCTGCGGTCGGCAGCGCTCCACTCAGGCATCACTGTCGTCCTGCTCGCGGCGCGACAGGCGCTCGATCTCTTCGCGGAACTGATTCAGGTCCTGGAAGCGGCGATACACGGAGGCAAAACGGATGTAGGCGACTTCATCGAGCTGCTTGAGCTCACGCATGACCATCTCACCGACGGTCATGGCCTTGACCTCACGCTCGCCCGTGGCACGCAGGCGGTGCTTGATATGGCCGATGGCGGCTTCGATCTGCTCAACGCTGACCGGGCGCTTTTCCAGCGCGCGCTGAAAGCCGGCCCGCAGCTTGTCTTCATCGAAAGGCTGGCGACGGCCGTCTTGCTTGATCACCCGGGGCAGCACCAGCTCGGCCGTTTCAAAGGTGGTGAAACGTTCCTGGCAGGCCAGGCATTCGCGGCGCCGACGCACCTGATCACCTTCGGCTACCAGGCGCGAGTCGATCACCTTGGTGTCATGGGCACCACAGAACGGACAATGCATGCAGGATTTCCCGAGCGGATAAAAAACGGCCTACATAGTACTCCTTTGTAGGCCGGGGATAAAATGTATCAGTTTGTTACCCGCGCCGCCGTTGGATGGCGACGCGGGCCGCGTCAGGCGGAGGCCTGCAGCCAGCTGTCACGCAGCCGCCGCTTGGCCACCTTGCCGTTGTCATCGCGCGGCAGGCTGTCGACCACTTCAACCCGCTTGGGCACCTTGTAGCCGGCCATCTGCTCGCGGATAAACGCCTGCACCTGGCTACCACTGACCTGACCACCGGGGCTGGCCACCACAGCCATCAGCGACTCGCCGTACTCGGCGTCCGGCACCCCGAACACCGCGCAGTCGGTTACGCCCTGCAGGGTAATGAGTACATGCTCGATCTCCGCCGGGTAGATATTCACGCCACCGGAAATAACCATGTCCGATTGGCGGTCACAGACATACAGGTAGCCGTCGGCGTCCAGATAGCCGATATCACCCACCGTGGCCAGATCATCCAGCCCGGCCTTGCTGCGCGCAGCGTCGTTATTCAGGTAGGTGAAGTCCGGCACCATGGGCTGACGCACATAGATCACGCCCGGCTCGCCCACGCCGCATTCGCGGCCGTCTTCGCTGACAATGCGAATACGCGTATCGGCAATCGGCCGGCCCACGCTCCCCGGCTTGCGGCGGGCGGACTGCGGGTCCTGCAGGGTGACCATGCCGGTCTCGCTGGAGGCGTAGGTTTCAAAGATCACATCACCCCACCAATCGAGCATCGCCTGTTTGACTTCCGGGGCGCAGGGCGCGCCGGTGGAGGCGACAAAACCCACGAACGACAGATCGTTTTTGGCCCGCACCTCTGCCGGCAGGCGCAGCAGGCGCACGTACATGATCGGCACCAGGTAGACCACCTCGATGCGATGCTCGGCGATCAGCGCCAGCGTCTGCTCGGCATCAAAGCGCGGCATCAGCACCAGCATCTCGGCCTGCTGAATCGCCTGCTGGGTGAAGGAGGTTGGCGCGCTGTGGTACAGCGGCGCAGTCACCATGGCGCGCACCCCGGGCGTGATACCCCAGGCGATGCGGCACAGCTCGCGCATGCCCTCGGCCATCTGCGCACGCAGCTCCGGCGGCGGCGCCAGACGCACAACGCCCTTGGGCCGCCCGGTGGTACCCGAGGTGTAGGCCATATGAGCGCGTGGCGTGCGCTCGGGGCCGTCATAGGGCGTCTGCTGCGCCAGCCAGCGCTCGTAGTCACGGGCATCATCAGCGCCAGCATCGACTACCAGCACCTCCACCCCTGCCGGTACTGCATCACCCAGGGTGGCCAGCAGGTCGGCCTCGACGATCAGCACCTTGGCCGCCGAATCGTTCAGCAGATACGCCACCTCATCGGCCTTGAAGTGCCAGTTGATCGGGCAGTAAAAGCAGCCGGCGCTCTGGCAGCTCTGAATGGCATCGATAAATGCCGGGCCGTTGCGCAGCATCACGGCAAGCACATCGCCGTCTTCCACGCCCAAACGCGCCAGGCCACCGGCCAGCCGCAGCGCGCGGTCGGCCACCTCATCACCGCTGCGGCGCAGATCGCCGCAGATGAGTTCAGCAGTCATCAGCGTGCTCCAAAGGGCTGGGTAATGCGCGCCATGCGTTCCTGCGCCTCGTGGTACTCGCGCTCCAGCTGGGCCACAGCCTCGGCGGCGGAGGTCACCTTGCCAATGCTGCCAACGCCCTGCCCTGCCCCCCAGATGTCGCGCCAGGCCTTGCTCTTGCTGCTGCCGCCGGAGCCGAACTTCATGCTGCTCTTGTCAC
>DNQP01000007.1 GCA_003500955.1 Curvibacter sp. | reverse complement strand
GGGGTCGGACTTGAGGTGGCGGGCGATGTAGACACCCTGGCCGATGATGAAGACCAGCGGGAACACATAGCCCCAGAGCTTGAAGTTGACCCAGGCCTCGGTCGTGAAGAAGGCTGCGACATAGCCATTGATCGTGGCCATGAAGGCGCAGTAGACGATCCACGCCAGGTTCAGACGCATCCAGACCCCGTCTGGCAGCTCCAGCTGGCTGCCCAGCAGGATCTTGAGGAAGTTCTTGCGCCAGCCCCAGAGCGCCAGTGCCAGGGCCAGGGCCATGGCAGCGTAGAGCACGGTGGGTTTCCACTTGATGAAGCGCTCGTCCTGCAAGACCAGGGTCAGGGCGCCGAAGACCAGGATCAGCAGCAGGGTGATCTTGTGCATGGTCTGCAGCTTGCGGTCGATGGCATAGATCAGCGCCATCTGCAGCACGGTAGCGGCCATGAGCACGGCCGTGGCGACGTAGATGTCGTAGAACTTGTAGGCGCCGAAGAACAGCAGGATGGGGAAGAAGTCGATCAGGAGTTTCATGTCAGCAGGCGATGTGGCCCCGCATTATCGCGGTCAGCGCCTCAGGCTTCGTGCTCAATGGCAGCGGAGTTGATGCAGTAGCGCAGGCCCGTGGGGGCCGGGCCGTCCTCGAAGACATGGCCCAGGTGGGCGCCGCACTGGGAGCACACCGTCTCCACGCGGACCATGCCGTGGCTGGTGTCGCGCCGCTCCTCGATGGCATGCGGCTGCGCCGGTTCGGAAAAACTGGGCCAGCCGCAGCCAGCGTCGAACTTGGTGCTGGCTTCGAACAGGCGGGCACCGCAGCAGATGCAGCGGTAGTGGCCGGGCATCCAGAAGTCGGCGTACCTGCCGGTGTAGGGCCGCTCGGTCGCGGCGTGGCGTGTGACCTGGTAGGCGCCGGGCTCGGCCTGCTTGGCGGCCAGCAGGGCCTTCCATTCCTCGGCGGTTTTCTGGATGGCGTAGCTCATGGTGAATCGACTCTCATGAAGAACAGCTGATTTCGATGGAGGATGCCCAGTCGGGCGGGAAGCCGGCCTCGGCCTCATGGCCAGGATGCTCGTCAAAAGGACTCTCGAGCAAGGCCAGAAGTTTCGCCACGCCGGAAAAATCCTTCTCGCGCGCCTGGCGGATGGCCAGTTCACCCAGGTGGTTGCGCAGCACGAACTTGGGGTTGACCTGCAACATGGCCTGGGCCGCCGTGCCGGTGTCTTCCCTCGCCAGCCGGGCCTCGTAGCGCCGCAGCCAGGCGTCGCAGGCTGTGCGGTCCATGAACAGGTCATGCACGGGTGCCGCCTGCCCGTCAGCCGCGAAATGGCTCAGTCGCCGCCAGAAGATGGTGTGGTCGGTCTTTTCACCAGCCAGCAGGCGCAAGGTGTCCTCGACCAGCTCGCGGTCGCCGGCTTCCTGGCGCCGCAGCCCCAGCTTGGTCCGCAGCCGGGCTTCGAGCTCGGCCGGGTAGCGCGTGCGATAGCTTTCCAGCGCGGCCAGGGCCAGCTCCTGGTCGCCGATCAGGGGCAGCAGGGCCTGGCCCAGGCAGAACAGGTTCCAGTAAGCGATGTTGGGCTGGCGCGCAAAGGCGTAGCGGCCCTGGGTGTCGGAGTGGTTGCAGATGTGGGCCGGGTCGTAGCCGTCGAGAAACTGGAAGGGGCCGTAGTCCAGGGTCAGGCCCAGGATGCTCATGTTGTCGGTGTTCATCACGCCATGGCAAAAGCCCACGGCCTGCCATTGCGCCAGCAGGGCGGCGGTCTTTTCGCTCACGGCTTCGAGCAGGGCGGCGTAGGCATTGCCGCCGAACTTGTCCGTGGCCCGGCACGCCGGGTAGTAATGGTTGATCACGAAGTCGGCCAGGCGGCGCAGTTCCTCGGGCCGGTCATTGGCGGCGAAATGCTCGAAGTGGCCGAAGCGGATGAAACTGGGCGCCACGCGCGTCACCACGGCGGCGGTCTCGATCTCCTCGCGGCGTACGGGCGCATCCGAGCCCGTCACGCAGAGTGCGCGCGTGGTGGGGATGCCCAGGCCGTGCATGGCCTCGCTGCAGAGGAACTCGCGGATGGACGAGCGCAGCACCGCGCGGCCGTCGCCCATGCGCGAATACGGCGTTCGGCCAGCGCCCTTGAGCTGGATCTCCAGGCCGCCCGCGGTTTCACCGAGCAACAGCGCCCGGCCGTCGCCCAGCTGGCCGGCCCACACGCCGAACTGGTGGCCGCTGTAGACCGTGGCCACGGGTGTGCTGCCGGCCAGCACGCGGTTGCCGCTGAGCGCCTGCAGCAGCTCGTCCGAGTTGACCCAGTCGCACGGCAGGCCCAGCAGCTCGCCCACCGCGCGGCTCTGGCCCACCCAATAGGGCGCGGACAGGGGCTGCGGGGGCAGGGCGGTGTGGAAGGCCGGACCGAGTGCGGCGTAGCGGTTCACCCAGGTCAAACCGCTGGCGATGGCGGCGGGCGGGTCCTGGACAGCATCGATGGCGAGAGACATGAGAGCATTGTCACGCAGACGACGTAGGCCGGTCCCGATCAGGGGCTTACCCTCAGTGGAAGCGTGCCAGGCTTGCGCCATACTGGCGGCGAACACCACGAGCCACAAGAAGAGGAGTCCTGTCCATGCTCGGATTGATGCAAAGCCAGCCGCTGCTGATTTCTTCCCTGATCGACTTCGCCGAACGCCACCATGGCGATGCCGAGATCGTCTCGCGCCGGGTCGAAGGCGACATCCACCGCTACACCTACCGCGACGTTGCAGCGCGCTCACGGCGTGTGGCCAACGCCCTGGATGCGCTCAAGCTCGCCTTCAGCGACCGGGTGGCCACGCTGGCCTGGAACGGCTACCGCCATCTGGAACTGTATTTCGGCGTCAGCGGCTCGGGCCGGGTGCTGCACACCATCAACCCGCGCCTGCACCCGGAGCAGATCGCCTGGATCGCCAACCACGCCGAAGACCAGGTGCTGTGCTTCGACCTGACCTTTCTGCCCATCATCCAGGCGGTGCACGCCAAGTGCAGCACGGTGAAGCACTGGATCGCCCTGTGTGACGCCGACAAGCTGCCCAAGGACAGCGGCATTCCTGGCCTGCAAAGTTACGAGACCTGGATCGGTGCCCAGCCCGAGACCTACCGCTGGCCCGAATTCGACGAGAACTCGGCCTCGAGCATGTGCTACACCAGCGGCACCACGGGCAACCCCAAGGCCGCGCTCTACAGCCATCGCTCCACCATCCTGCACGCCTATGCCGCCGCGCTGCCCGATGTGATGTCCCTGAGCGCGCGCGATTCGGTGCTGCCGGTCGTCCCCATGTTCCACGTCAACGCCTGGGGCATCCCCTATTCGGCGGCGCTGACCGGCGCCAAGCTGGTCTTTCCGGGCCCGGCGCTGGACGGCAAATCCATCTACGAGCTGATCGAGGCCGAGCGGGTGAGCTATGCGGCCGGTGTGCCCACGATCTGGCAGATGCTGCTGGGCCACCTCAAGCCCAACGGCCTGAAGTTCTCCACCCTCAAGCGCACGGTGATCGGTGGCTCGGCCTGCCCGCCGGCCATGATCACCGCCTTCCGCGAAGAGTACGGGGTGGAGGTGCTGCACGCCTGGGGCATGACCGAGATGTCGCCCCTGGGCACGCTGTGCACATTGAAGAACAAGCACCTGACGCTGCCTGAGCCCGAGCAGATGAAGATCCGCCTCAAGCAGGGCCGCGCCATCTACGGCGTGGACATGAAGATCGTCGGCGGCGATGGGCAGGAACTGCCCTGGGACGGCAAGGCCTATGGCGACCTGCTGGTGCGCGGGCCCTGGATCCTGCGCGAGTACTTCAAGGGCGAGGGCGGCGATCCGCTGCTCAAGGATGCGGACGGCCATGGCTGGTTCCCGACCGGCGACGTGGCCACCATCGACCCCGACGGCTATATGCAGATCACCGACCGCAGCAAAGATGTCATCAAGTCCGGGGGCGAGTGGATCAGCTCCATCGATGTGGAGAACATCGCCGTGGCCCACCCGGCCGTGGCCATGGCGGCCTGCATCGGCGTGCGGCACCCCAAGTGGGACGAGCGACCGGTGGTCGTGGTGGTGAAGAAGCCCGGTGCCGAGGTCGGCAAGGAGGAGCTGCTCAAGTTCTACGAGGGTAAGACGGCCAAGTGGCAGATCCCGGACGACGTGATCTTCGTCGACGCCATCCCCCTGGGCGCCACCGGCAAGATGCTCAAGACCCGCCTGCGCGAGACGCTCAAGGACTACAAGCTGCCGGGCACGTGAACGGAATGTCCCCGCGGCCTGTACGGGCGGGGAGTCGCAAAGGCGATAGTGCTAGGGCAATCCCTAGCGCGCCCGGATTTGAATTTGGTTACGCTGCAACGATTCTGACAACGAGGAGACGACAAATGAAGTTCACCGTGAAATTTGTGACCGCTGCCGCCACCCTGGCGTTTGCCGGGGCCGCCTTCGCCCAGAAGGGCGAGACGGTCAAGATTGCCTGGATCGATCCGCTCTCGGGACTGATGGCCCCGGTGGGCAACAACCAGGTGCGCAGCTTCCAGTTCTTCGGCGAGAAGTTCAGCGGCGCCAACAACCCCGCCGGCGTGAAGTTCGAAGTCATCGCCATGGACAACAAGCTCAGCCCCGCCGAGAGCCTGAACCACCTCAAGGCTGCGATCGACCAGGGCGTGCGCTACATCACCCAGGGCAACGGTTCCTCGGTGGCCGGTGCGCTGATCGACGCCGTCGCCAAGCACAACGAGCGCAATCCCGGCAAGGAAGTCATGTTCCTGAACCACTCGGCCGTGGACCCGGACTTCACCAACAGCAAGTGCAACTACTGGCACTTCCGCTTCGACGCGGATACTTCCATGAAGATGGAGGCCATCACCACCTTCATGAAAGACCAGAAGGACATCAAGAGCGTCTATCTGCTGAACCAGAACTACTCGCACGGCCACCAGGTCGCCAAGTTCGCCAAGGAGCTGCTGGCGCTCAAGCGCCCCGACGTGAAGATCGTGGGCGAAGACCTGCACCCGCTGGCCCAGGTGCGTGACTTCGCACCCTACATCGCCAAGATCAAGGCTTCGGGCGCCGATACGGTCATCACCGGCAACTGGGGTTCTGAC
>DNQP01000236.1 GCA_003500955.1 Curvibacter sp. | reverse complement strand
TACGAAGGCCAGGGCCCCGAGCACAGCTCGGCCCGCCTGGAGCGCTTCATGCAGCTGGCCGCTGACACCAATATGCAGATCGTGCAGCCGACCACGGCCAGCCAGATCTTCCATGTGCTGCGCCGCCAGCAGATCCGTGACCTGCGCAAGCCGCTGGTCATCATGACGCCCAAGTCCCTGCTGCGCAACAAGGACGCCACTTCGCCGCTGTCCGAGTTCACCAAGGGCGGTTTCCAGACCGTGCTGGGCGAGCAGAAGGAGCTCAAGGCCGACAAGGTCAAGCGCGTGATCGCCTGCTCGGGCAAGGTCTACTACGACCTGGTCAAGAAGCGCGAGGAGAAGGGCTTGGACGATACGGCCATCATCCGTATCGAGCAGCTCTATCCCTTCCCGCACAAGGCCTTCGGCGCCGAGCTCAAGAAGTATCCGAACGCCACAGACATCGTGTGGTGCCAGGACGAGCCGCAGAACCAGGGCGCCTGGTTCTTCATCCAGCACAACATCCACGAGAACATGCTCGATGGCCAGAAGCTGGGCTATGCCGGTCGCGCCGCCTCGGCCTCGCCGGCCGTGGGCTATGCCCACCTGCACCAGGACCAGCAAAAGGCCCTGGTGGAAGCCGCTTTCGCCAAGCTCAAGGGCTTCGTGCTCACGAAATAACAGCCAGGTTCGGCGTTGAGCGTTCAGCGTTCAGCGTCGATTCCTCGCTCAACGCTAAACGCATCACGCATAACGGAAGAATTCAAATGGCTATCGTAGAAGTCAAGGTCCCGCAGCTGTCCGAGTCGGTGGCGGAAGCCACCATGCTGCAGTGGAAGAAAAAGGTCGGTGAGCTGGTGGCCGCCGACGAGATCCTGATCGATATCGAGACCGACAAGGTCGTGCTCGAAGTGCCGGCCCCGTCGGCCGGCGTGCTGGCCGAGATCCTCGTCGCCGACGGCGGCACGGTGGTGGCCGATCAGCTGATCGCCCGCATCGACACCGACGGCAAGGCAGCCGCAGCGCCCGCTGCCGCCGCCCCCGCGGCCGCTCCGGCTGCTGCGCCTGCCGCTGCAGCTGCTTCCAGCTCCAAGGCCGGCGTGGCCATGCCCGCTGCCGCCAAGCTCATGGCCGACAACAACCTGGCCGCCGGCTCGGTGCCCGGCACGGGCAAGGACGGCCGTGTGACCAAGGGCGACGTGCTCGCCGCTGTGGCCGGCGGCGCTGCCGCTCCCGCCCCCGCGGCCATCCCGACCGGTGTGCCGACCAAGGCCCTGCCGCAGGTGGCTGCGCCGAGCAGCGCGCTGCACCTGGGCGAGCGCCCCGAGCAGCGCGTGCCCATGACGCGCCTGCGCGCCCGGGTGGCCGAGCGTCTGCTGCAGTCGCAATCGACCAACGCCATCCTGACCACGTTCAATGAAGTGAACATGGCCCCGGTGATGGAGATGCGCAAGAAGTTCCAGGAGAAGTTCGAGAAGGAGCACGGCGTCAAGCTGGGCTTCATGAGCTTCTTCGTCAAGGCCGCCGTGCATGCGCTCAAGAAGTACCCGGTGCTCAACGCCTCGGTCGACGGCAATGACATCGTCTACCACGGCTACTTCGACATCGGTATCGCCGTCGGTTCGCCGCGCGGCCTGGTGGTGCCCATCGTGCGCAACGCCGACCAGATGAGCTTTGCCGACATCGAGAAGAAGATCGCCGAGTACGGCCAGAAGGCCAAGGACGGCAAGCTGGGCATCGAGGAGATGACTGGCGGCACCTTCTCGATCTCCAACGGCGGTGTGTTCGGCTCCATGCTGTCCACCCCCATCATCAACCCGCCGCAGTCGGCCATCCTGGGCATGCACGCCACGAAGATGCGCGCTGTGGTCAAAGATGGGGAAGTGGTAGCTAGACCGATGATGTACCTCGCGCTCACGTACGACCACCGCATGATCGACGGCCGCGAGGCGGTCACGTTCCTCAAGTCCGTGGCGACCAAGATCGAGGACCCGGGGCGCTTCCTGCTCGGGCTCTAGGGGGGCGCGTTCGTTGGGTAACGTCGTATACATCTCTCACGTCGACGGCGTGGGGCGTGGCTTATCTGTACGGTGCTAGGACTAGTTGGCGGAGGCGCCCCTGGGGGACACACCGCCGCGTTTTTCGTAACAGCATACTTCTTTCTAAGCAGAACCGCCACGCGCAGATCCACGCGCGGGCGGGGAAAACCCGCAACAAGTCGGTAAAAGCGAGACCTCAGCCTATCCTTCTCTAGACCTCCTGTTGGACATGCATGCTGGTTTACCCTGCGCTTTTCGGTGCCCTCGGCCGGGGCAGGCTCATCAGACAGCGCCGCTCTCGGCGCAGTGGCAAAAGGGATCACATACGCTCGCAAACCGGCGACGTGAGCGCAGCCGGGCGCCGTCGAGGCCTCACGCATCCGGGCCCACGCGACGAGGCGCGCGCGGGCAGCCCGCGCGAAGCGTTAGACCATGCCGCGCGTGTTGAGAGGCAAGCCCGACCGCAACCCCAAGCTGCGCATCCGGGAGTACGACGACACGGGCAACTTCGGCGGGAAGACGTCGCGGAGAATCAACAAGTACGTCGACTTTAAGAAGGAGGCCGAGGAGGACCGCCGCCTCGACAAACTCACCGCGCGACGGCTGAGAAGGGAAGCGCGGAACCGGCCGCCCCGACAACCGACGCCCGTCGAACCACCAGCACCCGCGCCGGCACCGGCAACCTATTCGGATGACGTCTTCCAGGCCCCCGTGAAGAAACTGAGCGAGGAGCAGATGCGCGACTATGGCTTCGGCATCCCCCAGTGGTCGCCCTACTACCGCTTCGAAGGGCAAAGTGTTCAAGTGGGAAGGGCCATGTCGACGGACATCGGGAACTTCCCGAAGACGCAGGCGCTCACGCCGGCGATGCAGGTGCAGCAGGCTCGCAATAATATTGCGGAGATGAAGGGAAGAGCGGTCGTGGACCACTTGTGGGAGCCCATGGGCCACCGCCCGGACTGTATTGATGACCTGCGCTGGATCGACGTGTCGCGCGAGCAGGCGAACATGGAACTGGCGCATGCGGCCAAAATGGAGAAGCAGATGGC
>DNQP01000196.1 GCA_003500955.1 Curvibacter sp. | reverse complement strand
TGCCCTGGGCCAGCAGCTCGCCCAGCGAAGGCGTGCCCGGCGGCACGCCCAGGCCCAGGAAGTCCAGCGAGGTCAGTGCCAGGATGGCCGCGCTCATGCGGAACGGCAGGAAGGTCACCACGGGCGTCAGGCTGTTGGGCAGGATGTGGCGCCAGATGATCTGCCCGTTGCTCAGGCCCATGGCCCGCGCGGCGCGCACGTAGTCCAGCTGGCGGTTGCGCAGGAACTCGGCGCGCACATAGTCCGACAGCCCCATCCAGCCGAAGAGGCTGAGCAGGATGAGCAGCAGGGCCACGCTCGGGTCGAACATGGCCGAGAAGATGATCAGCAGGTAGAGCTCGGGCATGGAGCCCCAGATCTCGATGAAGCGCTGGAACCACAGGTCGGTGCGGCCGCCGAAAAAGCCCTGGATCGCGCCGGTGACCACCCCCAGCAGCACACCGATGAAGGTCAATGCCAGCGCAAACAGCACCGAGATGCGGAATCCGTAGAGCAGACGCGCCACCACGTCGCGCCCGCGGTCGTCCGTGCCCAGCCAGTTGTCGGCCGAGGGCGCCGCGGGGTTGGGCTCCTTGGCGAAGTAGTTGATGGTGCTGTGGTGATAGGGATTGGGCGGGTAGAGGGCAAAGTTGCCCGGCTGCTCGAACTGCTGGCGGATGAAGGGGTCGAGGTAATCGGTCGGTGTCTCGAAATCACCACCGAAGTGCGTCTCGGGCACGTTGTTGAGGATGGGAAAGTACCACTGCCCGTGATGCCGTGCCACGAGCGGCTTGTCGTTGGAGATCAGCTCGGCACCCAGGCTGAGCACGAAGAGCACGCAGAAAATCAGCAGGCTCCAATAGCCCAGGCGGTTGCGCCGGAAACGCTGCCAGGCACGCTGCGACGGGGAGAGGGAGACGCCGGCCATCAGTCGAACTTCACCCGGGGGTCGACCCAGACATAACAGAGGTCGGAGATCAGCTTGGTGACCAGGCCGATCAGCGTGAACAGATAGAGCGTGCCCAGCACCACCGGGTAGTCGCGCCGCATCACCGATTCATAGGAGAGCAGGCCGAGACCGTCGAGCGAGAACAGGGTCTCGATCAGCAGCGAACCCGCGAAGAAGGCGCCGATGAAGGCGGCCGGGAAGCCGGTGACGATGGGGATCAGCGCATTGCGGAACACATGCTTCCAGAGCACCGTGCGCTCGGACAGACCCTTGGCGCGCGCCGTCAACACGTACTGCTTGCGGATCTCTTCCAGGAAAGCGTTCTTGGTCAGCATCGTGGTCACCGCGAAGGCACCGAGCACGCTGGCCGTGACCGGCAGCGCGATGTGCCAGAGGTAGTCGACGATCTTCGCGCCCCAGCTCAGCGTCTCCCAGTTGCTGGACGTCAGGCCGCGCAAGGGGAACCACTGCAGCTGGCCGCCGAAGATCACCAGCAAGGCGACACCTAGCACAAAGCCGGGAATGGCGTAGCCGACAAGCACCACGAGGCTGGTCAGCGTGTCGAAGCGCGTGCCCGCGCGCACCGCCTTGGCGATGCCCAGGGGCACCGAGATCAGGTAGCTGAGGAAAAAGGTCCACAGGCCCAGGCTGATGGACACCGGCAGCTTTTCCTTGACCAGCTCCCAGACACTCTTGGGGTAGTAGAAGCTCTTGCCCAGGTCGAAGCGCGCGTACTGGCCCAGCATCTGCCAGAAGCGCTCGTGCGCCGGTTTGTCGAAGCCGTAGAGGGTGCGGATCTCCTCGATGCGCTTGGCATCCACGCCCTGGCGACCGCGGTAGCCGGCGCCACCGGCCGCGGCGCCCTCGCCCCCCGTGTCGCGCCCCTGCAGCTGGGCCACCATCTGCTCCACCGGCCCGCCGGGCACGAACTGGATCACCACAAAGGTCAGCAGCAGGATGCCAAAGAGCGTGGGAATCATCAGCAGCAGGCGCTTGAGGATGTAGGCGGGCATGGCTTATTTCCCTCCGGCCCGGTTCGCGGGCGTGGCCCACCAGACCGAGGTCACCCAGGACTCGGGCTGGTAGTAGCGCGGCGTCACGGCCGGCTGCTCGAAGCGACCGGCGCGCCAGGCCACGCGGTGCACGCCGCTGTACCAGTGCGGCACCGCATAGTGGCCGTGGCGCAGCACGCGGTCCAGGGCGCGCAGACGCGCCACCAGTTCGGGGCGCGTCTGGGCCGAGATCACCTGGTCCAGGATGGCGTCGACCGCCGGATCCTTGAGCCCGATCACATTGCTCGAGCCCTCCACATCGGCCGACTTGGAACCGTAGCGCTCCAGCAGCTCGGTGCCAGGCGCCTCGCTGCCGATCAGGCGGTTGCTGATGATCTCGAAATCGAACACATCCATGCGCTTTTGCAGGATGGCGAAATCGATGACCTTGGTGTTGACCTGGATGCCCAGCTTCTCCAGGTTGCGCGCATAGGGCGTGACCACCCGGCTCATGGAGCCCGAGTTGTCGAGGAACTCGATGGTGAAGGGCTCGCCCTTGGCATTGCGCAGCGCACCGTCGCGGTAGGTCCAGCCGGCGGCTGCCAGCAGGTCGCGCGCGCGGCGCAGGTTGTCACGCAGGGTCTGACCCGAGGCCGGGTCCAGGCTCGTGAAGGGCGGCAAGGGCACCTCCTCGCTGTAGACCTCAGGCGGCAACTGGCGACGCAGCGGTTCCAGCACAGCCAGCTCCTCGGGCCCGGGCCGGCCCTTGGCCTCGAAGTCGCTGCCGACGAAATAGCCGCGCACCCGGGTGTAGGCGTTGTAGAAGAGCTGGCGGTTCATCCACTCGTAGTCCATGGCCAGGGCGATGGCCTGGCGCACCCGCACGTCCTTGAACTTGTCGCGCCGCAGATTGAAGAGAAAGCCCTGGAAGTCGCCGGCATTGCCGTGCTGCAGCTCCTTCTTGATGAGCTCGCCACGCTCGAACTGTTTGCCTTTGTAGGCGCGCGCCCATTCGCGCGCGATGAAGGCCTGGATGTAATCGAACTCGCCGGCCTTGAAGGCCTCCAGCTGCGCCGTGTTGTCCTTGTAGATCTTGTAGCTGATGCGGTCGAAGTTGAACATGCCGCGCCGCACATTGAGGTCGCGCGCCCAGTAGTCCGGATCGCGCTCGTACGTGATGTCCTTGCCGAAATTGACCTTGCCGATGCGGTAGGGCCCGCTGCCGATGGGCGTGTCGGTGACGATCTGGTCCAGCGGCTTGCCCTCGCCCCATTTGCGGCTGAAGACCGGCAGGCTGCCCGCGATCAGCGGCAGCTCGGCGTTCACGCGCTTGAAGTCGAAGCGCACCCGGCGCTCGTCCAGGATGGTCACGCCCCGGATCTCGCCAAAGATGGTGCGGAACTGGGGCGCGGCCTCCTTGGACACCAGCTTGTCGAAGGAGTGCTTGACGTCGGCCGCCAGCACCGGATCGCCATTGTGGAAACGCGCCCGGGGGTTGAGCGTGAAGACGGCGGACAGCTTGTCCGGCGCCACCGTCACGTCCTGGGCCAGCAAGCCATAGGACGTGGTGGGCTCGTCCAGCGTACCGGTCAGCAGGCTCTCGAAGACCAGGCCGTTGAGTGCGGGTGGTGCACTGCCCTTGAGCGTGTAGGGGTTGTACTTGTCGAAGTTGGACAGGCGGGTCGGCGGCACCAGCACGATGTCACCGCCCTTGGGCGCATCCGGGTTGACGTAGTCAAAATGGCTGAAGCCTGCCGGGTATTTGATGTCACCGAACTGCGCATAGGCATGGGCGGCCCACGTGGGCAAAGCCCCACACAGGCCGGCCAGGACCAGCAGGAAAGCACGCATCCGCATGCGACAATTCTGCCCGTAAATTGACTACCGAGAGAAACATGGGATTCCTGACCGGCAAGAAATTTCTGATCACCGGCGTATTGAGCAACCGCTCCATTGCCTACGGCATCGCCAAAGCCTGCCACGCGCAGGGCGCCGAGTTGGCCTTCAGCTACGTGGGCGAGCGTTTCAAGGACCGCATCACGGAATTCGCTGCCGACTTCAATTCCAAGCTGGTCTTCGACTGCGACGTCGGCGACGACGCCCAGATCGACAAGCTCTTCAAGGACCTGTCGGCCCACTGGCCCAGCTTTGACGGTTTCGTGCACAGCATCGGTTTCGCCCCGCGCGAGGCCATTGCCGGCAACTTCCTCGAAGGCCTGTCACGCGAGGGCTTCCGCATCGCCCACGACATC
>DNQP01000026.1:4276-4825 GCA_003500955.1 Curvibacter sp. | reverse complement strand
CGCCTTCGACCTGTTCGACAAGCTGGGCGCCACCGACGAGCAGCTCGATTTCCCGGTGGTCTATGCCTCGGGCATCAATGGCTGGTCCTCGCTGGAAGAGGGAGCGCCGGGCGAGCAGTGGGGCCCCGACATGTCGGCCCTGTTCGACACCGTGCTCAAGCACGTGCCGTCCCAGAAGGGCGATCCGGCGGCGCCGCTGCAGCTGCAGATTTCCGCGCTGGACTTCTCGACCTTCGTGGGCCGCATCGGCGTGGGCCGCATCAGCCAGGGCACGATCAAGCCCGCCATGGATGTGCTGGTCATGGAAGGTCCGGACGGCAAGACCGTCAAGGGCCGCATCAACCAGGTGCTGACTTTCCAGGGACTCGATCGTGTGCAGGCCACCGAGGCCGGTCCGGGCGAAATCGTGCTGATCAACGGTATCGAGGACATCGGCATCGGCGTCACCATCACCGATCCGGCCAAGCCGGCACCTCTGCCCATGCTCAAGGTCGACGAGCCGACCCTGACCATGAACTTCTGCGTCAACACCAGCCCGCTGGCCGGCCG
>DNQP01000026.1:0-3941 GCA_003500955.1 Curvibacter sp. | reverse complement strand
TCGTCACCAGCCGCCAGATCTGGGATCGCCTGCAGAAGGAACTGCAGCACAACGTGGCCCTGCGCGTGAAGGAAACCGACGAGGAAGGCGTTTTCGAGGTGATGGGCCGCGGTGAACTGCACCTGACCATCCTGCTGGAGAACATGCGCCGCGAAGGTTATGAGCTGGCCGTGTCCAAGCCGCGCGTGATGTTCAAGGAGATCAACGGCGAGAAGTGCGAGCCCATCGAGCTGGTCACGGCCGACATCGAGGAGCAGCACCAGGGCGGCGTGATGCAGGCTCTGGGCGAGCGCAAGGGCGAACTGGTGAACATGGAGCCGGACGGCCGTGGTCGTGTGCGTCTGGAGTACCGCATCCCGGCCCGTGGCCTGATCGGCTTCTCCAACGAGTTCCTGAACCTGACCCGCGGTTCCGGCCTGATCTCCAACATCTTCGACGGCTACGAGCCGCACAAGGGCGAGATCGGCGGCCGCAAGAACGGCGTGCTGATCTCCATGGACGCCGGTGAAATCTTCACCTACGCCCTGGGCAAGCTCGATGACCGCGGCCGCATGTTCGTCAAGGCCAACGACCCGGTGTACGAGGGCATGATCGTCGGCATCCACAACCGCGACAACGACCTGGTGGTGAACGCCACGCGGACCAAGCAGCTGACCAACTTCCGCGTCAGCGGCAAGGAAGACGCGATCAAGATCACGCCGCCGATCGAGTGCACGCTGGAGTACGGCGTGGAATTCATCGAGGACGACGAACTGGTCGAGATCACGCCCAAGTCCATCCGTCTGCGCAAGCGTTTCCTGACGGAGAACGAGCGCAAGCGCGCCGGGAAGAACCTGTAACCCCCTGAGTCGGCCTGCGGCCGCCTTTGCCCCTGGGGGACGACGCCAGTGACCCGGTCAAGCCGGTTCCACGGTGTCCCCCGCCTTGCAGGGTTGGCGCGTTGCCGCATGTTCGCTCTGGCGACCCTGTCCATGAAACTCACGCACCGACGCGCGGTCTGGCTCATGGTGGCGGTGACCCTGATGTGGTCCATCGCCGGGGTCGTCACGCGTCAGCTGGAGGCTGCGCGCAGCTTCGAGGTGACGTTCTGGCGCAGTTTCTTCACGGCGCTGGCACTGCTGCTAATCCTGCCGCTGTGGCGCGGACCGGGTGAGGTCTGGCGCCAATTGCGCACGGCGCCGGCCGCGCTTTGGTGGTCGGGCCTGTGCTGGAGCTTCATGTTCACCTCCTTCATGCTGGCCCTGACCATGACCAGCGTGGCGGCCGTGCTGGTGATTTCCTCGCTCAACCCCCTGTTCACGGCCCTGCTGGCCTGGTGCTTCCTGCGCCAGCGCATCGCGGCCCACACCTGGGCGGCCATCGTGCTGGCCGGGCTCGGCATGGCCTGGATGTTCGGCGGCCAGCTCGGCGGAGAGGGCGGGGCGGGCCTGCTGGTGGCCCTGTGCGTGCCGCTGACCGCGGCGGTCAACTGGATCGTGGTGCAGCACGCCCATGCCCAGGGGGCAGAAGTGGACCTGATCCCTTCGGTGCTGGTGGGGGGCGCACTGTCCGCGCTGCTTACCCTGCCGCTGGCGCTGCCGCTGCAGGCCACGGCCCATGACGTGGGCCTGCTGGCCTTGTTGGGGGTGGTTCAGCTGGCGGTTCCCTGTACGCTGCTCGTGGTCTGCGCCCGGGTGCTCAAGTCGCCAGAGATATCGCTGCTGGCACAGCTGGAGATCCTGTTCGGCATCCTGCTGGTCTGGATCTTTGCGGGTGAACGCCCGGCCACGGCGGTCCTGCAAGGCGGGGCGCTGGTGCTGCTGGCGCTGCTGCTGAACGAAGGTTTGAACTGGAAGAAGAGACGATGAGCCTGAACCCTGTCTATGCCTGTCCCGAGGTCGTGACCGAAGTCCGGGGCCGACTGGCCTGTATCACGCTGAACCGCCCGCGCGCCCTCAATGCCCTGTCGCTCCCCATGATCCGCGCGCTGGCCGCCGCTTTGCTGGCCTGGCGCGATGATCCGGCCATCGAAGCCGTGGCCATCCGCGGCATGGGCAAGGAGGGGCCGTTCGGCGCCTTCTGTGCCGGCGGCGACATCCGTTTCTTCCACCAGGCCGTGCTGCGCGGCGACGCCGAGCTGGAGGACTTCTTCACCGAGGAATACGCCCTCAACCACCTGATCCACCACTACTCCAAGCCCTACATCGCCTTCATGGACGGTGTGGTCATGGGCGGCGGCATGGGTATCAGCCAGGGTGCAAAGCTGCGCATCGTGACGCCACGCACCAAGATGGCCATGCCCGAGACCAATATCGGCCTGTTCCCGGATGTAGGCGGCGGCTGGTTCCTGGCCCGGACGCCTGGCCATGGCGGTGAATGGCTGGCCCTGACCAGTGAGGTGGTCGGGGCGGGAGATGCCCTGGCCCTGCAGCTGGCCGACGCCTGTTTCGACGCCCCCCGCCTGGGCGAGGCCTGGGATGCGCTGGCGGCGCAGGCCAGCTATGACGACCGCAGCCTGCAAGCCTGGCAGCAGGCCTATCTCACGCCTGCGCCCGCCGCGACTCTGCCGCTGGACGCGATCGCACGCTGCTTTGCGCACAGCTCGGTGCTGGCCATCGTCCAGGCACTGGTGCAGGAGACCGGGGCGTGGGCTGCAACGACCTTGCAGGCCCTGCGCACGCATTCGCCGTTGATGCTCGAGGTCACGCTGGCGCAGATCCGCCGTGGTGCCCGCATGAGCCTGGCCGACGAGCTGCGCATGGAGCGCGACATGGTGCGTCATTGCTTCAACACCCGTCACCTGGAGCGCTACATGGCCGCGACCGACACCATGGAAGGCATCCGCGCCCTGGTGGTCGACAAGGACCGCCAACCCAGGTGGAACCCCGCGCGGCTGGAAGACGTGACGCCGCAGATGGTGGATGGCTTCTTCGAGTCGCCCTGGCCGGCACACGCGCATCCGCTGCGCGAACTCGCCTGACCGCTGCGATCAAAGCTGCTGATGGACCTGACGGGCCAGCAGCAGCAGCTCAGCGCGGGTGAGCGCGCCCGACAGGGCGTAGGCAAAGCCGTCGTCGACCCAGTAAAAGCTGGGCACCGGGCCTTCTGTGCTGTAGCGGAACTCCGTGCCTTGGCCGTCGCCCACGGTTTCTGGCGTCGTCCCCAGATAAATCGTCACGCGCACGCCTTGCGCGCTCTGGTACATGAACTGCGCACGCGCGCCGTCGCTGCCGGGCAACAGACGGCCTCCGACCAGTTCGTAGCCTTGGGCCTGGAGCTGCGGCAGCTTGAGCGGGCGGCCCAGACGCTTGGACAGCCATTGCACCAGGTGTTCTTCCTCGCCTGAGCCGACCTCGACCGGGTGCCGCACCTCAGGCGTGTAGACCGCGTGCGCCCAGGCGGCCTGGTGGATGAAGTCGCGTGCGGGCGGCGCGGCGGCCAGCGTCGATGCCGAGCGGCTCTGCCCGTGCACCCACCAGCCCAGCCCGAAAGCCAGCATCAGACTCGCGGCCATGCCGCCCCAGCGCCACCATAGTCGGACTTCGGCATGGGCACGGCCGGCCTGCGCGGCGGCGGCCAGCAGGGCAGGGGGCACGGCTTCATCCAACACGGGCGCGTGCAGGCCGCGCAGCAGGTCGCGCTGCTGCTGCCAGGCCTGCAAAGTGGCGCTGGCGACTGGATCGCGGGCCAGGCGGGCCTGCATGGCTGCCCGACTGGCCGGGTCCAGCTGACCGTCGAGCAGCGCGTGCAGCTCTTCTTCGCTGACGGCGTTGGGGTCGGGGCGTGTGTCCATGGTGTTCGTGGTGCGCCTCATTTGAGGCGGCGCAGTGCGGGGGTTGCGGTGGCTTCCGTGGCCGGCGCCGCGTTCATCAGTTCCTGCAGGCGACGGCGCGCGCGCGACAGACGCGACATCACCGTTCCGACAGGCACTCCCGTGATGCTCGCCACCTCGGCATAACCCA
>DNQP01000046.1 GCA_003500955.1 Curvibacter sp. | reverse complement strand
CACAGTGGCGGGCCCTTGCCTGACAAGCCTTGCGGCTTAGACCTGGGGACGGTCGGGCAGCGTGATGCAGTCCTGGAAGGTGTGCAGCACGTTGGACGGCGGGCCGGCCAGGTTGCTGGAGCCGAACGTCCAGGCCGCGCCGCTGGTACCGACCTTGGTGATCAGGTAGCCCAGCGGGCACACCGTGTCCGGCACGATCGGGAACTGCGGCGCGATGATGAACTTGGCGTTCGCGCCGTCGGCCACACCATCCAGAACCTGGATCTGGCCCTGGCTCACCTTGACGGCGCCATCCTTGTCGACGCCGATCACGAAGACGCAGCCGTAGCCGGCGGGAACCGGCAGGAAGGCGGCGCCAGTCGTGGCGTCGGTGGTGGGCGTGGCGGTGTTGGAGACCGAGGCCTTGGAGTAGGCCTTGCCCTTGATGGCGAACGGCGTGGTGGTGCCGATCGTCAGCGTGGTGGTGGTGCCAGCCGCCAGGCCGGCTTTCGCCAGCGCCAGGGTCAGCGGAGTTTGCGTGAGAGCGTCCATGTTGAGGACTCCTTTTCTCGGGGATGGTTACTGGATCAGGACCGTGGGATCGAACGCGCCGATGGTGTTCACATAGACGGCGTTCGGCACCACGGTGACGTCGTCGAGGGCAGTGGTATTGCCGACGAAGTTGCCCGTGCCAGTGGGATTGATGATCACGAAACCGATGCAGGCCTTGCCCTGCGGAATGGGCGGGAAGACCACGCCAGCGAGGGTCGTGGCCGCCGTGCCCATGGCCGAGGTCAGGTTGCCCGCGGAGTCGATGAAGAACGCATAGACGTTGAACGTCGCGTTCGCCACCGTGCCCGCGAGGGCCGCCATGTCGGTGTTGATCGCCTTGGTGACCAGCTTGCCCTGGACCATGGCGTAGAAGGCCGCGCCGGCCTTGACGAGCACACCACCACCAGCCTTGATGACAAGGCCTGCAGAGGTGAGCGTCTGGGTAGAGAGCCGATCACCGATCGGGTTCAGCACCGCCTGCAGCGCAGCGCGGTGACGAACCTCGGAGATGGTGTTCAGCCATTGGGTGATAGTGCCAAGCATGTGTGTGCTCCTTTGTTACCAACGAGTTGTATTGCTGGGCCAGCATTCCCATGGATCGGGCTTGCGGTTGCGGTGGTGAATCTGTGCGTGTGCGTACTTGGTGACGGCGAGCAGGTTGGACGGGTCGTTGTTTGACCTGTCTCTGTCGATGTGGTGAACGTCGATTTCTTTGCTCAGGCTCACCTTCCCGTCTTTTCGGACAAGGAAAGGATGATCTGGCTCAGTCTTCAACATTGCCTCGACGACCACTTGGCGATGGTTGTAGGTGAAACCCTCTTTGCCGTGGACTTTCCGCTTGTGCCGGATGTAGCCCTCATGCGTCAGGTACTTTCCACCAGACCACCGCCAGTGCTTCTCGCCCTGCTGCCGATCCGAGCACTCCTTGCGGAACTCGGTGTTGGCACCCTGGCACGCCCTTGAGCAGAATCGCGCTGTGTCCTTTCGGGTCAGCGTTACCCTGAACTCTTGGCCGCACGTTTCGCACGCCTTGTAGTACTTCGGCTTGGAGCTGGCCTTGGGCTGCCCTTTGCGTGATCCCAGGTAGCACGGCTTCGAGCAGTAAGCGCCTGAGCCTTTCAGCTCCGACTTCACCCTCTCAAACGCACCACCGCAGGCCACGCAGGTCAGCTTGACCCGCCCCGCTGCTGTCTTGCACTCCAGCGAACAGAACTTCACCAGCTCTGCCCGCCGCGGCGAAACAAAGAACTCCTTTTCGCAGCTTTCGCAAACCTTTTTGATCGGCATCTCGCACCTCGCATTTCTGTGAGGTTATTTTAGTTTAATGCCGACTTTCTCCAAATGAGAATTTCAGAACTCAGCTAACTCGTTGATTTAGCTAAGTTGTTTCACACCCACGTTACCAACGGCTAACCAGCCGTTGTTCTCGATCATGGTGGCCTTCCACCAGATCGTGCCGGCGTAACCGCGCTGGCCCAGGGGGTCAGACTTGGTCTTGTCGCCGGGCGGCAGGTAGGTCGGGTTCAGCGACTCCTTGCCGCGCACCGCGATCTGGCTCCAGGCGTCCTGGGCGCACACGATGAACTGGTACACGTCGATGTTGGAACCCGACGTGGACTGCAGACCCGTGGTGCCCACGGCCGCACCGGCGTCCTGACGGCTCGGCAGGTCGGGGGTCGTGATGAAGCGGAAGCGCTCGCACTTGCCGATCTCGTTGGGCATCGGCTTGCCGCTGGCGTACTTCTCGGCCGGCACGAAACCCGGCAGATCACGGATGTCCGGCTCCATGTCGGTGGAACAGTAGACCGTGTAGCCCTCGGCCACGGCGTCGGTGCCGTAGTTGTTCGAGGCCGCCAGCATCTTGTTCACCGGCTTGCCGTGGTTGGCCTGCAGGTTCTTGGCGATCTTGCGCAGCATGCCCAGGCTGAGCGCACCGTTCACGGTGGCCAGCGTGGTGCCGGTGCCGCCGTAGTACTGGTTCGTGCAGGCCTTGAGGGCGCCGTAGACGATCATCTCGTTGACGAAGGTCACGCGCTCGCCGATCTGCTCGATCATGGCCTGCGGGATGTCGTCCTCGTAGAGGTCGTAGGTCTTGTCGGTGAAGCCGTACAGGCAGCTGTACTGCTGCACCACCACCGTCACGTCCTGGGGCACGATGCTGTCCGGGGTCGGCGTCACGCCTTCCTGGGTCAGGTGGGCCTGGGCGATGGCATTGCCACGATCACCGGTGCCGTTCTGGAAGAAGCGGTTGATGGTGTTCGCGTCGGTGGACGTCGCGCCGTAGGGCAGCCAGCGACGGGCCACGTAGGTGTCGCTCATGTTCTTCGGCATCTTGACCTGGCGGCCACCGCGGTTCAGCACCTCGAGGGGCACTGCGTGGGCCAGGATCTGGCCCTTGAACTTATTGATCCGCCCGGGGGTGAGGGCGAAGGTTTGCATCGTCATTTCTGACTCCTATGACTGGCGCCAACAGAAAGGCCCGCGCTGTGGCGGGCCTGGTGTCGTGGCGCTGGGGTTGGGATCAGCCGGTCTTCAAGTAGTTGG
>DNQP01000017.1 GCA_003500955.1 Curvibacter sp. | reverse complement strand
GTCGCCCACCGAGCGGGTGCAGAGCTGGATGGATGCGGACGGCAGCACGCTGCACATCCGCTTCAACAACCCGGAGCGCCACAACGCGCTGTCGGTCGACATGTGGGAGGCCGTGCCCGTGCTGCTGGCCCAGGCCGAGGCCGACGAGCGCGTGCGCCTGGTGGTGTTCTCGGGCGCGGGCGAGAAGGCCTTCGTCTCGGGCGCCGACATCTCGCAGTTCGAGGACCAGCGCGCCGCGCGTGAAGCCGTGGCCCGCTACGAGGAAATGGCCGAGAAGGCCCTGATGGGCATCTACCACTTCAGCAAGCCCACGCTGGCCTGTATCCGCGGCTGGTGCATCGGCGGCGGCGTGAACGTGGCCATGAGCTGCGACCTGCGCATCGCCGCCAGCGATGCGGTGTTCGCCATCCCGGCCGCACGCCTGGGCCTGGGCTACCGCTACTCGGCGCTCAAGAACCTCGTGGACCTGGTGGGCCCGGGCGTGGCGAAAGACCTGTTCTTCACCGCACGCCGCATCGGCGCCGCCGAAGCCAAAGAGGTGGGGCTGATCACGCGCGTGGCCGCCCCCGAGCAGCTCGACGCCCTGCTCGCCGAATACCGCGAGGCCCTGGCCGCCAACGCCCCGCTGACGGTGCGCGCGGGCAAGGCCATCATCGCCGAGATCCTCAAGCCCTCGCCCGAGATCGACCACGACAAATGCAGGCAGCTGATCCTGGGCTGCTTCCAGAGCGAGGACTACGCCGAAGGCCGCACGGCCTTCATGGAAAAACGCAAGCCGGTGTTCCGCGGCAAGTGAGGAAGGACTGAAGATGAAGTCTTACTGGGCCAGGATCACCGGCGGCAAGATCGCCGTCGAGCTGCGCGACATTCCCCGCCCCGATCCTGGGCCGGGCCAGTTGCTGGTGCGCGTGCGCGCAGCCGGCCTGAACCGTGGCGAGTTCATCATCGGCCACAGCCTGCAGGCCGAGGGCAGCGCCAAGCCCGCGGGCATGGAAGCCGCGGGCGAAGTGGTGGCCTGCGGCGCCGGTGTGCAGGGCTGGGCCCCGGGCCAGCGCGTCATGGGCCGCTGCGGCGGCGCCTTTGCCGAGTACGTGCTGATGGACGCGCGCGAGGCCCTGCCCGTGCCGGTGCGGCTGAGCTGGGAGCAGGCCGCGGGCGTGCCGCTGACCAGCCTCGTCGTGCACGACATGCTGGTGCTCCAGGGTCGGCTGCAGGCCGGCCAGTGGCTGCTGATCCCGGGCGTCTCCTCGGGCGTGGGCGTCACGGCCCTGACCATGGCCAAGGCCCTGGGCGCCCAGGTCATCGGCACCTCGGGCTCGCAGGCCAAGCTCGACCGTCTCCAGACCCTGGGGCTGGACCTGGGCCTGTGCACACGCCAGCCCGACTTCCACGCCGCCGTCATGCAAGCCACGGGCGGCCAGGGCGTGAACCTGGTGGTCAACACCGTGGGCGGCTCGGTCTTTGCCGAGTGCGTGCGCTGCCTGGCCTTCGAGGGCCGGCTCGCCACCGTGGGCTATGTGGACGGCGTGCTGCATGCGGACATCGATCTCGACGCACTGCACGCCAAGCGGCTCACCCTCTTCGGTGTCTCCAACAAATTGCGCAGCGCGGCACAGAAAGCGGAATTCGTGCCCGAGTTCCGGGCCCAGATCCTGCCGCTGCTGGAAGAGGGTCGCATCACACCGGTGGTGGACCGCGTGCTGCCCTTCGAGCAGCTGGCCGAGGCCAAGGTCGCCATGGAGGCCGGGGAACACCTGGGCAAGATCGTGCTGGCCGGTCTACCCTGAGACAGCGGTTTCGTCACGTCGGCAACAACACATCAACGAGGAGACTGGACATGCACAAACGCAAACTCTTGTGGGCCACGCTCGCGCTGGCGCTCGGCCCCCAGCTGGCGCTGGCCCAGGCCTATCCGGCCAAGCCCGTGAAGCTCGTCGTGGGCTTTGCGCCCGGCGGCGCCGCCGACTACGTGGCACGCGCCATCGGCGACAGCCTGAGCCGCGCCCTCGGCCAGCCCGTGGTGATCGAGAACCGGGCTGGCGCGGGATCGAGCATCGCCGCCGAGCAGGTGGCCAAGGCCACGCCCGACGGTTACACCGTGCTCATCGGCAGCCCCGCCGCCATCTCGGTCAATCCGGCCCTCAACCCCAAGCTGGGCTACAAGCCGGCCGACCTGCAGGCCGTGAGCAAGGTCACGAGCTCGCCGCTGGTGATCGCGGCCAACCCGGCCGTGGGCATCAACTCGGTGCAGGAACTGATCGCCCGCGCCAAGAAAGAACCGGGCAGGCTCAACTACGCGACCTCGGGCAATGGCTCGGCCCCGCACCTGGGTGCGGCCCTGTTCAGCCAGGTGGCCGACGTGAAGATGCAGCACATCCCCTTCCGTGGCGGTGCACCGGCCATCCAGTCGGTGGTGGCGGGTGACACGCAGCTGACCTTCGGCACCCCGCCCTCGGTGCTGCCCATGATCCAGGCCGGCCGCCTCAAGGGCCTGGGCGTGAGCACGCGCGAGCGTTCGCCCCTGGTGCCCGACCTGCCAGGCATGGCCGAGGCTGGCCTGCCCGATTACGTGATCGAGTTCTGGTACGGTCTCTTCGTGCCCGCCGGCACGCCGGCACCCGTCGTCAAGAAGCTCTACGACGCCACGCAGGAAGCGATGAAGCAGCCCGGTGTGAAGGCCGCGCTGGCGCGCGAAGGCACCGACGTCTCCGTCTCGCGCTCGCCCGAGGACTTCGCGGCCTTTCTGGCACAGGACGAGAAGTTCTGGGTCAAGCTGGTCAAGGACGCCGAGGTCAAGATCGAGTGAGTGGCTCGCAACGCATTGACAAGCTAGAGGTATCGCCATGAAACGTCGCACCCTGCTGCAGGCCCTGCCTGCGTCCCTGCTGATCCCGGCCGGCCTGGCCCGGGCCCAGGCCTATCCCGCCAAGCCCATCCGCTACATCGTGCCCGTGGCCGCCGGGGGCGGCAGCGACATGGTGGGCCGCACCGTGACCGAGCGCTGGGGCAAGCTGCTCAACCAGAGCTTCGTGGTCGACAACCAGGGCGGTGGCGGCGGCGTGATCGCCTGCCAGGCCACGGCCCGCGCAGCCCCCGACGGCTACACCCTGCTGCAGGGCTATGTGGCCACCCACGGCACCAGCCCGGCCACGCGCAAGCTACCCTACGACCCGGTCAAGGACTTCACGCCCGTGGGCATGATCGGCGGCACGCCGAATGTGCTGGTGGTCAACGCCGCGCTGCCGGTGAACAACGTCAAGGAATTCGTCGACTACCTGCGCGCCAACACCGGCAAGGTGAGCTATGGCTCGGCCGGTGCCGGCTCGCTGACCCACCTGACCATGGAGCTGTTCAAGCAGCAGATCAACGCCTTCATGGTCCACATCCCCTACCGTGGCATCGCCCCGGCCTTCACCGACCTGATCGGCGGCCAGACCCAGGCCATGTTCCCCGGCCTGGCGGCCGCGCTGCCCCATATCCGCGGTGGCCGCGTGCGCGCGCTGGCCGTCACCGGCAACCAGCGCCACCCGCAGCTCAAGGACACGCCCACGCTGGACGAGCTGGGCTACAAGGGCTTCGACGCCATGCAGTGGTACGGCGTGGTGGGCCCGGCCGGCATGCCACCGCCCATCGTCAAGCAGCTCAACGAGACGCTCAACACCGTGCTGCAGGCGCCCGACATGCGCGACAAGCTCTCGATCGAGGCCATCGAGCCCCTGCCCATGAGTCCGGAACGGTTCGGCCAGTTCGTGCGCGAAGACATCGCGCGCTGGACCCAGCTGGCCAAGGCGCGCGGCATCCAGCTCGACAGCTAGAATTTTCTGCCGAGCAATCCGGTCTCAGACCGGATTGCTCCTTTTTCCATAGCAAACAAAGAATCCCCATGGCCCGCAATACCCAGGTCCCCGCCGACCACCACGCCCCGCCCGTCACCCAGACCCTGGCCCGCCATGTCGCCACGCACCCCTCCAAAGGCTGGAGCGATGCGGTCGAGCACGAGGCGCACCGCACCTTCCTCAACTGGCTGGGTTGTGCCGTGGTCGCCGCGCAGCATGAATCCGCGCACGCCGCGCTGGGCGCCGTGCGGATGCTGCAACCGGCACCGCAGGCCAGCGTGCTGGGCCGCGCCGAGAAGGTGGACATGGCCGGTGCCGCGCTGATCAACGGCATCACCTCGCACACCTTCGACTTCGACGACACCCACCTCAAGACCATCATCCACCCGGCCGGCCCCGTGGCCTCGGCCGTGCTGGCGCTGGCCGAACACAAGGGCCTGTCGGGCCGCACCGTGATCGACGCGCTGGTGCTGGGCATCGACGTGGCCTGCCGCGTGGGCAACACCATGTACCCCGAGCATTACGACCGCGGCTGGCACATCACCGGCTCCACCGGCACGCTGGGCGCGGCCGCCGGTTGCGCGCGCCTGCTGGGCCTGAACGAACAGCAGACGGCCATGGCCCTGGGCATCGCGGCCTCGCAGCCCATCGGCATGCGCGAGCAGTTCGGCACCATGACCAAGCCCTTCCATCCGGGGGGCGCGGCGCGCGCCGGCCTGATGTCCGCGCTGCTGGCCAGCCAGGGCTTCACCGCCAGCCCCAGGGCACTCGAAGCCCCGCGCGGCATGATCCAGACCGTCTCGACCAAGTACGCCTGGAACGAGATCACGGACGAGCTGGGCCAGCGCTTCGAGATCTCCTTCAACACCTACAAGCCCTTCGCCTGCGGCATCGTGATCCACCCCAGCATCGACGCCTGCGCCCAATTGCGCGCCCAGGGCGTGAAGCCCGAGGACATCGAGCGCATCGACCTCAAGGTGCACTCGCTGGTGCTCGAACTCACGGGCAAGAAGGAACCGGCCGATGGCCTGCAAGGCAAGTTCAGCGTCTACCACGGCTGCGCCTGCGGCCTGATGTTCGGCAAGGCCGGCGAAGAGCAGTACGCCGACGCCATCGTCACGCGCCCCGACATGGTGGCGCTGCGCCGCAAGGTGGTGGCCACGGTGGACGAGCACATCGACGAGGCTAGCGTGGACGTGACCGCCGTGCTCAAGGACGGCCGCCGGGTGCATGTCTTCGTGAAACACGCGATCGGCTCGCTCGAGAACCCCATGACCGACGCCATGCTCGAGACCAAGTTCCACGACCTGTCCGACCCGGTGATCGGCCAAGGCAAGACGGACGCGCTGATCGCCGCGTGCTGGAAGCTGGCCGGCACGGCCGACGTGCGCACGCTGACCGCGCTGGCCCGGCCCTGAGACCCCGACCGCCGAGCACTAGGCCGGCGTGCGGCGATCCAGCCGCGGCATGGGCAGCACGGCCCCGCCCGCGGCAGCGGGCGCCTCGTCACCAGTGCGCAGCGGCTCGGCGTGGCTCGGTGCCAGGCGCAGGAACACACCGAGCGCCATCAGCAGCAGGGCCGCGCTCACGATGATGGCCACCGGGTAGTAGAGGTTGCCGGCCAGTTCGAGCTGGCTGTACTTGATGACCATCATCAGGCCTTCGAGCGAGAGCGCCACGCAGACCGTGCCGACGAAACGCGGCAAGGTACGGCGCAGCATCACGATGACATCGTGGTCGGCCTCGGCACCGTACTCCTTGCTGATGACCAGGGCCACTTCATAAACCGCCATGGCGATCACACTGGCATTGACCAGCTTGACAATGATCTGGGTGATCTCGCCGCCACTGAGCACATGGCCGATGGCCTCGACCACCGTGGTGGCGACGATGGCGCCGGAGATGGCGAAGAAGATGAAGGTGAAACCGCGGGCAAACAGCTTTTGCGTGGCCGACAGCAGGTTCTCTTTGGAAGTCATGGTTCTCCAGTGGGGGACAGGGTCAGGGGCCCAGGCTCATCGTCGAGACCGTCGGCCGGGAAGTTGATACAGCGCACCTGCAGATGCCAGGCCAGCACGCGGGCCGGAACCGGCAGCAGGCGGCTCGCATCCTCAGGCTGCACGGACACCTGCACGCCCAGGCTGTCCATGGCCGGCAGCCAGTGGTCCAGGAAATCGGACAGGTCGATCGGGCCGGGTTGGCTTTTCGCCGAGGCCCGGCGCGCAAACGCCCGCGCATCGTGCGGCTGCGACCAGACCGGCAGGCAGGACGCGCCATCGTCCAGCGTGAGCGAGATCCAGCCCCCCGCATCGAGCAGGCCCCAGACCTGCAGGGTCTGAGCCACCTCCTGTACGAAGCCCTGGTAATGCGGTGCGTCCACCACGGCGGGTGTGGGCTGCAGACCCAGGATCTGGACCAGGGCGTGGGGAAGCTTGAGCGGATGAGCCATGGTTAGGGCCTGTTCACACCCATTTCTCAAGTGCGAACGTGGTGAAAACGGCGCCAATCTAGGCGCGCGACGACGCCCAGGCCGGCCGCCTGGGCTAGGAGTGCAACAACGAGTGGCGCGGTTTTCACCCCGTTCCCTCCGGGTTGCGGCCAAAAAAGCCATGCGGGGTGTTGCGCAGACTTGCCGGGGATCACCCCGGCGGCGTCCACGCGCCTACCGCATGACTTATTTGATCCGCAACGCATCTTGAGAAATGAGTGTGAACAGGCCCTAGACCCAGCTTAGGGACGCTGGCCACCGTGCTCAAGGAAAAATATATTTTGTTTCCTGCGTTACGGCGAGGCACGCATCGGGTCCGTACACGGATCGCAGCGCGTGGAGGTCAGAACAGCTTCCAGAACGCCAGCTGGCGGATCGAATGCGCGAGGTTGTCGCGCGCCTGCGCCTCGAACTCGTCCCGTAGCTCGGGCCGGCTGTAGATCGGCGCACGGGCCAGGAACTCCCGCAACACCTCGCGCCGCTTGCGTCGAAAGACCCAGCGCGGGACCCAGGCGTATTCGGCACGGACCTGTGCCTCGTAAGCCTGAAAACGCGCACGCAGTGCCCCGAGGATGGACAGATCGATGTCGACGAGCAGCTGCTGGTCCAAGCCCTGCGGCAGGGCCTGATGGCGCGTCACCATGATCAAGGCCTCGACGCGATCGATCACGGTGCTGCCCACGCCGGCCGCCTGCAAGGCCTGCCGAGCCCAGGCGGCACTGCGCGCCTCGTTGTCACGCCCGCGCACGTCGTACACCGCGTCGTGGAACCAGAGCGCGATCTCCACCTCGGCCGCATGCTCGGCCAGCGCGAGATGACGCTCGCACAAGGCCAGGCACTCGCCCAGGTGCTGCTGCGTGTGGTAGTGACGCTGCGGCTCGGCATAGGCATCGAGCAGGCGATCGCGCAACGCGACGCCGTCCCCGGCCGCACCCAGTGCCGGCCAGCATCGGGCCCACGAGGTCTCGAAGAGGGGAGCAGGCATGCGCGGTTTGTACCACCGAACGCAGCCGCAGGGGCGGCGCACGCTAGACTCTTCGCCATGACCTGGCACGCCTCGCTGCAACTCGACTACACCCTGGAAGACGCACGCAGCGTCGCACGCTACCGGCACGAAGGGCCGCTGCGCATCCTGCAAAGCCTCTACCCCGAGGGCAACGCCATCTGCCACAACGTGCTCGTGCACCCGCCTGGCGGTCTGGTGGGCGGCGACACGCTGGACCTGCGGCTCACGGTGGGCCCCGGCGCGCACGGCCTGGTGACCACGCCGGGCGCCACACGCTTCTATCGCAGCACGGGCGATTCGGCGCGGCAGTGGCTGCACGCGCGGGTGGCCGAGGGCGCGCGGCTCGAATGGCTGCCGCTCGAAGCCCTGGCCTACAACGACTGCCAGGCCGAGAACCGTGCCGTGTTCGAAGTGGCCCCCGGCGCCGAGCTGATGGGCTGGGACATCACCGCCCTGGGCCTGCCGGCCGCAGAGCAGCCCTACGTCCGCGGCAGCTTTGCACAGCACCTCGAGGTGCCCGGCGTCTGGCTGGAGCAGGGCCGCATCGCCGCGCAGGACGCACAGCTCATGGACGGTCCCCTGGGCCTGGCCGGTCATCGCTGCCTGGGCACGCTGTTCTTCGTCGCCGGCTCAGCGATCGCACGCGAGCGGCGCGACGCAGCGCTGGAGCGCGTGCGCACCCTGATCGACGGCCATGCCCTGCGCGCCACGGCCGGCGCCACCAGCCCCCACCCGCAGGTGCTGGTGGTGCGCGTGCTGGCCCCGCTGGTGGAGCCGGCCATGCAGCTGCTCAAGAGCCTGCGCGCCGCCTGGCGCCAGGAGCTGTGGCAGCTCGACGCCGTGCCGCCGCGCATCTGGGCGATGTAGTCCAGGTCGACACACACCGCCTCAGAACCGCCCGGCCTGAGCGAAGGCCGTGGCCAGGAACTCGACCATGGCGCGCACCTTGTGCGACAGGTGTTGCCGGCTCGCATAGACCACGCTGATGTCGAGCTCGGGCCCCGCGTACTGCGGCAGGATCTGCACCAGGCGGCCCGCCTTGAGGTCCTCGCCCACCAGGAAGCCCGGCTGGAACACCACGCCCTGGTCGGCCAGGGCGGCGGCGCGGCAGGTGTCGCCGCTGTTGCTGCGCAGGCGCGGATGCACGGTGATGCTGCGCGCGCCCTCAGGGCCGCTGAAATGCCATTGCTCGCCCGTGGCCAGGTAGCTGTAGGCGATCACGTCGTGCTGCGCCAGATCGGCCAGTTCGCGGATGGGCGCGGCCTGCTGCAGGTAACGCGGCGAGGCACACAGCAGCAGGCGGGTGCTCGCGATGCGCCGCGCGACCAGCGTCGAGGGCGGCAGCTGGCCGATGCGCACCGCGAGGTCGTAGCCCTCCTCGATCAGGTCCACCACGCGGTCGTTGAGGTTCACCTCCAACTCCACCTGCGGGTGCACGCGCAGGAACTCGCCCCAGAGCGGCGCCAGATGCCGGATGCCGAAGGTGAGCGGCGCGCTGATCTTGAGCAGGCCCCGGGCCTGCACCGCACCGGCGCTGATGGCGGCATTGGCCTCGGCCAGTTCGGCCAGGATCTGCACGCAGCGCTGCAGGTACTCGGCCCCGGCATCACTGAGCGAGAGCCGGCGCGTGCTGCGCTGCATCAGGCGCACGCCCAGGCGCGCCTCCAGCTCGCTCACGTGGCGCGAGACCATGGCCTTGGACAGGCCCAGCTTGTCGGCCGCCTTCACGAAGCTGCCCAGCTGTGCCACGGCCACAAAGGCCTCGATGTCCTTGAACTGGTCCATGTCGACTGAATTGTCTTACTTGAGTTAACAATCAGTCAATCAATCGCCTATTTATCGAATCATCTTTAAGCAATAAAGTCCATTCAGCGCCGCCCCACGGGCGCAAGACAGGAAACACCATGAACGACCCGCAAGCCCTCGTCCTCCAGCGCCCTGCCCAGGTGGCGCAACTGATCCTGCTGTTCCACGGCGTGGGCTCGAACGCCCACAGCCTGGCCGGGTTGGGCCAGGCCTATGCCCAGGCCTTCCCGCAGGCTCTGGTGGTGGCCATCGACGCCCCCTACGAATCCGAACTGGCCCCGGGCGGGCGGCAGTGGTTCTCGGTGCGCGACGTGGACGAGGACAACCGTCCGCAACGGGTCGCGGCCGCCCTGCCC
>DNQP01000175.1:4414-5409 GCA_003500955.1 Curvibacter sp. | reverse complement strand
GAACAGGTACCACTGGATCTCGAGCAGGGAGTTGGAGCTGGCGTTGAAGGCCTTGCGGACGATGGCGTTGCCGGCACTGATCACGGTGGTGGCCAGGATCAGCCACATGGTGAAGCGGCCGATGCGGGTGCTCAGGCCGTCGATGAGCCTGGATAGTTTGAGTAGTAGCGGCATGCTGGCTCCAGAAAGGGGTCATCCGGTGCTGCCGGGGTGCTGTCGCCAGCCCCGGTAGGGGCTGGTCGGACGGGCCCGCCCGGCAAAATCGGACGATTTTAAAGGAGGGGGGTATGCCGCCCTTCCCGGTGTAAACACGTAGGTCGTTCTTTGAACACAGGCGCCATCAGGTCAGCTGGCGTTCAGGTCGACACCGGGCCCGGCTCCCGGAATAATGGCTCCATGGCCTACGAACTCCCCGTGCCTTCCTTTTCCCGGCTCGACCAAGCCGACTTGCGCACGGCCGGTCGCGAGTTGCTGAGCCTGGCGCTGATGGATGCGCGCAACCACACGCTGTTCCTGATCGGCGAGTACCAGAAGGCCATGGAGGGGCAGGGTGTGGACTTCCCCTGCCTGCCCGAACTCAATCCGCCGCTGTGGGAGCTGGGCCATGTGGGCTGGTTCCAGGAGCGCTGGATCGGCCGCAACCTGCAACGCCACCAGGGGCCGCGTGCCGACCCGCAGGCCACGCCCCTGGCCTCGGTGCAGCCCCAGGCCGACTTCTGGTGGGACTCGAGCCGCATGCCGCACGACCGCCGCTGGTCCCTGTCCCTGCCGCCGCTGGACGACATCAAGGCCTATCTGCTGACCACGCTGGAGTCCACGCTGGAGCTGCTGGCCAAGACGCCGGACGAGGACGACGCCCTCTACTTCTACCGCCTGGCCCTGTTCCACGAGGACATGCACGGCGAAGCCTTCATCTACATGGCCCAGACCTTGGGCCTGCGCCTCAAGCTGCCGCTGCCCGCGCCGGGCCTGGTGCGCGAGCCGCTGTGGCTGCC
>DNQP01000175.1:472-4106 GCA_003500955.1 Curvibacter sp. | reverse complement strand
CGAGCCGCTGTGGCTGCCGGCCACGCGCTGGCGCCTGGGCTTGAACGCCGGCCAGGGCTACACCTTCGACAACGAGCGCCCGGCGCACGAGGTGGCCGTGCCCGAATTCGAGATCGATGCCCAGCCCGTGAGCTGGACGCAGTACGTCGAGTTCGTCGCCGACGGCGGCTACGACCGCCCCGAGCTCTGGCTGCCCGCGGGCTGGGAATGGCTGCAGCAGCAGGCCCAGGGCGACGAGGGCCGGCGTGCCCCGCGGCATGTCGAGCAGATCGGTCTGGCGCGCGCGGGCGGGCAGGGTGGGGTGCTGCAGCGCTGGTTCGGCAACACCGTGCGCGTGGCCGGCTGGTCGCCCGTCATGCACCTGAGCTGGTGGGAGGCCGATGCCTGGTGCCGCTGGGCCGGCCGGCGCCTGCCCACCGAGGTGGAATGGGAGGTGGCCGCCCACCAGGCCGCAAACCGCGGTTTCCGCTGGGGCGATGTCTGGGAGTGGACCGGCACCACCTTCCACGGCTACCCCGGCTTCCAGGCCGATCCCTACCGTGACTACTCCGAGCCCTGGTTCGGCACCCACAAGGTGCTGCGCGGTGCCTCGTTGGCCACGCGCCGGCGCATGAAGTCGCCCAAGTACCGCAACTACTACCTGCCCGGGCGCGACGACATCTTCTGCGGCTTCCGCTCCTGCGCGCTCTGAGCGCGGGGCCGGCGTGCGCCCTCGGCGGCTCTCGTCTTCGGCTTCTTTTCGCCGCGGTATTTCCACCAGGCCAGCAGCCGGCTCATGGCCAGCACCTGGCCCAGCTGCTGCGCCGGCTGGTAGCCGGGCAGCTTGAGCAGCAGGCCAGGCCAGTCCGGCCCCTGCAGGACGCGGCACAGGGCCTGGACCGCCGGCTCCTCGAGCGCCGACTTCAGGCAGACCAGGTGGTAGTCCTCCGTCACCAGGGGCACGAAGTCCAGGCCGCGCGCGCGCGCGGCCGCCTCGATCCCCAGGCCCGCGTCGGCCTGGCCAGCCGCGATGGCCTGGGCCACGGCGGCGTGCGAGGGTTCGGTGTGGCGGTAGCCCTTGATGCGGCTGCGCGCAATGCGCTGCTGCGCCAGCAGCTCGTCCAGCAGCAGGCGCGTGCCCGTGCCCAGCGCCCGGTTGACGAAGCGCACCTGGCCGTCGGCCAGCTGCTCCAGGCTGTGCAGGCGCAGCGGATTGCCCCGCGCCACCATCAGGCCCTGGGTGCGTTGCGCGAAGCCGATGATCTTGTGCAGCCCGGGCTTGAGCAGGGGCTTGTAGGTCTGCTCGCCCAGCGAGCCCGCGCCGGCCTGCTGCACGGTGTGAAAGCCGGCCATCACGCAGCGTCCTTCGTTGAGCGCGCGCAGCGCGTCCACGCTGCCCATGAAGCGGATGTCCAGGTGCAGCTGGTGTTCGGCCGCCGCGTGGGCACGCAGCGCGCTGAGCGCGTCGTCGTGGCTGGCATAGAGCGTGAGGATGTGGACCGAATCATCGAAGGCCACGGCATAGGCGCGCTCCAGATCGGCGCGCAGCGCCTCGATCTGCGGTGAGAGCCGCGCCTGCGCCTGGCGTTCGGCCCACAGCAGCTTGTGGCCGAACTCGCTCAGGCGCGCGGCCTGGCCCTTTTCCCAGACCAGCAGTTCGTTGCCCAGCTCGTTCTCCCAGCGCTTGAGCTCACCCCAGACATGGCGGTAGGACAGATCGAGCAGGCGCGCCGCCCCGGAGATGGAGCCGCTTTCCTGCACGGCATTGAGCAGATCCAGCAGGGGGTTGCCGATCAGCCCCGTCGGCGTGGCGGACGGGGGGGCGAAGGTGTAGTGAAACTGCAACCTATGCACGATGGTTCATATGGTAGGGGTTTAGGTCCATCCATACGATACCTGACAACTGTTTTGCGTTTGCCCTGATGTCCACCTTCACCGACAGCGCCGCGACGGCGCTGCAGCTCATCACCTCCCTGGATTCCACCCTGCTGGCCATCGTCGGTCGCTCCCTGGCCGTGAGTGCCACCGCCTGCGCCATCGCCTGCGCGCTCGGCGTGGTGCTCGGGGCCTGGCTCGGCGTGGCCCGCTTTGCGGGGCGCGATGCCGTGCTCACCGTGCTCAACACCCTGCTGGCCGTGCCCTCGGTGGTGGTGGGCCTGATCGTCTACCTGCTGCTGTCGCGCTCCGGTCCGCTCGGTCATCTGGGCTGGCTGTTCAATTTCCAGGCCATGGTGCTGGCGCAGGCGCTGCTGGTGCTGCCCGTGGCCACGGCCCTCACGCGCCAGGTCATCGAAGACGCCGAGACCCAGCATGGCGAGCAGCTGCGTTCCCTCGGCGCCGGAACCGGCCTGCGCGGCCTGCTGCTGGCCTGGGACGAGCGCTACGCCTTGCTGACCATGCTCATGGCCTCCTTCGGCCGCGCGATTTCCGAAGTCGGCGCCGTGATGATCGTCGGCGGCAACATCGACGGCTTCACGCGCGTCATGACCACCGCGATCGCGCTGGAAACCAGCAAGGGCGATCTGCCGCTGGCCCTGGCCCTGGGCCTGATCCTGCTGGCCGTGGTGCTGCTGCTCAACACCGGCATCGCGCTGCTGCGCCGCTGGCGCGAGCGTGTCGAGGGTGCGGGACGCGGCGTCCCGCTGGGTACGGAGGCGGCGGCATGAGCGCCTTGCTCAAGGTGGTGCCGCCCGGCCCCGGCGCCCGATCTGATCCTGCGCGCGCCGGCCGCCCGGTGTTCGAGCTCCAGGGCGTCAGCGTGCGTTTCGGCTCTCTGCAGGCCTTGCACGAGACCACGCTATCGATTGCCGCCGGCGAGTCCGTGGCCCTGGTCGGCGCCAATGGCAGCGGCAAGAGCACCTTGCTGCGGCTGCTGCATGGCCTGCAACGGCCGACGGCGGGGCGTTGCGACAGCGCGCCCGCCGCGCAGCAGGCCATGCTGTTCCAGCGTCCCTTCATGCTGCGCACTTCGGCGCGCCACAACGTGGCGCTGGCGCTGTGGCTGCGCGGCACGCCCTGGCGCATCGCCCAGGTGCGCGCGCTGGCGGCGCTCGACCGCGTGGGGCTGGCGGATCGGGCCGACCGGCCCGCGCGCACGCTCTCGGGCGGGCAGCAGCAGCGCGTGGCGCTGGCCCGCGCGCTGGCCAATGCGCCCAAGGTGCTGCTGATGGACGAGCCCTTTGGTGCGCTGGACGCCGAAACCCGGTGGCAGATGCAGGAGCTGCTGCTGGATGTAGTGCGCAAGGAGCGCATGACGGTCGTCATGGTCACCCACGATGTAGAGGAAGGGCTGCTGCTGGGTGATCGCATCGTGTTCATGTCACGTCATCCGGGGCGCGTGCGCAGCCTGTTGCAGCCGCCCTTCAAGGCCGATGGCAGCATCTCGACTCGCGAGGCCCTGCGCTCGCACCCGCAGTACGCGCAGATGGAGCAGCAGATTCTGGGCATGATGCGTGATGAGGGCAGTCACTAGGACGCATGCAGCAGCATGTGCGATCCGCTGTCGTTGGCAGCCGGGCCGCAGCCCGGCTTGCCTTTAATTTTTGCTGGCGTATGGTGGGGCGGTCTTTGTCATTCTGCTGGAGCCGTGCGCGTGCCCTTCGTTGTCAGCACCCATGCTGTCGCCTTCCTGATCTGAGCCGGGGCGGTTCGTCCG
>DNQP01000175.1:0-174 GCA_003500955.1 Curvibacter sp. | reverse complement strand
GATCTGAGCCGGGGCGGTTCGTCCGTACCCGGCCTGCGTGTCTATCCCCTTTTCTGTTGTTGGAGATGTCGAGATGGTATTTGCCATGGTCGGGGCAGGTGCGCGCCTGCGTGGTGCGGCGGGCAGCTGGATGATTGGGCCACACGAGTTGGCCAGTGTGATTGGCAAGCTGGA
>DNQP01000045.1 GCA_003500955.1 Curvibacter sp. | reverse complement strand
GCCATCCAGAAGGACACGCCTTACCAGAGAGCCAGAGCGGGCATCGGCTTCGTGCCACAAGGCCGCGAGATCTTCGCGCGCCTGACGGTGGAGGAGAACCTGCGCATGGGCCTGGCCAGCAAACCGGGGGGCACGCCGGTCCCAGGCGAACTCTACGAACTCTTCCCCGTACTCAAGCAGATGATCCACCGCCGCGGTGGCGACCTCTCGGGTGGCCAGCAGCAGCAACTGGCGATTGCGCGTGCATTGGCCGCGGGTCCCAAGCTGCTGATCCTGGACGAGCCGACCGAGGGCATCCAGCCCAGCATCATCAAGGACATCGGTCGCGTGATCCGCATGCTGGCCGACCGCGGCGACATGGCCATCCTGCTGGTGGAGCAGTACTACGACTTTGCCGAGGAACTGGCCGACGAGTACGTGGTGATGGAGCGCGGTGCAGTCATCGCTGCGGGCCGGGGCAAGAGCATGGAAGCCGATGGGGTGCGCAAGCTGGTGGCGATCTGAACGATTGATGATGGTTCCGTCAAAAATTTTGAACTGACTCATCAACCCAGTTCACTACAGGGACCGGCGGCCGGCCCTAGACTTGCGGCCCATGTCCGACACCACCCCTGCCCGCTATACCCCCACCGCCATCGTCTTGCACTGGCTGCTGGCGCTGCTGCTGCTCGTGATGTTCGTGGTCGGTCTCTACATGACCAGCCTGCCGTTTTCACCGGAGCGGCTCAAGCTCTACAACTGGCACAAGTGGGCGGGCATCGTGGTGCTCACGCTGTCTTTCCTGCGCCTGCTCTGGCGTCTGAGCCATCGCCCGCCGGCGCTGCCTGATGCGGTGCTGGCCGTGATGCCGGCCTGGCAGCGTTACGCCCACCATGCCACGCACGGCGCACTCTATGTGCTCTTCTTCGCCATTCCGCTGCTGGGCTGGGCCTACAGCTCGGCGGCCGGCTTCCCCATCGTGGTCTTCGGCGTGCTGCCGCTGCCCGACTTCATGCCGGTGGACAAGGCCCTGGCCGAGGTCATCAAACCCTGGCACGGCTATGCCGCCTATGCGCTGGCCGGGCTCGTGGTCCTGCACGTGGCCGCTGCCCTCAAACATCAGTTCGTCGATCGCGACAGCCTGCTGACCCGCATGCTGCCGGGTCGCCGTTGACCTTCCCACCCGGAACAGGAGTTCGCATGTCTTTCCTTCGCACCCTCACGCTCACCCTGGCCGCGCTGATGGCGCTGCCCGCGCTGGCCCAGCAGAAGCTCGTGCCCGCACAGAGCGAGATCGTCTTCGTGAGCCGCCAGATGGGTGTGCCGGTCGAGGGCCGCTTCAAGAAGTTCGACGCCCAGATCGCCTTCGATCCAGCCAAGCCCGCCACGAGCAAGATCGCCTTCACCGTGGACACGGGCAGCGCCAGCCTGGGCGTGCCCGAGACCGATGCCGAGCTGCCCAAGCCGGTCTGGTTCAACGTGCCCAAGTTCCCGCAGGCCAGCTTCCAGTCCACGGCCGTCAAGGGCCTGGGCGGTGGCAAGTTCGAGGTGGCGGGCAAGCTCACCATCAAGGGCAACAGCCACGACGTGCTGGTGCCGGTGCAGCTCACGCAGTCCGGCGCCACCACCACGGCCACCGGTGCCTTCACCCTTAAGCGCCTGGTCTACAAGATCGGCGAGGCCGAGTGGTCCGACACCTCCATGGTGGCTGACGATGTGCAGGTCAAGTTCAAGCTCGCGCTGACCGGCGTGGGCAAGCTCTGAGTTTCTTTTCCTTCAACCCTTGTTTTTCAGGAGACCTTCCATGCGCAAGACCGCTCTCGCCCTGATCGCCGCTGCCACCCTGGCCGCCGGCGCCGCCCAGGCCCAGTCCGCCAGCTACGCCATCGACCCGACCCACACCTTCGTGACCTTCGAGATCAGCCACTTCGGCACCTCGACCAACCGCGGCCGCTGGGACAAGAAGGAAGGCACCGTGCAGTTCGACAAGGCCGGCAAGAGCGGCAAGGTGGAGCTGACCATCGACGTGGCCTCCATCAACACCGGCACCGCCGCCTTCGACCGCCACCTGCGCGGCACCGACTTCTTCGACGTCGAGAAGCATCCGACCGCCAAGTTCGTTGCCGACAAGTTTGTCTTCAACGGCGACAAGGTCAGCGAAGTCAGCGGCAGCCTGACGATGCTGGGCAAGACCCATCCCGTGACCCTCAAGGCCAGCCAGTTCAACTGCTACCAGAACCCCATGCTCAAGCGTGAAGTCTGCGGCGGCGACTTCGAGACCACCATCGACCGCACGGCCTACGGCATGAACTACGGCATCCAGTGGGGCTTCCCCAAGGACGTGCGCCTGGTGGTGCAGGTCGAGGCCGTGAAGCAGTAAACCCCCCACGGGTTTCGGGGGCTGTTCATGCCCATTTCTCAAGATGCGTTGCGGATCAAAAAAGTCATGCGGTAGGCGCGTGGACGCAGCCGGGGCAGCCCCCGGCAAGTCCGCGCAACACCCCGCATGGCTTTTTTTGCCGCAACCCGGAGGGAACGTGGTGAAAACGGTGCCACTCGTCGTTGCACTCCTAGCCCAGGCGGCCAGCCTGGGCGTCGTCGCGCGCCTAGATTGGCACCGTTTTCACTACGTTCGCATTTGAGAAATGGGCATGAACAGCCCCCCAAAGCCGGCCTGGCAACAGGCCGGCTTTTTTCATGGGGTCCGGCGGGGTGGGCGGATACGTCCGCTCTGACTCGCTTGAGGGCCACGCCAGCGAGCGAACGAGCGGACCGTTCGGTCGACCGCAGCGACCGTTCGCGGTGCACCTTGGACGGCCTGTCGCAATGGCCTGGGAAGGTTTGCGGATCGCAGCGACAGTGCGGGCATCGAGGACATCCCGTACTCGATCCAAACCGAAGGAAATGACCGTGAACACCACCCCTCAAACCGCCTGCAACTGCGCCAACTGTCCCGGCACCGGCTGTACCTGTGGCTGCCAGCAGCAAGCTGCACCGAGCACCTGCGCCTGCGGCGCAAGCTGCCAGTGTGGCCCCCAGTGCGCCTGCCGTGCCAGCACCCAAGGCCCTGGCGCCCAGTCCTGAGCCGGGTCGCATCGACCGTCACACCCGCGCCGTCATGCGGCGGCCACGGGGCGCGGATCCTCGTGATCCCACGGCGCCTCGCCACAACCAAAGGAAATTGCCATGGAGAGCTTTGCCTTGGCCTATATGGGGGGCATCGTCGGTGCCGTACTCATGGACATCACCGAGATGCTCGCCGCCCGCGCAGGCTTGACGAGCGGCGTCAGCGTTGCCCTGGTCGGCCGCTGGGCGCTGGGCCTGCTGCAAGGGCAGATCACGCACACGGACATCGCTCGCTCGCCGGCACGGCGGGGTGAGGTGCGGGCGGGATGGGTGTTTCATCTGCTCATCGGGGGTGGCGGTGTCGCGCTGGGCTATGCCGCGCTGCTGCAGATGGGCGGATGGACGTTGCCGACCCATCGCCTCTGGGGCGGAATCGTCTTCGGCGCGGCAACGTCGTTCCTGCCCTGGCTGCTGCTGCTGCCGGCCTTCGGTTGGGGCTGGTTCGGGCGCAAGGGACCGCGTGGATCGAACGCCTTGTTGGCCAGCACCGTCTCACACCTGCCCTATGGTCTGGGTCTGGGGGTCGTGATGGCCCTCGGGGCGAGTCTGTAGCCGCTTGGCGTGAGCCTGCCCGCCCCCTACAATGGCCCAGGCCGATCAAGGCGCACGAGAGAGGCATCCCACCCATGTATCTGTCATCGACGCCCGGTGCCGCGTTGTGGCCTGAGACACCCCGGGGCGTGCTGGCTGTCTTCCTTGTCTCCGCAGTCGTATGGGCTGTTGCTGCCGCCCTCTTGCATGTGCTGGCCCCGGGCCTGGAGACCTTGGGCCGTCTGCTGGTCTTCTCGGAATGCGTCGGCCTCACCATGGTTGCTTGCGTGGTTCTCTTGCGCCGGCAACGCCGTTTCGACCGGCTCCCGGCGGGCGCACGCTGGCTGCTGACGGGCGTGATCGCGATCCCCGTGGGTTACCTGCTGGGGCACCAGATCGCCTTTGTGTTGCTCGGCGAGCCCATGCGTCTGGTCGGGGTGGAGCTCGTCAGCGTCGGCCCGCTGCTGTTCACTGTGCTGGTCGGCGGTCTGGGCTTGCGCTACTTCGCGACCCGCGAGCAGCTGGCTCGCGAAGCGGCCACGCGTGCCGAGGCCCAGCGCTTGGCAGTCGAGGCCCAGCTTCGCTTGCTGCGGACCCAGCTTGATCCGCACATGCTTTTCAACACCCTGGCCAATCTGCGCGGGCTCGTGCGAGAGGATGCCGGCCGCGCCGAGCTGATGATCGACCGGCTCATCGTCTATCTGCGCGGGACGCTGGCCGATTCGCAGGCCGACTGGGTTGCGCTCGGGCGTGAGTTCGCGCAGCTCCGTGCCTACTTGGAGATCATGTCGATACGGATGGGCCCGCGGCTGACATGGCGGCTGGAGTTGCCCGACGCGATCGAAGGCGCCAGGGTGCCGCCGATGTTGCTCCAGCCTCTGGTCGAGAACGCCATCAAGCATGGGCTGGAACCCAAGGTCGGCGCTGGCCATATCGACGTCGTGGCGCGTTCAACCGAGCAGGGGATCGAGATCCGTATCGAAGACGACGGCTTGGGGCTGCCTTCGCCGTCCGCGTCGGATTCAGAGACGGCGTCCGCCGAACGCCCCAGGGGCGCAAGTTATGGACTGCGGCACGTGCGCGAACGGCTCCAGGTGGTCTACGGTGCGGCCGCACGGCTTGAGCTCGAACGGCGCGACCCGGCGGGTGTGCGGTCACTCGTCTTCCTGCCCGCCTGACCCGCAGAGAAGGATGCTGATGGCCCAAGATCACGGTCCTGCCGCGCTGATCGCCGAGGACGAACCCGTGCTTGCCCGCTCCCTGGCGCGGCTGCTTGGGCAGGTCTGGCCCGAACTGCGCATCGTCGGCATGGTCGAAGACGGCCTGCAGGCGACAGCGCTGGCGCTGGCCGAGACACCGGACATCGTCTTTCTGGACATCCAGATGCCCGGCCGCACCGGGATCGAGGTGGCTGAGGCGGTCGCCGATGATTGGCCTGACGACCAGGTGGAGCCGCTGTTCGTGTTCGTCACTGCCTTCGACGAGTTCGCAGTCGCTGCGTTCGAGCGAGCCGCCGTGGACTACCTGCTCAAACCGGTGACCGCCGAGCGCCTGCAGCAGACGGTGACCCGGCTGCAGGCCCGCATCGCAGGGCGGTCCGCGCCACCCGCCGCCGGGGCGCGCGCCGATTTGATGCACCGTGTACAGGCCATGACCACGCCTTCCGTCCCGGCCGGCGAACGGATCAAGGTCATCCGCGCCGGCGTGGGCAATACCGTGCGCATGATTCCGGTGACCGAAGTCCTGTGTTTCGAGGCGACCGACAAGTACGTCAATGTGGTGACGTCAGCGGGGGAGGTGCTCGTACGCATGAGCCTGCGCGAGCTGATGGCACGCATCGATTCGAGCGACTTCCTGCAGGTCCATCGCAGCGTGCTCGTCAACTCGAACGCCATCCTCAGCGCGACGCGTGACGAGAATGGCCACTACAGCCTGGCCTTGCGGGGCCTGCAGCGCCCGCTGAAGGTCAGCCGCGCGTTCGGCCATCTCTTCCGGCCGATGTAGCCCGGATGTGCCTGACGCCCGAGCATGGCGCGGGCTCAGGTCCGCGTCCGCTCCAGCGCCTGGAGCCGGACCTCCAGGTCCTGTGCGTCGACCGACTGTGCGAGGTAGCGCTCCTCGCGACTCGGCTGCGGCCGATGTCGGAGGAAGTGCGCGATCCATTTGAGAAGAGCATGCATGGTGGGTGCCTTTCGGGAGGGGCCTGGGTTCGGGGTCCTGAATCAGCCGCGGTGGTGGCGGCCTGGCAAGTCTCGTGGGTCTCGGCCCGGGAGGACACCGGTTTGCGATGAGCCGTCGCAAACGAGCTCTCAACAGCCTGCGATGTCGATCAAGCGGGCGGGTGGTCGGGTGGATATGGGCGACCAGGCCAGGACATGCCCAGGTGGTGGATCACGGTCAATCAGCGCAACGCCGCGTGACCTTTCGGTCGTCGATCCCGACAGCTCCCGACCTTTCCTCGACCCCTGGTCGCTTCCCGCTGGTCGCCGTCCCGATCTGAACCGACAGTGAGGGCAGCCCTACGCCGCATCGCGCGGTCCATGGGCTTGCCTAGCACCTCAACTTCACCGGGAACTCTGCCATGAACCGTTTCATCGCCACCACGCTATCGATCGCCGCGCTCGCCCTCACCGCAGGCTGCATGTCGCCACCCAAAGACCTCGAGCTCACCCGCACGAGTGCGGAAGGAAAGTACCTGGTCACCCTGGAGCCGCCGGAGCGGCCCGCGGCGATCAACCAGCTGCATACGTGGCAGGTCAAGCTCAGCACGCCGTCCGGCACACCGGTTTCGCAGGCCCGTATTCGCGTCGACGGCGGCATGCCGCAGCACGGCCACGGCCTTCCGACCCGGCCGCGGGTGACGCGCGAATTTCCCGACGGCAGCTACCTCATCGAGGGCATGAAGTTCAGCATGACAGGGTGGTGGGAGATCAAGCTTTTCATCGACGGGCCTCCGGGCGTCGACCAGGTCACCTTCAACACGGTGGTGACGCAGGCCCCCGTGGCCGCCGGCCCGACGACACCCAACACACGGTGAGGCGATGACGATGCGTCGACGACACACGGGGACCTGGGCTCTCGCCACGCTCATCGCCATGCTGGGGGCAGGGCTGACCCTGTCGATCGCCGGAGCTGGCGAAACAGGCGAGCCCATGGCGGGACCGGTGCGCTGGCGTGCGGACGAGAAAGCCGTGTTGGCCTCGCTGAGCCTGCAGCGGCTGCCGTCCGTGCCGGCCGATCCCTCGAACGCGGTGGAACGGCAGCCGGCGGCCGTCGAGCTTGGGCGTCGCCTGTTCGAGGATACGCGGCTGAGCCGCAACGGGGCCGTTGCCTGTTCGACCTGTCACGTGCCGAGCAAGCAGTTCCAGGATGGCCTGGCCGTGAGCCGAGGCCTCGGCACCGGAACGCGCCGCGCGATGCCCATCGTCGGCGCGGGTCATGCCACCTGGCTGTTCTGGGATGGTCGCAAAGACAGCCTGTGGGCCCAGGCCCTGGGCCCGCTGGAAGACCCGATGGAACATGGAACCAACCGGACCCGGCTTGCCCATGTCGTGGCCACGAACTACCGGCCCAGCTACGAGGCGGTGTTCGGCGCATTACCGCGACTGGAAGGCCTGCCGGCCGATGCCGGTCCTCAGGGCAGTGCCGCCGAGCGGGCGGCTTGGTCGACGCTCGACGCACGACGCCGTGACGAGGTGTCGCGGGTGTTCGCGAACATCGGCAAATCCATCGCGGCGTACGAGAAGTCGCTGCCGATCGTGCCGACACGCCTGGACGGCTACCTTGATGCCGTGCTGCGCGGCGAACGCGCCGCCGGCCAGATGCTCCGCGCGGATGAGGTGCGGGGCCTGAGGCTGTTCATCGGCAAGGCGCAGTGTGTGAGCTGTCACCAGGGCCCGCTGTTCACCGACCAGCATTTCCACAACACCGGCGTGCCGCCGCGCGACCGGGCTCGGCCTGACCGGGGGCGGGCCGGCGCTCTTGCGGCGGTGCAGACCGATGAGTTCAACTGTCTGGGGCCTTACAGCGACGCGCAGCCGGCACAGTGCCAGGAGCTGCGTTTCATGGTCACCGATGACCCGGGCTTGGAGGGTGCGTTCAAGACGCCCGGGCTGCGCGGGGTCGCCGACAGACCGCCGTACATGCACGCGGGCCAGTTCGCCACGCTGGAGCAGGTGGTGCGCCACTACATCGCCGCGCCGCATGCCGCCGTCGGGCGCTCCGAGCTGGTGCACCACCATGGTGGCGCGTCGGCCGGCACGCATGTTGAGCGAACCCCGATCACACTCAGCGAGGCCGAGATCAAGGATCTGGTGGCGTTCATGGGCACACTCAGCGCTCACAAATGACCCGTGATCGAAGGTCGCCGCAGGCGCGACGGATATTCAGGGGCGCGAGGGCTGGCAGCTCCATGCGCCAGCCACCGTCACCCCGTGCTGCCGTCAGCGCGGCGATGCGCTGCGGCCTCCTGCCGACCCAGCAGGCTATGCGACGTCGAGACAGATCCCGGTCTCGGCATACCGGTGGCGGCATCTGCGCGTCAGGCGTGCTCGCTATGATGTTTGCCTTTCCCGTCCGCAGAAACAGGGAGTTGTCGTGCCTTACATGCTGATGATGGTCGAACCCACGGGCCAGCGCCGCACCCGCAGCGAAGCCGAAGGCCGCGAGGTCTATGGCCGCATGCTCCAGTTTGCCGACGAGTTGCGTGCGCGCGGCCAGCTGCTGGCTGTGGAGTCCCTGGCTTCCCAGGAACACGCCACGCGCGTGCAGGTGCGCCAGGGCCGGGCCTCGTTGACCGACGGCCCCTTTGCCGAGGCCAAGGAAATGGTGGGCGGCTTCTTCCTGGTCGACTGCCAGACCCGCGAGGAAGCGCTGGAGCTCGCGCGGCAATGCCCGGCCGCCGAATGGTGCACGGTGGAGGTGCGGGAGACCGCGCCCTGTTACGAGAACTGAGCGCTCGCTAACGCCCTATACGGAAATATTTTCGACCCGCTGTGGTCGAAATCGCAGGCGCTCTTTCGTCGTGCATGTATCAGCCGCCAAACCGAGGCTGGAAGACACACAAGGAGTCGACATGCGTTACATGATCATCGTCAAAGCCACGCCGCAGTCCGAAAGCGGGGTGTTCCCCCCCAATATGAGCGAGCTGATCGCCATCATGGGCAAGTTCCACGAGGAGCTGGCCCAGGCCGGTGTGCTGCTCGACGCCACGGGCCTGGCACCCACGTCCCAGGGCTGGCGCATCCGCTACGAAGGCCATAGCCGCCGCGTGATCGACGGCCCCTTCACCGAAAGCAAGGAGCTGATCGCGGGCTACACCCTCATCCAGGTGCGCAGCCGCAAAGAGGCGCTGGAGTGGACGCGCCGTTTCCCCAATCCCGTGGGGGAGGGCCTGGCGGCCGAGATCGAGGTGCGGCGCCTCTACGAGATGGAAGACTTCGCCGACGTGATGCCGAAGGCGGCCTGAGGGGGACACACCATGCTCAAGAAGATCCTCATCGCTGTGGCCGTGCTGCTGGCCGGCCTGCTGCTGCTGCCCTTCACCCAGCCCGACACCTTCACCGTGCACCGCAGCCGCCAGATCCAGGCGCCGCCCGAGCAGCTGCGCGCGCTGATCAACGACCTGCGCGCCTTCAACCGCTGGAACCCCTATGACAAGAAGGACCCGGCCATGCAGTCCAGCTACAGCGGCCCCGCCGCCGGCCCGGGTGCGCGCTACGCCTTCAAGGGCAACAGCGAGGTGGGTGAGGGCAGCCTCACCATCACGGCAAGCACGCCGCAGCAGGTCGGCATGCGCCTGGACATGAGCGCGCCCATGGAAGCGCACAACGACATCACCTTCACGCTGGTGCCCAAGGCCGGCGGCACTGAAGTCACCTGGGCCATGCGCGGCAACTGCCCCTACATCGCCAAACTCATGGGTCTGATCTTCGACATGGACGCCATGATCGGCAAGGATTTTGAAGCGGGCCTCGCAGCCCTGCAGCAACTGGCCGAACGCGACTAACACAGGATCGGAGAACATCACCATGAACCGTCAGATCTACGTCAACCTGCCCGTGCGGGACCTGGAGCGCTCCAAGACTTTCTTCGCCGCCCTGGGCTACAGCTTCAACCCGCAGTTCACCGACGAGAAGGCCGCCTGCATGGTCGTGGGCGAGAACATCTACGTCATGCTGCTGAGCCAGCCGTTTTTCGCCGGCTTCACGGCCAAACCCGTGGTCGATGCCCGCGAGGGCACCGAGGTGCTGGTGTGCCTGTCCTGCGAGAGCCGCGACGAGGTAGATGCCATGGTCAAGAAGGCCTGGGCCGCGGGCGGCAAGGTGCCGCGCACAGCCGTGGACCATGGCTTCATGTACCAGCACGGCTTCGAAGACCCGGACGGCCATATCTGGGAATTGGCCTATATGGACGAGGCCGCCTTTGCCGCCCAGACCACCGCCGCCCATTGAAGCCAGCGCATGCACAGCGCCACCCATGACACCATTGCCGCCGTCTGGCGCATCGAGTCCGCGCACATCGTCGCGGCCGTGGCGCGCATGCTGCGCGACATCGGTCAGGCCGAGGAGGTGGCGCAGGACGCGCTGGTGGCGGCGCTCGAACACTGGCCGCGTGACGGCCTGCCCGACAAGCCCGGTGCCTGGCTCATGACCACGGCCAAGCACCGCGCGCTGGACCTCTTGCGCCGTCACAAGGTGCAGGGCGAGGTGATGGCGCAGGTGGGGCTGGACCTGGAGGCGCAGGAGGCGCTGGTGGAGCCCGACATCAGCGAGGGCATCGATGCCCGGCGCGCCGACACCATCGGCGACGACATGCTGCGTCTGATCTTCACGGCCTGCCATCCGGTGCTGGTGCCCGAGCAGCGCGCCGCGCTCACGCTCAAGCTCATCGCGGGCCTGAGCACGCACGAGATCGCGCGCGCCTTCCTGGTCAGCGAGGCCACGCTGGCGCAGCGCATCGTGCGCGCCAAGCGCACGCTGAGCGAGGCGAAAGTGCCTTACGAGCTGCCGCGCGGAGCGGCCCTGGGCGAGCGTCTGGCCTCGGTGCTCGAGGTGGTCTACCTGGTCTTCAACGAGGGTTACACCGCCACCGCGGGCGAGGACTGGATGCGCCCGGCGCTGGTCGAGGAAGCTTTGCGCCTGGGCCGTATGCTAGCCGCGCTCGCGCCCGCCGAGCCCGAGGTACTGGGTCTGCAGGCGCTGATGGAGTTGCAGGCGTCGCGCATGGCAGCGCGCACCGATGCCCGAGGCCGCCCCGTGCTGCTGCTAGACCAGAACCGCGCGCAATGGGATCACCTGCTGATCCGTCGCGGTCTGGACGCGCTGGCGCGCGCCGACGCCTTGTGTGCGCAGCATGGCGAGACCCTGGGGCCCTATGCGCTGCAGGCCGCCATTGCCGCCTGTCACGCGCGTGCGCACGAGGCCGCGCAGACCGACTGGGCGCGCATCGCGGCGCTGTACGAAGCGCTGGCGCAGACCACCCCTTCGCCGGTGATCGAGCTCAACCGCGCCGTGGCGGTGGCCATGGCCTACGGCCCGGCGGCGGGCCTGGCTATCCTCGACACCCTGCGCGACGAAAAGGCCCTGCAGGCCTACCAGTGGCTGCCCAGCGTGCGCGGCGACCTGCTGCACAAGCTGGGCCGCCATGCCGAAGCAAGGGCCGAGTTCGAGCGCGCCGCAGCGTTGACCCAGAACCAGCGTGAGCGCGAACTGCTGCTGGCGCGTGCGCAGGCCTCGGCCGCGGATTGAGGCCCCCCTTTCGTCCCTACCTTGCAGGAGATTCGGTATGAACAATCCCGTTGGCTGGTTTGAAATCTATGTGAATGACATGACGCGTGCCAAGGCTTTTTATCAGGGCCTGCTCGGCGTGCAACTCACGCGGCTGGAGAGCCCGGACGGCGACAGCAGCCTGGAGATGTGGGCCTTTGCCATGAACCAGGACGGCTACGGTGCCTCGGGCACGCTGGCCAAGATGCCCGGCATGCGTCCGGGCGGCAGCGGCACCCTGGTCTATTTCAGCTGTGCGGACTGCGCCGTCGAGGCTGCGCGTGTAGCGCATTACGGCGGCCGGCTCGAGCAACCCAAGACTTCGCTCGGCCCCTATGGCTACATGGCCCTGGCGGTCGATACCGAGGGCAACCGCATCGGCCTGCACTCCATGCAGTAGGGGCTGCCAGACCGGCGCGGAGGCGTTAGCATGGTGGCTCCAATCCAGCCGATGCCGATGCCTTTGCCCCGACTGCGACACAGCCTGCGAGAACTCCTTCCCGCCCTGGCCTTGATCGGGATGGCCGCGCTCGTGGTGCTGGCCGCGGCGAGCTATGCGCGTGCGGTGCTGGCCGAAGTGACGACGCTCACGGACCAGCGGGCGGCAGCCTACCGGGGGCGCCTCGTGCTGGTCGAGACCCTGTCCCTGTTCAAGGACCTGGAGACCGGGGCACGCGGCTACTTCATCACCGGGCGTGAGTCTTATCTGGAACCTTATGAGCTGGCCCGCCGCGAGCTGCCGGGCCGCCAGCTCTTGCTCGGCAACCTCTTGGGCGCGCAGCTGCCCCCGCCCTGGACCTGGCCCGAGGTGCTGGCCTTGATGAACCAGCGCGTGACGCTGGCCGACCGCGTGGTCCAGCAGCGCCGGGACTGGCGCCGGTCTGCCCTGCCGATGGAGCTGTCGGCGTTGGAGGAGGGCCGGCAGGTCATGGACCGCATCCGTGTCCTGTTCGATCAGCTCGATCTGCAGCAGGCGACCCGGATCAATGACTACACGGCGCAGGTCGCGCGCGCCCGCGCCCGTGCCGATCTCTGGGCCAGCGTGGCGGCCGGCTGTGCCACACTGCTGCTGCTGGCGGCCCTGTTGTTGCTGTTGCGCGAACACCTGCGCCGCCTGCGGCTGGCGCAGGCCCTGCAAGAGGCCAACACCGGCCTGGACCGCGAAGTGGCGGCGCGCACGGCCGAACTGGCCCAGGCCAATGCGCGTCTGGCGCGTTTTGCCCTGGAGGAAAACCGTGCCGTGGAGGCCGAGCGCCGACGGCTGGCGCGCGAGGTGCACGACCAGATCGGCCAGGTCTTCACCGCCATCCAGCTGATCTGCGCCTCATTGCCTGCTTCTGCCTTTCCCCAGGGCCAGGCCCGGGGGCTGGAGCGCGCGCTCGAGCTCGGCATCCAGAGCACGCGCCGCATCACGGCCGAGTTGCGACCCCCTTTGCTCGACGATCTGGGCCTGCTGGCGGCGCTGCAGCATCTGGCGCAGCAGATGAGTGCGGTGAGCGGCCTGAAGGCCGAGGTCGATCTCGCGCAGGCGCAGCGGCTGAGCGCCGAGCAGGCGCTGGCCCTGTACCGCGTGACCCAGGAAGCGCTGACCAATGTGCAGCGCCACGCCGGCGCCCAACAGGTGCGCATCCGTGGCGAGGTGGTGGACGAGGCCTACCGCTACGAGATCGCCGACGATGGTGTGGGCCCGGGCATCGAGCCCACGCGTCCCGGCGCCCTGGGCCTGACCGGCATGCGCGAGCGGGTGGCATTGCTCGGCGGACGTTGTAGCATCGAGGCCGGTGCAACGGGGGGCACCCGCGTCTGCATCGTGCTTCCGCTGAGCGCCACCTCCGATCCAGACGACGACCATGCACATCCTGCTTCTTGAGGACCATCCGATCTTTCGCTTCGGTCTGCAGCAGCTGCTGCTGCAACGCTGGCCTGACGCGCGCTGCAGCGAGGCCGGCACGCTGAAGGAGGCGCTGGAGCGCGTGCGCCACGAGGCTGTGGATTTGGCGCTGGTGGACCTCAACCTCCCGGACACCGAGGGCCTGGAGCCGGTCTCGCACCTGCTGCGCGCGCGCGAGGGACTGCGCGTGCTGGTGCTCAGCCTCAACGACGAGGCGGCTTACGCGCAGCGCGTGCTCAAGCTCGGCGCCGCCGGCTACCTCGCCAAGGACCGCGCCGCAGGCGAGCTGGTTGGTGCGGTGGAGCGCGTGCTGGCTGGCGGCCGCTACATCTCGGCGGACCTGGCCGAGCACCTGGCCGACCGGCTCAACGGCGGCGGCGATGGCCCGCCCCATGAGCAACTCTCGGCGCAGGAGTACCGGGTCCTGCTGCAGCTGGCCGCGGGGCGCCGGGTGGCCGACATCGCGGCGGGCATGCACCTCTCGCCCAAGACGGTCAGCACCTACCGCACCCGGGTGCTGGAGAAGATCGGTGCGCAGAGCAATGCCGATCTCGCCCGTTACTGCATCCACCACGGCCTCGATCTGCCGGGCTTGTAGGACAAGGACGACAAAGCTATCCGGCGCGGCCTACGCGCGCTTCGGCCATGGCTGCTGGGCAGCCCCCGGGGCTTCGACGACAGTCAGGGTTCCAAACACCGGGGGAGCCCATGAACCTAGTCGTCGTCGAGGACGCGCCTTTGATCCGCGAGCAGCTGCTGCGTCTGCTGGCGCAGGAGCCGCGCATCCAGGTGCAGGGCACCGCGAGCACCGAAAACGAGGCCCTGGCCCTGATTCAGCGTGAGCGGCCCCAGGCCATCGTGCTCGATCTCGGGCTGGCCCAGGGCAATGGCGTGCGCCTGCTGGAGCGCCTGCGTGCCGAGGGTTGCGTCTGCCAGGTGCTGATCCTCACCAACAACCTCAGCGAGCCGCTGCGCCAGCGCTGCGCCGAACTCGGCGCCGCCGGCTATTACGACAAAAGCCGTGACGTACCGGCCTGCCTGCAGCATCTGTACAGCTGGCTGCCCCCGCTCCGGGTCGAGCCCGAGCCCGAGCTCTTGCCTCTGCCGTCAACCCCTGCCGCCCCCGTCCGCTTCGACGAGGTGATCCGCCTGGCCTGCCTGGTCCTGGAGGTGCCCATCGTCCTGGTCGCCCACCGCGATGGGGAGCAGCAGTGGCAGCTCTCGCCCCATGGCCTGACGGCGCGTGAGGCCGAGCGCTGCATGGAGTTCTGCGTACGCCACGCGGGTGACGGCGGCGTGGTCGAGGGCGGTGACGCCCAGGAGGGACCCGACTGGCAAGCCCAGACGCTGGTGCGCAGCGGCGCCCGATTGCGTTTCTACGCCGGCGTGGCACTGAGCGGACCGCAGGGCGAGCCCCTGGGCTCGCTGTTCGTCTTCGATACCCGCGAGCGCACGCTGAACGCCGCGCAGCGCGAGGGCCTGCGTCTGCTCGCGGGCCGTGTGCAGACCGAGATCGACTTGCGGCGCAGGGTCGAGGAACTCGATCGGACGGTGCAGCAACGCGGCCGCGCCGAGGCCCAGCTGCGGCAACTCGCCGCCCAGGACCCGCTGACCGGCCTGGCCAACCGTTGCACTTTCCTGGACCGTCTGGGCGTGCAGGAGCGGCAGGCCCGGCGGCGCAGCGAGCGCTTCGCCGTGCTGTTTCTGGATCTCGACCGCTTCAAATGGGTCAACGACACCTTGGGCCACGAGATCGGGGACCGTCTGCTGGCTTTGGCCGCCGAGCGCCTGCGCGGCACCCTGCGCCAGTCCGACACCGTGGCGCGCCTCAGCGGCGACGAGTTCGCCGTGCTCATGCCCGAGCTGGCGCACGAGCAGGAGGCCGAGGCGCTCGCCTCCAAGCTGGTCCAGATCCTGGCCCAGCCCTTCGAGCTGGCCGGCCGCAAGCTGCACCTGGGCGCCAGCGTCGGTGTGGCGATCTACCCCCAGCATGGCGCGGTCGAGGCGCTGATGCGCCACGCCGATCTGGCCATGTACGAGGCCAAACGTCTGGGCGGCGGCCGTGCGACGCTGTTCACCCCGGCCCTGGACGCGCACGCCGAGACCCGGCTCGCACTGGAAAACGATCTGGACGAGGCGATCGCCCTGGGCGAACTGACCGTCTGGTACCAGCCCCTGATCGGGCTGAACGACCTCGGTCTGCGCGGGGTCGAGGCCCTGGTGCGCTGGCAGCATCCGCGCATGGGCCTGGTCTCGCCGGAGCGCTTCATTCCGCTGGCCGAGGAGTGTGGCCTCATCGGCGCCATCGGGCTGGCGGTGCTGGACCAGGCCCTGGCGCAACTGGCTTGCTGGGACCGCCAGGGCATTGCGGTGCCGCGTGTCTCGGTCAATGTTTCACCCGTCGAGCTCTGCGACGACTACGTCGATCTGCTGCGCGCGGCGCTGGAGCACCATGGCATTGCGCCCCAGCGCCTGGAGCTGGAGATCACCGAGACCGCGCTGTGCGGCGAAAGCACACAGATGCTGCGCACGCTGGTGCGTGCCCGGGCCCTGGGCGTGCAGATTGCCGTGGACGACTTTGGCGTGGGCTATTCCTCGCTGGGCAATCTGCGCCGGCTGCCCATCGACGCGCTCAAGATCGACCGCAGCTTCCTGCGTGATCTGGAGCACTCGGAAAAAGACGAAGCTATTCTGCAAGCCGTGGTGACCATGGCCCGCACCCTGGGCCTGCGCACGGTCGCCGAAGGGGTCGAGACCACCGGTCAGCTGGGGCGGACCTGGGCCCTGGGCTGCGACAGCCTGCAAGGCTACCTGATCAGCCGTCCTTTGCCCGCCGCCGCCTTCGGCGAGTGGTTGCAGCGGGACCACGCCGGCCTGCCCAGCCGCTATGAACTACCGCAAGTCGTGCGTGACAACACCTTGCCATCCCCCTTACCATCGATTTGACGCGCGTCAAAAGCAAAGGAGCCACCATGCGCACCAACCTGCCCATCAGCAACCGCGAATACCCCTTCCCTTCCGGCGAGACCCTGGTCTCGACCACCGACACCAAGGGCCGCATCACCTACTGCAACCCGCGTTTCATCGAGGTCAGCGGTTACACCAAGGAAGAGCTGCTGGGTCAGCCGCACAACCTGATCCGCCACCCGGACATGCCCGAGGAAGCCTTCCGCGACATGTGGGCCACGATCCAGGCGGGCAAGCCCTGGTCGGCGGCGGTGAAGAATCGCCGCAAGGACGGTGACCACTACTGGGTCATCGCCAATGCCACACCGCTGATGCAGAACGGCCAGCCGGTGGGCTATATGTCGGTGCGCACCGAGGCCACGCGCGAGCAGATCCGCGAT
>DNQP01000052.1 GCA_003500955.1 Curvibacter sp. | reverse complement strand
CCACCATCGTGCTGGCGCGCGCGGCGCTGTTCCGCCGCCGCCTGGCCGGCGACGATCTGCCGCCGCCGCTGGATCAGCAGCAGCCCTGAACCTTGGCGCCGGTCACCGACCGGCGCTGCGGACATTTCTCGCAACCGCCGGGTGTGCGGCGGAATTGGGTTATCTTCAAAAATCCTTCACCCCTCAGCCCGGACGCCCGCCCCATGCCCCATGACGTCAGCCTGATCGCCACCATCGCCGTGGGCTTCGGTCTCGCCATGGTGTTCGGCCTGATCGCGGCGCAGCTGCGCATGCCGCCGCTGGTGGGCTATCTGCTGGCCGGCATCGTGTGCGGGCCCTTCACCCCCGGCTTCGTCGCCGACGTGGGCCTGGCCGGCCAGCTGGCCGAGATCGGCGTCATGCTGCTGATGTTCGGCGTGGGCCTGCATTTCTCGCTCAAGGACCTGCTGGCTGTGCGCCGCATCGCCGTGCCCGGCGCCATCGTGCAGATCGCGGTGGCCACGGTCATGGGCCTGGGCGTGTCCCTGCTCTGGGGCTGGAGCCTGGGCGGCGCCCTGGTCTTCGGCCTGTGCCTGTCGGTGGCCAGCACCGTGGTGCTGCTGCGCGCGCTCGAGGCCAAGGGCCTGCTCAAGTCCATCAACGGCCAGATCGCCGTCGGCTGGCTGGTGGTGGAAGACCTGGTCATGGTCATGGTGCTGGTGCTGCTGCCGGCCCTGGCCGGCCTGCTCGGTTCGGTCGCGCAGCCGGTGAACGAAGTCGCCACCGCCAGCGACATCTGGGAGACCGTGGGCCTGACCCTGGCCAAGGTCACGGCCTTCATCGTGCTCATGCTGGTGGTGGGCCGGCGCGTGTTGCCCAAGGCCCTGTGGTGGGTGGCGCGCACGGGCTCGCAGGAGCTGTTCACGCTGAGCATCGTGGCCGTGGCCCTGGGCGTGGCCTTCGGCGCGGCCAAGCTCTTCGATGTGTCCTTCGCGCTCGGCGCCTTCTTCGCCGGCATGATGATGCGCGAATCCGAGTTCAGCCACCGCGCGGCCGACGAGTCGCTGCCGCTGCGTGACGCCTTTGCCGTGCTCTTCTTCGTCTCGGTCGGCATGCTGTTCGACCCCATGGTCATCGTGCAGCAGCCCGTCAAGCTGTTGGCTGTGGTGGCCATCATCCTGCTGGGCAAGACGCTGGCCGCCGTGGCCCTGGTGCTGCTGTTCCGCTATCCGCTGAACACCGCGCTCATCGTCGGCGTCAGCCTGGCGCAGATCGGCGAGTTCTCCTTCATCCTGGCCGGCATGGGCGTGGCGCTCAAGCTCATGCCGGTGGAGGGCCAGAGCCTGGTGCTCGCCGGCGCGCTGATCTCCATCGCCCTGAATGCGGCGCTGTTCGCGGCCGTCGAGCCCGCGCGGCGCTGGATCCTGGCGCGCTCGGCGCTGGCGCGCAAGCTCGAGCAGCGCGACGACCCGCTGGCCGAGCTGCCCATGAGCACCGACCCCAAGCTGCTGAGCAAGCAGGTGGTGCTGGTGGGCTATGGCCGCGTGGGCCGGCGCATCGCGCATGCGCTGCGTGAGCGGCACATTCCCTATGTGGTGGCCGAGCAGAACCGCGAGATCGTCGATGCGCTGCGCAAGAAGGGCGTGCCCGCCGTCAGCGGCGACGCGCAGACGCCCGAGGTGCTGATCCAGGCCCATGTCACACGCGCGGCCATGCTGGTCATCGCCATCCCCGATACGGTGAACGTGCGCAACATGGTCGAGATCGCGCGCACGCTCAACCCCGAGATCCAGGTGGTGCTGCGCACCCACAACGAGGAAGAGGCCGAGCTGCTGCGCAAGGAAAGCCTGGGCGAGGTCTTCATCGGCGAGGACGAGCTCGCGCGCGGCATGTCCGCGCACATCGTGCAGCAGCTGGGCGGCAGGCCCTGAACGCAAGCTGGGGCATACCCTCGCTGCCACCCGCCTGTCCACCCCTGCGGTGCATGCCCTCGCCGCTCTGGTTAAGATGGACTGCACAACCACACCGGGAGCGTATCCATGACCCCCAACCTGCCCCATTGGCGTTTTTTCCGTGCCGGCGGTTTTGACCAGGTCCGCCTGGACACCGCGGCCGAGCTGCTGCACATCGGCGCGCTCGACCAGAAGCTCTGGGTCGCGCTGTCCTGCCCCGTGCAGGGCATCGAGTTCGATGCGCGCACGCTGTCTTTCGTCGACAGCGACGGTGACGGCCAGGTCCGCGCGCCCGAGCTGATCGCCGCCGTGCAATGGGCCGGCGCCCGGCTGCAGGATCCCGAGGTGCTGGTGGCCAAGCTGCCCGGCGTGCCGCTGGCCGCCATCCGTGCCGACGACGAGGAAGGCGCGGTCATCGTCGCCGCGGCGCGCGAGCTGCTCGCCCACCTGGGCAGCAGCGACGGGATGATCACGGTGGAGGCCGCGCGCGCCGCGCAGGCGCGCCATGCCCAGCGCGCGCTGGCCGCCTGGGAGGCCGCGGGCGCCAGCGCCCGACCGCTGGGTGAGGCCACGGCCGTGGCCCACGCCGCGCTGGCCGACGTGGCCGAGAAGGTGGAAGACTGGTTCGTGCGTTGCCGCCTCGCGGCCTACGACGAGCGCGCCGGCACGGCGCTCAACGCCGCCGACGCCACGCTGGCCGCGCTGGGCACGGCCACGCTCAAGACCGACACCGAAGGCGTGGCCGCGCTGCCGTTGGCGCGCGTGCACCCGGGCGCCGCATTGCCTCTGGGCTCGGGGCTGAACCCGGCCTGGACCGCGCGCATGGCCGCGCTGCGCGACGCCGCGGTGCGGCCCCTGCTGGGCGAGCGTGCCCTGCTGACCGAGGCCGACTGGCAGACCGTCAAGGACAAGCTCGCCCCCTACGCGGCCTGGCTCGCGGCCAAGCCCGATGTGGCGGCCGAGGGCGAGGGCATCCGCCAGCTGGAAAAGCTCGCACATTACGTGCGCGACCTGCAGACCCTGGCCAACAACTTCGTCGCCTTCCGCGACTTCTACACCCGCCAGGGCAAGGCCAGCTTCCAGGTCGGCACGCTCTATCTGGACAGCCGCTCGGCCGAGCTTTGCGTGGCCGTCAACGATGCCGGCCGCCACGCGGCGCTGGCCTCGCTGGCGCGCATCTGCCTGGTGTATTGCGACTGCGTGCGCGGCGGCGACAAGCTCAGCATTGCCGCGGCTTTCACCGCCGGCGACTCCGACCAGCTCATGGTGGGCCGCAACGGCGTGTTCTACGACCGCCAGGGCCGCGACTGGAACGCCACCATCACCAAGATCGTCGAGCACCCCATCAGCCTGCGCCAGGCCTTCTGGTCGCCCTACAAGCGCCTGGCGCGCTTTGTCGGCGAGCAGCTGCAGAAGATCGCCGCGAACAAGGCCAAGGCCTCGGACGACAAGCTCACCGCCGCCGCCGTCGACAGCGGCAAGAAGGTGGGCAGCGTCGCTGCCGCACCCGCCACGCCCCCGCCGCCGCCCGCGCCGTTCGACGTCGCGAAGTTCGCCGGTATCTTCGCCGCCATCGGCCTGGCCCTGGGCGCCATCGGCTCGGCCCTGGCCGCCGTGCTCTCCGGTTTCTTCTCCCTGGTCTGGTGGCAGTGGCCTATCGCCATCGCCGGCCTGGTGCTGGCGATCTCGGGCCCCGCCGTCATCCTGGCCTGGTTCAAGCTGCGCAGCCGCAACCTGGGCCCCATCCTCGACGCCAATGGCTGGGCCATCAACGCGCGCGCCAAGATCAACATCCCCTTCGGCACCTCGCTGACCCAGCTGGCCGAACTGCCGCACAACGCCGAGCGCGCACTGACCGATCCCTACGCCGAGAAGAAGAAGCCCTGGGGGCTCTATTTCCTTCTCGTGGCGGTCGCGCTGTTTGCGGCCTTTGCCTGGGTCTTGCGCGATCATTTCAAGTGACGACGTGATGAGCGCAGGCTTGCGCGCGCTCGACGCCGCCCTCGGGGCGGTGCACGCGCAGACCCGGGCCCCGGGGCATGGCCCGGTGTCCCTGGACACCCTGGCCTTGCCCCGCGGCCTGTCGGCGCTGGTGCTCGCGCCCCATCCGGACGACTTCGACGCCATCGCCATCACCCTGCGCCGCCTGCAGGCGCAGGGCACGCACCTGCACCTCGCGGTCTGCACCACGGGCGCCAGCGGTGTCGAGACCGGTTATGCCGGCGCGCAGACCGATGCGGCCAAGGCCGCGCTGCGCGAGCGGGAGCAGATGGCGAGCTGCGCCTGCTTCGGCTTGCCCGCGGCACAGCTTGAGTTTTTACGTCTACCGAACGACGAGGGCGGTAACCCGCGCCTCGACGACGCCAACCACGCCACCGTGCAACGCCTGCTCGTCGAGCAGCAACCGCACTGTGTCTTTCTGCCGCACGGCAACGACAGCAACGTGACCCACCAGCGTACCTATGCGCTGATCGCCGCCGTGGCGCGGCAGATGCACTACCCCCTGTGGGCCTGGCTCAACCAGGACGCCAAGACCCTGGCCATGCACCAGGACCTGTACACGCCCTTCGATGAAGACACCGCGCGCTGGAAGGCCGAGCTCCTGCGTTTTCATGCCTCCCAGCACCAGCGCAATCTCAACACGCGTGGGCATGGCTTCGATGCGCGCGTGCTGGGTCTCAACCAGCAATCGGCCCGCGCGGTGCAGGCGGATCAGCCCTACGCCGAAGTGTTCGAACTCCAGCGGCTCGGCTGAGATCGGCCGGCACCTGGCGCCAAGGCGCTCAGTTCGGTGTGTCGTCGTCGCGGCGGAAATAGCCGCGGCTGGCCTGGCGCAGGAGATCGAGCTGCTTCTCGAAATTGCGGCAGCCCTGGCACATGGCCAGGTGCAGGCGCAGCGGCAGCTTCTCGCGCAGGGCCAGTGGGCGGTCCTGGGCTTCGGAGAGCAGGACGTTGACTTCCTTGCAGCTCAGCATGGTGCTTCTCCCGGCGCGAACCAGCCGCGCTGCAGGCACAGGCGCAGCGCATTGCGCGCGCGGTGCAGGATGACGTTGCAGTTACTCACGGTGATGCCCAGGGTCTGGCAGACCTCGGGCGTTTCGAATCCGAGGAACTCGCGCATCATGAAGACGCGCGCGGTGTTTTCGGGCAGGTGGTTGAGGCAGGCATCGAACACGTCCCAGAAATGCTGCTGGCGCAGGCAGGCCTCGGGGTCGCCCCAGCTCTGCGGGCGCGCCGTCGGCGTCCAGTGCCCGCTCTCGCGAAACAGGGTCTCGAAGGTCTGGTCCATGCTCTCCTCCTCGGCCGAGAGCGCAGAGACATTGGTGCTGCGGCTCTGCAGGCGGATCAGGTCCACGATCTTGTGCTTGAGGATGCCGAACACCCAGGTCTTCATGGCCGCGCGCCCGGCAAACTGCTGCGCGTTCTGCAGCGCGGCCAGCAGGGCTTCCTGCACCACGTCTTCGGCCGCGGCGGCGTCGCGCAGCTGCAGGCGCGCAAAGCGCAGCAGGTCGGGGCGCAGGGCGGCCAGGGTGTCGTGGTCGGGCATCGGGTCATTAGAACAGAGTGCTCAGCCGCACCCAGGATGCGGGCAGCACCTCGAGCGCTTGCGCTTCGAGCCACTTGTCGGCGCCCGTGAGGATGGCCACGCCAGCCATCACGATGAGGCCGCCGAAGACCTTCTTCAGCGTCTCGGCGTGCATCAGCACCCAGCCACGTGCGCGCACGAAGCCGCTGCGCGAGGCATAGGCCGCCGCCATCAGCGGCACGGCTGCGCCCAGACCGAACAGACCCAGGACGAAGGCGCCGCGCCCGGCCCCGCCCTCGCTGGCCACCAGCGTCAGCGCCGAGGCCAGCAGCGGACCCGAACAGGGGCTCCACACCAGACCCAGCAGCCCGCCGAGCGCCAGCGCGCCCAGCAGCGAACCCGCGTTGAGCCGGCTGCTCGCGGCCTGCGCGCTGCTGGCGATGGGCATCACGGCCTGCGTGAAGCGTTCATTGAGCACAGGCACCAGCATCACCAGGCCGAAGGCGATCAGCAGGGCCGCACCCAGGGTGCGCACGCTGTCGGCGTCCACCCCCAGCGCGGGGCCCAGCGCGCCCAGCAGCAGGCCGATGCCGGCGAACGAGGCCGTCATGCCCGCGCCCATGGCCAGCGGCGCCAGCGGGTTGGCCTGCACGGCACCGCCCAGCACCAGAGGCAGCAGCGGAAACACGCAGGGCGAAAGCGTGGTCAGGCTGCCGGCCACCAGGCTCAGGCCGAGATGGGACAGCGTCAGGTCGGCCATGGCGGGCCCCGTCTCAGAGGGCGGACTTCAGCGCACCACGCAGCGCGGCGGCCTCGGTCTCACCGCCCGAGCGGCGCGTTTCCTGGTTGCCGCGGTAGACGATGAGCGTGGACTGCGCCCGCACCTTGAGCGCGCGCCTGAGCTCACGCTCCTGGTCGTAGTTCACCACCAGCAGGGTCAGCGGCAGGCTGGCGTCGCCCTTGAGGGACTGGAAGACCTTGTCCTGCGCGCGGCAGACCGAGCACCAGTCGGCATGGAAATGCAGGGCCACGGGCTGGCCCGCCTGCTGTGCGGTTTGCAGGGCGGCGGGGCTGTAGGGCTGGATGTTGAGCGCGTGGGCGTTGCCGACACTCAGCAGCAGGGCCAGCAGGGCCAGGACATGGCGCAGGGACTTCATGGACGGGTCTCCGTTGAGATACAGGGCCTACCACCGGCCCCGCCTGTCCATGGGTCGGCGCAGGGCGCCGATTTCTTACACCGTGGTCTAGATGCCGCGGGCGCGGTCGGCGTGGAACTGCTGCACGAAGGCGGCAAAAGCGCCCGCGTCCAGCGCGGCGCGTACTTCCTTCATCAGGTTCAGGTAGTAGTGCAGGTTGTGCACCGTGCTCAGCATGGGGCCCAGCATTTCGCCGCAGCGGTCCAGGTGGTGCAGGTAGGCGCGGCTGAATCCGGCGCGGCCACCGTCGTTCCAGCTTACGCCGGCCGTGCCTGCACAGGCGTAGCAGGTGCAGGTGGGGTCGATGGGCTGCGAGTCGGCCTTGTGGCGCGCGTTGCGCAGCTTCAGGTCGCCATGGCGCGTGAAGATGGTGCCGTTGCGCGCATTGCGCGTGGGCATCACGCAGTCGAACATGTCCACGCCGCACTGCACGCCCAGCACCAAGTCTTCCGGCGTGCCCACGCCCATCAGGTAGCGCGGCTTGTGCGCCGGCAGGCGGTGCGGCGTGTGGGCCATGATCTGGTTCATGAGCTCCTTGGGCTCGCCCACGCTCACGCCTCCCACGGCATAGCCGGGGAAATCCATCTCGACCAGGGCCTCCAGCGATTCCTGGCGCAAGTGCTCGAACATGCCGCCCTGCACGATGCCGAAGAGCGCGTTGGGATTCTCCAGCCGCTCGAACTCCGCCTTGGAGCGCAGCGCCCAGCGCCGGCTCAATTCCATGCTCACGCGCGCCTCGGCCTCGTTGGTGATGTGGCCGCTGCCCTTCTCGCCCTGCCAGTAGGGCGTGCACTCGTCGAGCTGCATCACGATGTCGCTGTTGAGGATGGTCTGGATCTGCATCGAGACCTCGGGCGACATGAAGAGCTTGTCGCCGTTGACCGGCGAGGCGAAGTGCACGCCTTCCTCGCTGATCTTGCGCATGGCGCCCAGGCTCCAGACCTGGAAGCCACCGGAATCGGTGAGGATGGGCTTGTGCCACTGCTCGAAGGCGTGCAGGCCGCCGAAGCCCTGCATGATGTCCAGGCCCGGGCGCATCCAGAGGTGGAAGGTGTTGCCCAGGATGATCTGCGCGCCCATCTCCTCCAGGCTGCGCGGCATCACGCCCTTGACCGTGCCGTAGGTGCCCACCGGCATGAAGATGGGCGTTTCCACCACGCCGTGGTTGAGCGTGAGGCGGCCGCGGCGTGCGTGGCCTTCGGTCTTGAGCAGGTCGAATGTGAGCATGGGCGAGGCGTATTGTAGGGAGGCCCCTCAGGGTTATCCGCGGGGCCGCCAGCCCGCGCGGCGCAGATGCCCGAGAATCGGGCGCAGTACGGACGCCGCAGCGCGTCCTTGTTTTTTATCTGTTGTCGTCTCAGGAGCCTCCCCCATGAAATCACGTGCCGCCGTCGCCTTTGCCGCGGGCCAGCCCCTGCAGATCGTCGAGATCGACGTGGCGCCGCCGAAAAAGGGCGAGGTGCTGGTGAAGATCACGCACACCGGCGTCTGCCACACCGACGCCTTCACGCTCAGCGGGGACGACCCCGAAGGTCTGTTCCCTGCCGTGCTGGGCCACGAGGGCGCGGGCGTGGTGATGGAAGTGGGCGAGGGCGTGACCAGCGTCAAGCCCGGCGACCACGTGATTCCGCTCTACACCGCCGAATGCGGTGCGTGCCTGTTCTGCAAGAGTGGCAAGACCAACCTCTGCGTGGCCGTGCGCGCCACCCAGGGCAAGGGCGTGATGCCTGACGGCACCACGCGTTTCAGCTACAGCGGTCAGCCGGTCTATCACTACATGGGCTGCTCCACCTTCAGCGAATACACCGTGGTGGCCGAGGTCTCGCTGGCCAAGATCAACCCCGAGGCGAACCATGAGCAGGTCTGCCTGCTGGGCTGTGGCGTCACCACCGGCCTGGGCGCGGTGAAGAACACCGCCAAGGTCCAGCCCGGCGACACCGTGGCCGTGTTCGGCCTGGGCGGCATCGGCCTGGCCGTGATCCAGGGCGCCAAGCAGGCCAAGGCGGGCCGCATCATCGCCATCGACACCAACCCCAGCAAGTTCGACCTGGCCAAGGTCTTCGGTGCCACCGATTGCCTCAACCCCAAGGACTACGACAAGCCCATCCAGCAGGTCATCGTGGAGATGACGACCTGGGGCGTGGACCATAGCTTCGAATGCATCGGCAACGTGAACGTCATGCGTGCCGCGCTCGAGTGCGCGCACCGCGGCTGGGGCCAGAGCGTCATCATCGGCGTGGCCGGCGCGGGGCAGGAGATCAGCACGCGGCCTTTCCAGCTCGTCACCGGCCGGCGCTGGCTGGGCACGGCCTTCGGCGGCGTCAAGGGCCGCAGCCAATTGCCGGGCATGGTGGAGGACGCCATGAGGGGCGAGATCCAGCTCGCGCCTTTCGTCACCCACACGCGCGAACTCAAAGACATCAACGAAGCCTTCGATCTGATGCATGAGGGTAAGTCCATCCGTACCGTCATCCATTACTGAGCCACGAGGAGAAGAGAAGAATGAACCGTGTCGAGCGCCACGCCAGCTTTGGCGGCCGCCAGGAAGTCTGGAAGCATCAGTCCACCACCCTGGGCTGTGAGATGAAGTTCGGCGTCTACCTGCCGCCTGCCGCCGTCGACGGGCAGAAATGCCCCGTGCTCTATTACCTGGCGGGCCTGACCTGCAACGAGCAGACCTTCATCACCAAGGCCGGCGCGCAGGAGCATGCGGCCCGCCACGGCTTCATCCTCGTCGCCCCGGACACCAGCCCGCGCGGCCCCGGCGTGCCCAATGAAGACACGTACGACCTGGGCGAAGGCGCAGGCTTTTATCTGAACGCCACGCAAGCCCCCTGGGCCCAGCACTACCGCATGGCCGACTACGTGGCCCAGGAACTGCCCGCGCTCATCGAGCAGAATTTCCCCGCGACGGATGCGCGCGGCATCTTCGGCCACAGCATGGGCGGCCACGGCGCGCTCGTCACCGCGCTGCGCAACCCCGGCCGCTACCGCAGCGTCTCGGCCTTCGCCCCCGTGGTCGCGCCCACGCAAGTGCCCTGGGGCCAGAAGGCTTTCACGGCCTATCTGGGTGCCGACACTTCCACGTGGAAGGAATGGGATGCGGTGGAACTGGTCGCCACGGCCAGCGAGCGCCTGCCCCTGCTCGTGGACCAGGGCGAGACGGATGAGTTTCTGCGCAAGCAGCTGCGGCCCGAGCTGCTGGAAGCCGCCTGTGCGGCGGTGGGTCACCCGCTGACGCTGCGCCGGCATGCGGGTTACGACCACAGCTATTACTTCATCGCGAGTTTCATGGCAGATCACTTTGCGCATCATGCGCAGGCCCTGTCGGCGAGATAGGTGCTTGAGTCTGCGTCAACCCAGACCAGAAGTTCAGACTGGTCTGAAGAGTGACTGGTATACAGGCCGATTGCAGCCGATCGATACAGGATCCTGACCCTCCCCTTGCGGTCAAATGGCGGTCGCTCAGCACCGAGAAGCGCGAGCCCTCAAGGTTGGAGTTGACGGATGCGCAGCGGGATCGCGGCGCAGTACCACTGCGTGTCCGCGTCGAACGAACTCGTACACATCAGGTTCCGGTTGGTTCGCGCAAGTGAGCACTTCACAGCGCCAGTGGCGCTCCATCGAAACTCGCAGATTCAACATACAGTCCATCGGCGGAGCTCGCCAGCATGGCGGTCAGGAACCTGGATACGAAGATTTTGATATCACATGGACGAGCAAAGGGACATCGGCACAAGCAGGGGAAAAGCTTGCGGCACCCGCTGATGCCGCAAGCTTTCAATTGGTGAGCCGTCTGTGCTCGGAGGGATCAACCCGCGATCCACGGCAGCACGAACGCAAACCAGCCGCCCACCAGATACAGCGCCATACTGGCCAGCCAGACGCGCCAGGCGCTGCGGCGGGTGCGCAGGCAGGCCTGGCGCGGGGCCGGTTCGGTGGGGCAGGGAGCGCCGCG
>DNQP01000122.1:12991-13714 GCA_003500955.1 Curvibacter sp. | reverse complement strand
GTGGTGGCCAGCGAGGTGCGCTCGCTGGCGGGTCGCAGCGCCGAGGCTGCCAAGGAGATCAAGACCCTGATCACCGACAGCGTGGAGCGCGTCGGCCGGGGCACGGCCCTGGTGGACCAGGCCGGCGCCACGATGAACGAGGTGGTGGCCAGCATCCGGCGCGTGACCGACATCATGGGCGAGATCAGCGCCGCCAGCAGCGAGCAGAGCCAGGGCGTGGCCCAGGTCGGCGAAGCCATCACGAGCATGGACCAGACCACGCAGCAGAATGCGGCCCTGGTGGAAGAAATGGCTGCTGCCGCCAGCAGCCTCAAGAGCCAGGCCCAGGAGCTGGTGCAGACCGTGGCCGTGTTCAGGCTGGCGGGCGACACGGGACAGGCGACACCGCCCGCCGCGGTGTCAGCGCCCCCTCGGGCCACGCCCGTCCGTGCGCCAGCTGCGAAGCCCGCACCCGCCGCACCCGCCGCACCCGCCGCACCCGCCGCACCGCCCCAGCGCCTCTCGGCCCCGGCCCCTGCGACGCCCGCGAAAGCAACGCCCAAGCCCACCCGCGCCGATGACGGCGACTGGGAAACCTTTTAGGGCTTACTTGCCACTCTTGGCACGCGCGCGCGGATGCGCCGCGTCGTAGGCCTGGGCCAGGTGCTGGAAGTCCAGCCGGGTGTAGACCTGCGTGGTGCTGATGTGGGCGTGGCCCAGCAGCTCCTGCACGGCGCGCAGGTC
>DNQP01000122.1:12485-12740 GCA_003500955.1 Curvibacter sp. | reverse complement strand
GGAAGTCCAGCCGGGTGTAGACCTGGGTCGTGCTGACGTTGGCATGGCCCAGCAGTTCCTGCACCGCGCGCAAGTCGCTGCTGGACTGCAGCACATGGCTCGCAAAGGAATGGCGCAGCATGTGCGGATGCACCGGCGTGGCCAGGCCCGCCTGCAGGCTGCGCCGTTTGAGGCGCTGCCAGATGGACTGCGGCGTGAGTCGCGTGCCGTGGCGGCCGATGAAGAGCGCAGGCTGCTCGGCCGGCACACCGGCTT
>DNQP01000122.1:3633-12182 GCA_003500955.1 Curvibacter sp. | reverse complement strand
TGCTCGGCCGGCACACCGGCTTGCGCGCGCACCGAAAGCCAGTGCTTCAACGCCATCATTGCCGCCGCCCCCACGGGCACGCTGCGCCGTTTGCTGCCCTTGCCCAGCACATGGGCCTCGCCGGCCTGCAGGTCGATCCAGCCCTTGGCGCTTGAGCTCGCCTGCACGTCCAGACCGGTGAGCTCGCTCACACGCAGGCCGCTGCTGTAGAGCAGCTCGGTCATGGCCGCGTCGCGCGCCTGCAGCCAGGGATCGTCGTCCTCGTCGCGGTGCGCAGCGAGCTGCACCGCGTCGTCGACGCTCAGGGCCTTGGGCAGGGGCTTGGCGGCCTTGGGCGCACGCACATCCTGCACAGGGTTGCTGCTCACCCGGCCCTCGCGGCCCAGCCAGGCATAGAAACCACGCCACCCCGAAAGGATGAGGGCGATGCCGCGGCCGCTGCGCCCGCCGCCATGCATCTGGGCGATCCAGCGACGCACATGGACGTTTTGCACGCTCGACAGGGTCACACCGGCCTGCCCCGCCAACTCGGCGAGCTTGCGCAGGTCTAGTGCATAGAGTTCGACCGTGCGCTGGGCCAGGCGCTTTTCCACCCGCACATGTTCCAGGTAGCGTTCGATCAGCTGCTGATCCTCGCTGCCGGTCTGTACGGGCGTGGCCATGCCTACCTCAGGCGCGAGAGCGCCGCACTCGCCACCTCGGCAATGCGCGCCAGGAAATCGGTGCCCATGGTGCTGGTGTAACGCTGCGCATAGGGCGAGGCCAGCACGACCATGCCGAAGGCCGGGCCGTTGCTGCCGGCGTCCAGCCCCCGCAGGGGCAGCAGGGCCAACGAGACCGCCTGGGTCGGATGCGGCAGCCATTGCGTGGCCTCGAAGCCCGAGTTGACGCCACAGAAAGGTTCGCGCAGGGAGTTGGCCAGCAGGCGCGCATCCTCGCTCACGCCCTGGGCCCAGGGTTCGTCCGCGAAAGCGTCGTCCACATCCCAGACGCGGATCGCCACCTGGGGCACCGCGAACTGCAGCTGGATGGTGTCGACGATGGCCTCGGGGATGCGGTCTTCCTCTTCCACGAGGAAAAGATCGCGTGCCCAGCGCAGCATCTTGTCGGACAGCGCCAGGTTGTCGCCGCCGTGGCGGATCATTTCCATGAGCCGGCCTTCGAGCATGCGGATCTTCTCGCGCAACAGCTCGGCCTGGCGTTCCTGCAGGCTCACGGTGCGCCGGCTGTGCGGACTGATCAGGCAAATCTCGGCCAGCAGATCGGCCTGGCGCTCGAAGAAAGCCGGGTTGCCGCGCAGGTAGTGGGCGATGTCTTGTTCGGTCATGGTTCTGTGGTCTTGGATCAGTTCAGTTCAGGCACATCGACTTCGCCCTGGAAGACCGTGGTGGCCGGGCCGGTCATGTACACCGGCTGGCCCTCCCCCGCCCATTCGATGGTCAGCACGCCGCCGCGGGCCTGCACGTCCACGCGGGCATCAAGCTGCCCCAGGCGCATGCCCGCCACCGCGGCCGCACAGGCACCGGTGCCGCAGGCCAGGGTCTCGCCTGCGCCACGCTCCCAGACCCGCAGCTTCACCTGCGCGCGGTCGACGATCTGCAGGTAACCGGCGTTCACGCGGCGCGGAAAGCGGGCATGGTGTTCGATCAGCGGGCCCTGCGTGCGCACCGGCGCGGTCTCCACGTCGGGCACCAACTGCACCGCATGCGGGTTCCCCATGGACAGCACGGCCAAGGGCACGGCGACGCCCTCGACCAGCACGGGCCAGGTCCGCCAGGCACCGTCGGCCACGGCCTGCAGGCCGCTGGCATCGAAAGGCACGCGCTCCAGTTCGAAGATCGGCGCCCCCATGTCGACGGTGACGCGGCCATCGGCATTCAGGCGCGGCTCGATCACGCCGCCCAGGGTCTGGACGCGGATGCGGTCCTTGCCTGTGAGGCCGGCGTCGTGCACATAGCGCGCGAAGCAGCGTGCGCCATTGCCACACTGCTCGACCTCGCTGCCGTCGGCGTTGTGGATGACGTATTCGAAATCGATGTCGGGCGCCGGAGCTGGGCGCACGCTGAGGATCTGGTCGGCGCCGACGCCGAAGTGGCGGTCGGCCAGCCAGCGGTACTGCGCCGGGGTCAGGCCCCCGGGCACGCTGGGGCCGCGGGTCTCGTCAAGGACGACGAAGTCATTGCCCGCACCCTGCATCTTGGTGAAGCGGATACGCATGGCCGCAAATTATCCGCCCAATCCCCGCGTATGCTGGAGCCCGTGTACGCCATTTCATCCACTGCCTCACGGGAAAACAACGATGCGACTGCCCGACTGGACGCCTGAACGCAAACCCCAGCCCGCCGAACTCGTGGACGCCATCAAGGCGCGCCGCGGCGGTACCCTGATCAACCTGGACAAGGCCCTGCTCTGGAGCGAACCGCTCGCGCGCGGCTGGAACACCTATCTGCGCGCCGTGCGCACCGAGCTGCCCACCAGCCGCAGGCTGCGCGAACTCGGCATCTGTACCGTGGCTTTGCTGACGGGCGCGCACTACGAATACCACCACCATGCGCCCGACTTCCTGGCCGCGGGTGGCAGCCAAGCCCAACTTGATGCCTTGCAGGCCTTTGTGCGCCAGGATCCGCGCGGCACGCCCAACGCGGCGGTGCTGGACGAACTGGACCGACTGGTGATCCGCTACGCCGCGCAGATGACGCTGGACGTCCAGGTGAGTGACGAGGTCTTCGACGCCCTGCGCCGGCATTTCGACGAGACCGGCCTCGTCGAGCTCACCAGTGCCATCGCCACCTACAACATGGTGGCGCGCTTTCTGGTGGCGCTGCAGATCACGCCGGAAAGTTGAGCACACCCCCGTGGCGGCCCTGAGGCCGCCCTCCCCCTTGCAGGGGGCAACGCCAGTGGCCCGGCAGAGCCGGTTCCACGGCGTTTCACGCACGCTCCCCAGCAACACAAAGACAGTTTCGCCGCCGGGCCACCCCAAGGCGAAACGCGGCCCCCTTGGGGGGCAGGGAGCTACACGCAGTGAGCGACCGTGAGGGCTAGATCAATCCGGCTTGATGTTGTTGTCCTTCACCACCTTGGCCCAGATGTCCATCTGGCGCTCGATGAAGGCCTGACCCGCCTGGGGCGTGCCGCCGAGCACGTCGATGCCCTGGGTTTCCAGGCGCTTGGCGACTTCGGGATTCTTCATGACCTTGTTGATCGCCTCGTTCATGCGCTGCACGATGGGGGCGGGCGTCTTGGCCGGGGCCAGCACGGCCCACCAGGCCGGGGCATCGAAACCGGCAAAGCCGCTCTCGGCAATCGTCGGCACGTCGGGCAGGTCGGGCGAGCGCTTGCTGGTGGTGACGGCCAGCGGGCGCAGGCGCTTGCTGTCAATGTGCGGCTTGGTCACGAAGATCGAGCCGATGGACAGGGGCACGTGGCCGGCCACGGCGTCGTTCATCAGCGGGCCGCCGCCCTTGTAGGGCACGTGCACGAAGTTGAGGTTGTTGTTCTTGCCCAGCAGCGCCATGGCCAGATGGCCCAGGCTGCCCGAACCGATGGTGCCGTAGCTCGCACCCTTGCCCGCCTTGGCCGCGGCCAGCACGTCGGCAAAGGTCTTGAACTCCGAGCCGGCATGGGTGGCCAACACCATGGGCGAGGTCCCGACCACGACCACCGTACTCAGGTCCTTCCTGGAATCGAAAGGCAGGTTGGGGATCAGGCTGGGGTTCACACCATGGGTGTCGAAGACCACGGCAAAGGTGTAGCCGTCGGCCGGTGCTGCAGCCACGGCGGCAGCGCCGATGGAACCGGAGGCCCCGCCCTTGTTCTCGACAATCACGTTCTGCCCCAGCTCCTGCTGCAGATAGGGCGCGAGCAGTCGCGAGACCTGGTCCACCGAGCCGCCGGGCGGGAATACCGCCACGAGCTTGATCGGCTGGCGGGCCGGCCAGTCCTGGGCCTGTGCGCCCAGGCCCAGACCCAGGACCGAGATCGCAGACAGGGCCAGCAGGGCGCGGCGCAATACGTGCTTGTGCATGAGTTCGTCTCCTTTAGAGTTGGGGTCGTCAGCCCATGGTACTTTCACAGACCCCCATGTCCACTCCGCATCTACCCCTATCCGGCCTGCAGGCCCGGCCGCCCTGGCAGCACGAGGCGCCCGTCGCACTGCTGCCGCATGTGCTGCGCCTGACCGCGCCCAACCCCGGACTCATGACAGGCCCCGGCACCAACAGCTACCTCGTCGGTTCGGCGGCGACGGGCTGGCTGGTGCTCGACCCCGGGCCGCTGGAGCCGGACCACATCGACCGCCTGTGGCAGGCCGCGGGCGGCGACATCCGCCTCATCGTCTGCACGCATTCCCACGCCGACCATGCACCCGCCGCGCGCCCGCTGCAAACCCTGTGCACCAAGCGCAGCGGCCACACGCCGCCCGTGCTGGGCCTGCCCTCGGCGCCCACGGCCAACGCTGCCAGCCAGTTCAGCCCGGACCGGGTGCTGGCCGACGGCGAGACGCTCGCACTCCACGACGCGGCAGGACGCGTGAGCTTCAGCCTGCAGGTCATCCACACCCCGGGCCATGCGGCCAACCACCTCTGCCTGCTGCTGGCCGACGGGCCGGGCGCAGGCCTGCTGTTTTCGGGCGACCACATTCTCAACGGCAGCACCACGGTGATCAACCCGCCGGACGGCGATATGACGAACTACCTCGATGCGCTCGATGCACTCGACGCCGCCTGCGTGCGCCTGGGCCTGGGCTACATCCTGCCGGCCCATGGCCATGTGATGGACCAGGCGCGCACCGTCATCGCCCGGCTCAAGGCCCACCGCCTGGCCCGCGAGGCCAAGGTGCAGGCGGCCATGCAGGCGCGCCCCGAGGGCACGCTGGATGACTGGGTGGCGCTGGCCTATGACGATGTGCCGTCCGCCATCTGGCCCGTCGCCAAGCGCTCGCTGCAAGCCCATGTCGAACGCCTGCAGGCCTTGCGCCACGCCAACCGATGACGGAAGCCGTCCGCCTGTCCAAGCGCCTGGCCGCCCTGCTGTCCTGCTCGCGCAGCGAGGCCGAGCGCTACATCGAAGGCGGCTGGGTCCGGATCGACGGCCGGGTGGTCGAGGAACCGCAATTCCGGGTGTTGCACGAGAAGGTCGAGCTCGATCCGGACGCGCGCCTCACGGAACTGCCGCCCGTGACGCTGCTGCTGCACAAGCCAGCAGACCATCCAGCCCCGCTGACCCTGCTGACGGCGGCCAGCCACTGGAGCGCCGACCCCGACGGCACCCGCGTGCTCAAGCGCCACTTCCACCAGCTCAAGCTCACCGTCCCGCTGGAGCCCGCGGCCAGCGGCCTGCTGGTCTATACCCAGGACGGGCGCGTCGCGCGCAAGCTCGGCGAAGAGGAAGGGCTGATCGAGGTGGAGATGACGGTGGACGTCCAGGGCGAAGTCTCGCGTGAACAGCTGGCGCTGCTGATGCGCGACACCGACTCGCGTGGGCAGCCCCTGCCCCCGCTCAAGGCCAGCCTGACCGGCAGCGGCATGGGCCGCAGCAAGCTGCGCCTGGCCATCAAGGGCGCGCATCCGGGCCTGGTGGCCTACGTCTGCGAACGCGCCGGTCTGCAGATCCTGGCCATGAAGCGCATCCGCATCGGCCGCGCGTCCATGGGTCCGCTGCCCCCCGGGCAATGGCGCTACCTGCAGGCACACGAACGCTTTTAGGATCCGTTTACGCAACGGGCGCGCTGCTAAACTGCCTGCGCAACGACATCACCGGGAGGCTAGGGGTATGGACAGCAGGACGCAACGTCATGGCATTACCGCCTACCGCTTACGCTTTTCCGGTACCGGCGGCGAATACTTCCGGGTCTGGATCGTCAATGTGCTGCTGTCCATCGTCACGCTGGGTCTCTACACCCCCTGGGCGCGCCGGCGCACCGCGCGCTGGTTCTACGACCACACCCTGATCGCGAGCAGCCCGCTGGAATTCACCGCGCCGCTGCGCAAGATGGTGTTCAGCTTCATCCTCTTCGCCCTGCTGTACATCGCCTACCAGATCGCGGCGGAGACCGGACAGGAGACCATGGTGCTGTTCTTCATCGTCGCGGCGGCCGCGCTCGCGCCCTACATCTGGGGCAGCGCCATGCGCTTTCGTCTGGCCAGCACGCGCTGGCGCGGCCTGCAGCTGCATTTCGCGGCTGGCTGGAAGGATGTCTACCTCGCGAGCTGGCCCATCTTTTTGATGGCGGGTATCTGGGTCAGCGTCACTTTAGGACTGAAGCTTACGAAGCCTGACACAGGTGGGTCAGCGCCACTTGTCCCAGAATTCGCACCAGCCCAAATCGCCCTCATTTTGTTAGGGGTCCTGCTCAGCCTGCTGTGCATCATCCGCGTGGAGTTCAACTACAAGAGCCTGCTTGTGCTGCGCGCCGGCATCGGCAAGCAACGCGGACGCTGGAAACCGGTCTACAGCGACTTCGTGCGCATCTGGGCCGCGACCGTGGCCGTGCTGCTGGCGGGCATCGCGCTGATCCTGGCGGTGGGGGCCGGGGCGCTCTACACCTTGCAGACCCTGTTCAGCAACGCCCGCGGTTCCGCGATGTTCGTGCTGATCCTCGTGACCGTGCTCGCCGTCTTCCTGGCGCTGATCCTCGTCTCAGCGCCGGCGCGCGCCTACCGCGAGGCGCGCATGTTCAAGCTGATCTGGAGCAATGTGGGGCTGAGCCAGATCGCGCGCTTCAAATGTGATCTGAAGCACTGGCCTTTCGTGCGTCTGCGACTCAAGAACCTGCTGCTCACGCTGCTGACCCTGGGCCTTTACCGCCCCTACGCCCGCGTCAGCGAGTACCGCATGAAGGCCGACTCGGTCACCCTGCACGTCAAGGGTGGCCTGGACCAGCTCGTGGGCGATCTGGTCCAACAGCAGGAAGGCATCGGCGACGCCCTGGCCGATGCCGCCGGTCTGGACATCGTCGGCTGAGCCCATGCCCGAGACCGTCAGCCCGGCCCCGCCGCTGCGCGCCAAGTGGTTCAACGGCCGCAGCAGCCGTGCGCGCGAGGTGCTGATCGTGCTCGAGCCCGGCCCCAAGGGACCGGCCCTGCGCCTGCACGTGCTGGACCTGGCGCACGCGGCCTCGCGCCGCTTCGGGCATGACGAGGTGGAGTGGCCACCGCAATGGAGCGCCGACCGCGCGCCCGAACGTGTCACCATCGCCCTGCACGAGCACGGCAGCGTCGAGATCGACCAGCCCCAGGTCTGGCAGCAGGCCCTGGCCGCTGCCGGCGCGCGCCCGGGCCTGGCCCAGCGCATGCAGACCCGCTGGCCGGTGTTGCTGGGCGTGCTGGCCCTCGCCATCGTCGGGCTTGTGGCCTTCTACCGCTACGGCACGCCCTGGGCTGCGGCCCAGCTGAGCCGCCATGTGCCGCTGGAATGGGAGCTGGGCATCAGCCAGGAGGCGCTGGGCCAGATCGAGCAACGTTGGCTCAAGCCCAGCCAGTTGCCGCCCGAGCGCCAGGCGGCGCTGCGCGCCAGCTTCGACGACCTGCTGCGCCAGCTCGACCCCACGCTCAAGCGCTACCCGGCCTATCGCCCGCGCTACGAGCTGCTGTTCCGGCGCGGCCTGGGGCCCAACGCCTTCGCCCTGCCCGGCGGTACCCTGGTCATGACCGATGAGCTGGTGGAGAGCGCCGCCAAGGCCGGCCTGTCCGACGACGCGCTGCTGGGCGTGCTGGCCCATGAGATCGGTCACGTCGAGCACCGCCACGGCACACGCCTCATCGTCGAACAGGGTGTGCTCAACGTCGGCCTGGGCCTGGCCCTGGGCGACGTCTCCAGCGTGGTCTCGATGGCCAGCACGGTGCTCACGGGCCTGGCCTACCGGCGCCAGCACGAGACCGAATCCGACTGCTTCGCGCTGGCCTTGATGACGCGCGCGCAAAAGCCCACCGCCCCCATGGCCGAGCTGCTGCTGGGGCTGTCGCGGGAGCACGATGCTCCCGCCCCCCAGGCGCACGGCAGCACTATGGCCGACTGGCTCAGCACCCATCCCGCAACACCGCAACGCGCCCAACAGCTGAAGGCGGGTGCGCTGTGCCGCTGAACGGCAGCTATCCGTGGAAGAGGCGTCCTCGCGCCGCCTGCGTGATGGCCGCCACTGCAGGGTGCTTGATGCGCCGCTCCACCGAGACCGCGTAGAACTCCTCGACCAGCTCCTCGTCGCCCCGGCCGATGACCTCCACGCCGTAGTGCGCCACGGTCTCGTTCTCCAGCACCGTGGGTGACATGAAGACGCCGCGCCCCTCGCGACCGAAAGCGGTCATCAGCGCACCGTCGTCGAATTCGCCGACGATGCGCGGCTGGATCTGATGGCGTGCCAGCCAGGCGTCGAGCTCCTGCCGCACCGAAGAGGCTGCCCCCTGGATCAGCATGGGCGCGTCGTGCAGACATTGCGGAAACGGTCCCTGCAGCTGGCTGCGCAGCGCCGGCGCGCAGAAGAAGCTCATGCGCGAGGTGCCGAGCGGGTGGTTGTAGGCCTTGACGCTGATGCGCCGCGTCAGCGGCTCGTG
>DNQP01000122.1:0-3315 GCA_003500955.1 Curvibacter sp. | reverse complement strand
GTCGGCAATCACCAGGTCCAAGCGGTGCAACGCCAGCTGGGCCAGCAGGTCGGGGAATTTGCCCTCGACCCCGATCAGACGCACCGGCACCGTCAGGTCCATGGCTGGCTCCAGCAGGCGGTAGGCCACGGACTTGGCCACCGAGTCGGCCACCCCGACGCGGAAATCCAGCACCCGCGGCCCGCTGCGCGGCTGCCGCAGCGCGGCCTCCAGTTCGGCGCCCAGGGCGAAGATCTCATCCGCATAGCCCAGGGCCAGGCGACCGTCGTCGGTCAGCTCCAGCTGCCGGCCGCTCTTGCGAAACAGCTTGCGTCCTAGACGCTCTTCCAGCAGCTTGATCTGACCCGACAGGGTCTGTGGAGTTGTATGTAACTGCTCACCCGCCCTCAAAATACCGCCGGACCTCGCGGCCACCCAGAAATAGTGCAGATGCTTGAAATTCACGGGAACTCTTTCAGTTCGATTTAACCGAAGTGATTCTCTCGAAAATTCGAATTTACCGGAAGGTCGAATATCCCTAGAGTTTCGTGTGCGGCTGCCATCCAGCACCCGCGCCACATCCGAGAAAGGAAACGCCATGCGTCTCAGCGCCAAAAGCCGCTTTGCCGTCGCTGCCATGATCGACCTCGCCCTGCGCGAATCGGCCGGTCCCGTGCCCCTGAATTCGATCGGGCAAAGGCTGCAGATCTCCCTGTCCTACTTGGAACAGCTGTTCAGCAAGCTGCGTCAGCAGGGCCTGGTGGAAAGCACCCGTGGGCCCGGCGGCGGCTACACCCTGGGCCGCAGTGTCCAGTTCATCAGCGTGGCGGACATCATTCGTGCCGTCGAGGGCCCGCGCGGCCTGCAGGCCGATGAGAGCACCGATGCCGGCGAAGCCGGCTGGCAACTCACACGCGAACTCTGGAGCGGCCTCAACAGCCGCATGATGGAGCACCTCGAGGGCATCAAGCTGCTGCAGCTCTGCGAGGAGCAGCGCGCCAAGGGCATGCCGGTCGAGGAGCGACAGGCCCCGACGCGCCGTGGCATCTTTGCCCAGCGCAAGCCTGAGCCGCTCAAGACGACGGCACCCAACTCGGTGTTCGCGCTGGCTGGCGTGCTGGCCGGCAAGTCCTGAGGACGGGGCAAGGGAGAGCCCGGTGCCGCCTGCGCGGCACCGGACCGAAGAAAAGTGTGAAGACGGCCTGTAAGCCGGATTCTGTGCACTGCGGTTGCCCGCAGCGTGACCGCCATTTATCTGGGCCGGGGGTTGCCCACCCGGCTCGGTGCTACCTACCCGCCAGCTCCGCGGAGCCACATCAACGCTGGCCTATTTGGTATTGCTGCGCGTAGAGATTGCCCGTTTCACCCGTTACCGGTTGCCCGGTAGCGACTCGTCTCTGTTGCTCTGATCCTCACCTCACGGTGGAGAGGTGTTACCTCTTACGCTGCCCTGTGCAGTCCGGACGTTCCTCCAGTGCCTGGTTTCCCAGCTTGCACCAGCGGCGGTCCGGCCGACTTCACATCGCCGATTATCCCAGCAAGCCGCGTATCATGCGGCCTCCTTTGCTTGATCAACACAAGCCATGATCCGACTGACCGAACTCAAGCTCCCGCTGGAGCACGCGCCCGAGGCCCTGCCTGCGCTGATCTGCAAGACGCTGGGCATCGCTGCGGGTGAGCTGCACCGCCACACCATCTACAAGCGCAGCTTCGACGCGCGCAAGGCCGAGCTGCTGCAGGTCTACATCGTCGACGTGGAACTCGCGCCGGACCTGGAAGCCCGTCTGCTCGCGCAGTTTCAAAAGCACCCGCACATCGGCCCCAGCCCCGACCTCGTCTACCACCCGCCCGTTCAGGCCCCGGCGCATCTGCAGGAGCGCCCGGTGGTCGTGGGCTTCGGCCCCTGCGGCATTTTCGCGGCCCTGCTGCTGGCGCAGATGGGTTTCAAGCCCATCGTGCTGGAGCGCGGCAAGACTGTGCGCGAGCGCACCAAGGACACCTGGGGCCTGTGGCGCAAGAAGGTGCTGCAAGCCGAGTCGAACGTGCAGTTCGGCGAAGGCGGCGCGGGCACCTTCAGCGACGGCAAGCTCTACAGCCAGATCAAGGACCCACGCCATCTGGGCCGCAAGGTCATGCAGGAATTCGTGGACGCGGGCGCGCCACCCGAGATCCTGGTCGAGGCGCATCCACACATCGGCACCTTCAAGCTGGTCAAGGTGGTCGAGGGCATCCGCGAGCAGATCGAGGCGCTGGGCGGCGAGATCCGCTTCCAGCAGCGCGTGACCGACCTGCTGCTCGACGAGACCGCCGACGGCAAGGCGCTGCGTGGGCTGCGGGTGCTGGACCAGGCCACCGGCCAGACCTACGAACTGCCGGCCCGTCACGTGGTACTGGCCCTGGGCCACAGCTCGCGCGACACCTTCACCATGCTCTGGGACCGTGGCGTGAGCCTGCAGGCCAAGCCCTTCTCCATCGGTTTTCGCATCGAGCACCCGCAGGGCGTGATCGACCGCGCGCGCTGGGGCAAGTATGCGGGCCACCCCATGCTGGGCGCAGCCGACTACAAGCTGGTGCACCACGCGAAGAACGGCCGCGCGGTCTACAGCTTCTGCATGTGCCCGGGCGGCACCGTGGTGGCCGCCACCTCCGAGCCGGGACGCGTGGTCACCAATGGCATGAGCCAGTACTCGCGCAACGAGCGCAACGCCAATGCGGGCATGGTGGTCGGCATCGAACCGCCGGACTACCCGGACGGTCAGTCCGTGGACGACTGGATCGCGGCCTTCGGCCCCGAGGACGGACCGCGTTATGCGGCGCAGGCCGTGGAACTTCGGCGCCAGCAGCCGGCGCAATACCACCCGCTCGCCGGCATCGTGCTGCAGCGCAAGCTGGAGGCGCAAGCCTATGTGCTGGGCGGCAGCAGCTACGAAGCCCCGGGCCAGCTCGTGGGCGACTTCCTGGCAAACCGCCCCTCGCAAGACTTCGGCAGTGTGCTGCCCTCGTACAAGCCGGGTGTGAAGCTGGGCGACCTGCAGCCCGCGCTGCCGGCCTATGCCATCGAGGCCATGCGCGAGGCCCTGCCGGTCTTCGGCCGCAAGATCAAGGGCTACGACATGCCCGACGCCGTGCTCACCGGCGTGGAAACGCGCACCTCCTCGCCGCTGCGCATCCCGCGCGGGGAGGATCTGCAAAGCCTCAATGTGCGCGGCCTCTACCCCGCAGGGGAGGGTGCAGGCTACGCCGGCGGCATCCTCTCGGCGGGTGTGGACGGCATCAAGGTGGCCGAAGCCCTGGCGCAGGAACTGGCGGGCTGAGCGACTCCTGGCCTACCTGGGC
>DNQP01000091.1:19306-20450 GCA_003500955.1 Curvibacter sp. | reverse complement strand
GTGCCGGCGCCGATCTTGGCGCCATGCTCCACCACACAAAGCGGCCCGATCTGGGCCGTGGCATCGACCTCGGCCGAGGGATCGATCACAGCGCTGGGATGGATGCGTGGCCCGGTGGGACGCTGGCGACTGCGCTGCCAGAGCTGCGTGACGCGGGCAAAGTAAAGGTAGGGATTGTCAGCAACGATGCAGGCGCCACGGGCCTGGGCAACCTCGCGCAGTGCGGGCGCCACGATGACACAGCCGGCCTGGGTGGTGGCCAGCTGCTGCTGGTACTTGGGGTTGCTGAGAAAGCTCAGTGATTGGGCATCCGCCGACTCCAGCGGCGCCAGGGTATGGATTTCAAGCCCGGGATTGCCCAGCAGCTCGCCCCCGAGCTGCTCGATGATGCTGCCTAGACGCATACGACACGCGGCCCGTCCGTGCGGACGCCTTATTTGCCCGCGCTGCTGGCGTTGAGGGCGCGGATCACCTTGTCGGTGATGTCGTGCTTGGGATTGACGTAGACCGCCTCCTGCAGGATCAGGTCGTACTTCTCCGAGTCCGCCACCTGCTTGACCACACGGTTGGCGCGCTCGAAGACCTGCTGCAGCTCCTCGTTGCGACGGGTGTTGAGGTCTTCCTGGAATTCGCGACGCTTGCGCTGGAAATCGCGATCCAGCTCGATGAGCTGCTTCTGGCGGTTCGCGCGCTGGCTTTCCGACAGGGTCGGGGCCTCGCGCTCCAGCTGATCGGCCTGGTTCTTGAGCGAGGTGCCCAGGGCCTGCAGATCCTTCTCGCGCTTGGAGAATTCCTGTTCAAGCTTGGCCTGCGCGTTCTTGGCCGGCACCGCTTCCTTGATGATCCGGTCCAGGCTGACGAAGCCCAGCCGGAACTCCTGGGCCAGCGCTGGCATGGCCAACACGCTCAGACTCAGCAGGAGCATGACAGGTCGGGTGATGTACTTCATCAGAATGAGGTCCCAATCTGGAATTGCAGAAATTGCATTCTATCGCCTTCGAATTTGCGGATGGGACGTGCGAAAGCCAGGCGCAGAGGGCCCATGGGGGAAATCCAGCTGATGCCCACCCCCCCAGCGGCACGGAAGGTGGACGGGTCGATGGACTCATCCGGGCCGAACACGTTGCCGGTGTCGATGAAGCTG
>DNQP01000091.1:9040-19006 GCA_003500955.1 Curvibacter sp. | reverse complement strand
ACGTTGCCGGTGTCGATGAAGCTGTAGAGACGCAGGGTTCGATCGTTGCCCGCGCCAGGGAACGGCGCCTGCAGCTCGAAGTTGAAGAAGATGCGCTTGGGGCCACCGTAGCTCAGGTTCGTGGCCGGATCACGCGGCCCCAGGCTGCCGGCCTCGAAGCCGCGCAGCGAGCCCAGACCACCGCCGTAGAAATTCTTGAACAGCGGATACGGCCGCTCCCCGATGGCCTTGCCCAGGCCGAGTTCGCCATTGAAGGCAAAGGTGTACTGCTTGGTCAGCGGGAAGTAATGCTGGTACTGGAGCGTGCTGCGGATGTAGCGCACCTCACCCACCGCACTCCACTCGGCCGACAGTCGCTGGAAGTTACCGCTGGTCGGCACCAGCGCACTGTCGCGGTTGTCGCGCCCCCAACCCACGGTCAGGGGATAGGCCGTGCTCGTGAAGCCGAACTGGTCAGCATAGGTCTGGTACACCGTGGGCAGGAAGGTCCCGGGTACGATGGTCGTGCGCTCGATACCGCCGCCCAGATAGACCGTATCCCGCTCGGTGACCGGCACGCCGAAGCGCAGGCTGGAACCCGTGGTCTCCAGGGCGTAGCTGTCGATGCTCAGGTAGGGCCGTGCAACCCGGTGGTAGACATCCAGGGTGCGCGATACCCCATCCTGGGTGAAATAGGGATCGGTCGTGCTCAGCACGATGACCCGGTTGATCCTGCTGGTGTTGATCTGGATGCCCAGCGAGTTGCCGCTGCCGAAGGCGTTCTGCTGGTTGATGCCGAACTGCAGGCCGAGACCTTCGTTGCTGGAAAAACCGGCACCGAGGGTCAGGCTGCCTGTGGGCCGCTCCTTGACCTGCAGGTTCAGATCCACCTGGTCGGCTGTACCGGGCACCTCGCTGGTCTCCACGTTGACCTGCTCGAAATAGCCCAGCCGGTCAACCCGGTTACGCGACAGGGTGATCTTCTCGCTGTCGTACCAGGACGACTCGTACTGACGGAACTCGCGCCGGATCACCTCGTCGCGCGTGCGGTTGTTGCCTGCGATGTTGACACGTCGCACGTAGGCACGGCGCGACGGGTCGGCCTGCAGCACCAGGGTCACGCGGTTGGTGCTGCGATCGATCTCGGGCACGGGCTGGACGCGGGCAAAGGCGTAGCCGAAACGGCCGTAGTAATCGGTGAAAGCCTTGACCGTTGCCGCCACCTGGTCGGCGTTGTAGGCCTCGCCGGGACGGATGCTCACCAACGCCTTGAACTCCTCGTCTCGGTCGAGGTAGTTGCCGGCCAGGCGCACTGCCGAGACCACAAAACGCTCGCCCTCGGTGACGTTGACCGTGATCGTCATGTCCTGCTTGTTCGGCGACATGGCCACCTGGGTCGAGTCGACGCGGAACTCCAGGTAACCGCGGGCCAGGTAATAGGAGCGCAAGGTCTCCAGGTCGGCGTTGAGCTTGGCGCGTGAATAGCGGTCGGACTTGGTGTACCAGCTCATCCAGTTGCCGGTATCGAGTTCGAACAGATTGCGCAGAGTCGACTCCGAGTAGACCTTGTTGCCGACGATGCGGATCTCGCTGATCCTCGCCGGCTCGCCCTCACTGACGGTGAAAGCGAGGCTGACCCGGTTACGCTCCACCGGCGTCACGGTGGTCACCACCTCGGCGGCGTACAGACTCTTGTTGATGTACTGGCGCTTGAGCTCCTGCTCGGCCCGGTCCAGCAGGGCCTTGTCGAAAGGCCGGCCTTCAGCCAGGCCGATGTCCTTGAGCGCCTTCGTCAGCGCATCCTTGTCGAACTCGCGGGTGCCGATGAACTCCAGGCTGGCCACGCTGGGCCGCTCCTGCACCACGACCACCAGGATGTCGTCCTTGACCTCCAGGCGCACGTCGGTGAACAGGCCGAGCGCGAAAAGCGCGCGGATCGACGCCGTGCCCTTCTCGTCGTTGTAGGTGTCCCCCACGCGCAGCGGCAAGGAGGCGAACACCGTGCCGGGCTCAATGCGCTGCAGGCCTTCGACCTGGATGTCACGGATCTTGAAGGGGTCGGCACCCCAGGCCACCTGCGCAGCCAGCAGCATGGCGACCGCCAGCGAGGAGGCGCGCAGGCTAAAACGTTTGAAATGCATCGATCAACTTGAAATGCGGCCAGGCCGGGCCGGGTGAAACAGCCGCTCAGCCCAGGAGACGGGTAACGTCATTGAAGAGTGCGATGGACATCATGAGCGCCAGCACGACCACACCAGCGCGTTGCAGGCGCTCCAGCCAGGCTTCCGAAACGGGCCGACCGGTCACACCCTCCCAAAGATAATACATCAGGTGCCCGCCATCGAGGACGGGCAGGGGCAGCAGGTTGAGCACGCCAAGACTCACGCTGATGAGCGCGAGGAAGACCAGGTAGGAGGTCAGTCCCAGACTGGCCGAGCGCCCCGCATAGTCGGCGATGGTCAGCGGTCCGCTGAGGTTCTTGAGCGAGGCTTCACCCATCACCATGCGTCCCAGGGTGCGCAGGGTCAGCACCGAGACCTCCCAGGTCTTCACCACACCTTGCCAGAGGCCCGCCACCGGCCCGTGCTGCACCGTGACCATCTCGGGAGGCACGCCTACATACGCGCCGATGCGCCCGATCAGCGCCCCCCCCTGCTCCACCACATCGGGCCGGACTTCGAGCTCCAGCACCCGTCCCTCGCGCTCGACGCGCCAGACCGCAGCCAGCGCCTGCCCTTCCCGCACCGACTCGCGGATGAAGGTACGCAGCTGGCGGCCGTCGGTCACGGCCGTCCCGCCCACACTCAGCACCAGATCGCCCGGTCGCAGTCCCGAACGTTCGGCGGCACCTCCGGCGCTGATGTCCCCGATTTCAGGGCGACTCAGCGGCGCGACAATGCCGATACGCTCCAGCAGGCTGGCGTCCGCATCACGCGCATCCAGGGCTGCCAGCGGCAGCACACGCTCGACCTCGCCACGGCCACGCGCATCGGCCAGCACCAGCCGCACATCGCGCCCCTCGAGCGCGGCGCGCGTGAGCAGCCAGCGCAAATCCTCGAAAGCCACCATCGCCTGCGGGGCCTCGCCCTCGAAGCCGGCGCGCAGCACACGCTCGCCGCCCGTGAAGCCAGCGCGCTCGGCCACCGAAGCCGCGGCCGGCGGCCCGAGCAGGGGCGCGGCCATCTGCACCCCGCCCCAGTTGACCGCGGCATAGAGCAGGACGGCGAGCAGCAGATTGGCCAGCGGCCCCGCCGCCACGATCAGCGCGCGCGAGCGCAGGGGCTGGGTGTTGAAGGCCAGATGGCGTTCGGCCGGATCCACCGGGCCTTCGCGCTCGTCCAGCATGCGTACATAGCCGCCCAGTGGGAATGCCGCCAGCACGAACTCGGTCGGGGAACCCTTGGGCTGCCAACGCAGCAGGGTGTGTCCGAAGCCGATCGAAAAACGCAACACCTTGACGCCGCAGGCCACCGCCATACGGTAGTGGCCGTACTCATGGATGGCGATCAGCAGGCTCAGGGCCACGATGAAAGCAACAACCGTCAACATGGGATCTCCTGCTCAGGTAGCCAGGGTCTGTACGGACCGGGTGGCCGCGGCGCGCGACTGCGCATCCAGAGCCAGCAGGTCCTCCAGAGAACCCGGCGCAGCCGGTGTGATCGCTTCCAGGGTGCGCAAGTTCACGGCATGGATCTGATCGAAGCGGATGCGTCGCTCCAGGAACGCGGCCACCGCCACCTCGTTGGCCGCATTGAGCACGGCCGTGGTCCCGGACGGACCACGCAAGGCGTCCCAGGCAAGATGGATGCCCGCGTAGCGTTCGGCGTGGCCGAGGGCATCGAGCGGCTCGAAGGTCATGGCGCCCAGGGTACGGAAGTCCAGTGGTGCGGCCCCCGAGGCCATGCGCTCGGGCCAGGACAGACCGTAGGCGATGGGCACGCGCATGTCCGGCGTGCCCAGCTGGGCCACCACGGAATGGTCGCTGTACTGCACCATGGAATGGATCACGCTTTGCGGATGGATCACGACCTCCAGCCGCTCCGGGGGCAGCCCGAAGAGATAACGCGCCTCGATGACTTCAAGCGCCTTGTTCATCATGGTGGCCGAATCCACGGAGATCTTGCGCCCCATGACCCAGTTCGGGTGGGCACAGGCCTGCTCGGGCGTCACGTCGCGCAGGGTCGCCGGGTCTCGCGTACGGAAGGGGCCGCCCGACGCCGTGAGGATGATCTTGTCCACCCGCTGGCTCCAGGTGGCCGGGTCATCAGGCAGGGACTGGAAGATGGCCGAATGCTCGCTGTCGATGGGCAGCAACGTGGCGCCGCCAGCGCGCACGGCCTGCAGGAAGAAGTCGCCGCCGACGACCAGCGCTTCCTTGTTGGCCAGCAGCAGGCGCTTGCCCGCACGTGCGGCCGCCAGGCAGGGCGCCAGGCCGGCGGCCCCCACGATGGCGGCCATCACCGCGTCGACCTCTGCGTGGGCCGCGATCTCGGCCAGGGCCGCAGCGCCACCCAGGACCTGCGTGAGCGAGCCCGCCGCCTTCAGGCGCTCTGCGAGCTGAGCGGCCCGCGCCTCGTCCGCCATGACGGCGTAAGACGGACGGAACTGCAGACATTGCTGCGCCAGCAGATCGACCTGGGTCGACGCCGTCAGGGCATAGACCTCGAAACGCTGCGGGTGGCGGGCCAGCACGTCCAGCGTGCTGGTCCCGATCGAACCTGTGGAGCCCAGGATGGCCACACGCTGACGTACTGTCTGCTCTTTCATGCGACTCAGGCCGTCAGGCTGTACAGCATCATGGCCAGCGGCAGCGTGGGCAGCAGGGCATCGACCCGGTCCAGCACACCGCCGTGGCCGGGCAGCAGGCCGCTGCTGTCCTTCATGCCGGCGCTGCGCTTGACCAGGGATTCGACCAGATCGCCGACGACGCTCATGACCGTCAGGAAGAGCACGGCGGGCAGCAGCAGCCACCAGCCCGCCTGCCCGAGCAGGTGACCGTAGAGGCTGGGGGGCGACAGCATGCCGGTGCGCTCCAGCGCCAGCCAGACAAACGCCAGCAGGAAGACGCCGACCATGCCGCCCCAGACCCCCTCCCAGCTCTTGCCGGGGCTGATGGCTGGGGCCAGCTTGCCTCGGCTGTAGCGGCCACCCAGGGCCTTGCCGGCGAAATAGGCCGCCACATCGGCCATCCAGACCAGCAGCAGCACGGAGAGCAGGAAGGTGATGCCGACTTCACGCGCCTGCACCACCGCCAGCCAAGTCAGCCACAGGGCCGCCCAGCCACCGACCAGACGCAGCGCGCGCGGCAGCCCGCCCCAACGGGCCACGCCGGCCTTGAGCAGCGCCGCACCCGCCAGCACCCAGACGCCGCCGGCCAGGGTCCACAACAGCGTCAGGCGGCGGTCCAGCAGTCCCAGGTCCCAGGCCATGACACAGGCCACGAGCGCGCCAAAGCCTGCCCCCACGCTGCCATAGGGTTGGAGGCCGTTGAGTCGCCCCCACTCCCAGGCGCCCGCGGCGATCAGCACCAAGGTGATCAGGCGCCAGTACAGGGTGTCGTGATGGAACAGCGCCGGCAACAGGAACAGCAGCAGGACGAGGGCGGTGATGATGCGCTGCTTGAGCATGAAGAAGGTCCTCAGGCGGCTTTCCGGTCCGCGGGCGTCGCACCCAGCTGCTCGGAGGTCTGGCCGTAGCGGCGCTCACGCCGGGCAAACTCGGCAATCGCCTGGTCCAGCTCCGCCTCGTCGAAATCGGGCCAGAGCCTGTCGCTGAAATAGAGCTCCGTGTAGGCCGCCTGCCAGAGCAGGAAGTTGCTCAGGCGCAGCTCGCCACCGGTACGGATGATCAGGTCGGGGTCTGGCACATGGGCCAGGGCCAGGGCCTGGTGCAGGGAGATTTCGGTGATGGGCTGGCCCTGGGCCGCCAGCCGTGCAGCGGCCTGCGCAATATCCCAACGGCCGCCATAGTTGAAGCAGACGTTCAGAACCAGGCGCTGGTTGCCGGCGGTGGCTGCCTCGGCCTGGTCCAGGCCGAGGCGCACCTTGTCCGAGAGGCCCGCGCGCTCGCCGACGAAATGCACCTGCACCTGATCGGTCTGCAGCTGGGGTATTTCCTTGGCCAAGGCCGTGGCCAGCAGTTCCATCAGGCCCGACACCTCGTCGGCCGGACGGTTCCAGTTCTCGGAGGAGAAGGCAAAGACCGTGAGCACGGCCACACCGCGGTCCAGACAGGCCCGGATGCATCGGCGCAGGCTTTCCATGCCCTGCCGGTGTCCCGCCAGGCGCGGCAAAAAGCGCCGGGTGGCCCATCGACCGTTGCCATCCATCACGATGGCGATGTGCTGCGGCATGGCGCCGGGTGCAGTCATCACGGAAACAGGACGGCGGTCAGACCGCCATCACTTCCTGTTCCTTGGCTGCCACGAGCTGGTCAATGGTGGCGACGTGCTTGTCGGTCAGCTTCTGGATGTCGGCCTCGGAGCGCTTCTGATCGTCCTCGGAGGCCGCTTTGTCCTTGACCAGCTTCTTGACGGCCTCGTTGGCGTCGCGGCGCAGATTGCGCACCGCGATCTTGGCGTTCTCGCCCTCGGTGCGCACGAGCTTGGTCATCTCCTTGCGACGCTCTTCGCTCATGGGCGGCATGGGCACGCGGATCAGGTCGCCCATGGCGGCCGGGTTCAGGCCCAGGTCGCTTTCGCGGATGGCCTTCTCGATCTTGGCGCCCATGCCCTTTTCCCAGGGCTGCACGCTGATCGTGCGCGCGTCGAGCAAGGCCACGTTGGCCACCTGGCTCAAGGGCACCATGGAGCCGTAGTACTCGACCTGCACGGCATCGAGCAGCGAGGGATTGGCACGCCCGGTGCGGATCTTGGAAAGATGGTTCTTCAGGGCCTCGATGGACTGGTCCATCTTGCCTTCCATGGTTTTTTTGATGTCGGCAATCGTCATGTTGTCCTCCTAGGGGGCTTGCAGTCCACGCTCAGGCGTAGACCAGCGTGCCCTCGTCCTCACCCAGCACCACGCGCTTGAGCGCGCCGTGCTTGAAAATCGAAAACACCTTGATCGGCAGCTTCTGGTCGCGGCACAGCGCGAAGGCCGTGGCGTCCATGATGCCCAGGTTCTTCTGGATGGCCTCGTCGAACGAGATCTTGGCGTAGCGCGTGGCCGTCTTGTCCTTGTTCGGATCGGCGCTGTAGACACCGTCGACCTTGGTGGCCTTGAGCACCATCTCGGCGCCGATCTCGGCGCCGCGCAGCGCGGCCGCGGTGTCGGTGGTGAAGAAGGGGTTGCCCGTGCCCGCCGCGAAGATCACGACCTTGCCCTCTTCGAGGTACTGCAGGGCCTTGGGGCGCACATAGGGCTCGACCACCTGCTCGATGGCGATGGCCGACATCACACGTGCCGTCAATCCGGCCTTGTTCATGGTGTCGGCCAGGGCCAGGGCGTTCATCACCGTGGCCAGCATGCCCATGTAGTCCGCCGTGGCACGGTCCATGCCGACCGAGCCGCCCGCCACACCGCGGAAGATGTTGCCGCCGCCGATCACGACCGCGACCTGCACGCCCAGGCGCGTGACCTCGGCCACTTCCTGCACCATGCGCTGGATGGTCGCGTGGTTGATGCCGAAGGCATCGTCACCCATCAGCGCCTCCCCGGACAGCTTCAGCAGTATGCGCTTGTGGGCTGGCTTGGGGTCGGGCATGTAAAGCTCCTGGCGAAGGTTCGGTGTTCAGAGTGATGCGCCGAATTTACAGGATTTCCCCGGCCGCTCGGCAGGACGGCCGGGGATGGCGCGCGATCAGCCGGCCTTCTGGGCAGCCGCCACCTGGGCAGCCACTTCGGCGGCGAAGTCGTCAACCTTCTTCTCGATGCCCTCGCCCACCACGTACAGGGTGAAGCCCTTGACGCTGGTGCTGGCGGCCTTGAGCATCTGCTCGACGGTCTGCTTGTCGTTCTTCACGAAGGGCTGGTTGAACAGCGACACTTCCTTGAGGTACTTCTGCACCGAGCCTTCGATCATCTTGGCGGCGATGTCGGCCGGCTTGCCGGACTCGGCGGCCTTGGCCGTGGCAACCGAACGCTCACGCTCGATCAGTTCCGCCGGCACATCGTTGCTGGTCAGCGCCACGGGCTTCATGGCGGCCACGTGCATGGCCACATCCTTGGCGGCCGTCTCCTCGCCCTCGTACTCGACGACCACGCCGATGCGCGTGCCGTGCAGGTAGGAAGCCAGCTTGGCGCCGGAGAAACGCTTGAAGCGGCGGAAGCTCATGTTCTCGCCGATCTTGCCGATCAGACCCTTGCGCACCTCTTCCAGCGTCGGGCCGAAGCCGTCCTGGCTGTAGGGCAGCGCGCCCAGCGCAGCCACATCGGCGGGGTTGTGCTCGACGATGAGCTTGGCGGCGGCCTGGGCCAGGGCCAGGAAGCTGTCGTTCTTGGTCACGAAGTCGGTTTCGCAGTTGACTTCGATCAGGGCGCCCACGCCACCGGCAGACGCCACAGCGACCACGCCTTCCGCGGTCACGCGGGAGGCGGCCTTGCCGGCCTTGGTGCCCAGCTTGACGCGCAGCACTTCCTCGGCCTTGGCCATGTCGCCGTCGGCCTCGGTCAGGGCCTTCTTGCACTCCATCATCGGGGCGTCGGTCTTGGCGCGCAGTTCGGCGACCATGCTTGCGGTGATTGCAGCCATCTTGTTACTCCGTAATTCAGTTCAGGTTCAGACTCAAGCTAAAAAAAAGGGGCACACAGCGCCCCTTTTTGCGGGTCGGAAGCGACTCAGGCGGAAGCTTCGTTCACTTCCACAAACTCGTCACCGCTCTCCGCAGACACGGCCTTGACCACGTCTTCCACGGCGTTGGCGCGACCTTCCAGGATCGCGTCGGCGATGCCGCGGGCGTACAGGGTCACGGCCTTGGACGAATCGTCGTTGCCCGGGATCACGTAGTCGATGCCCTCGGGCGAGTGGTTGGAGTCCACCACGCCGATCAGCGGGATGCCCAGCTTCTTGGCTTCGGCCACGGCGATCTTGTGGTAGCCGACGTCGATCACGAAGATGGCGTCGGGCAGGGTGTTCATGTCCTGGATGCCGCCGATGTCCTTCTCGAGCTTCTCGAGTTCACGGGCGAACATCAGCTGCTCCTTCTTGCTCATCGCGTCCAGGCCGGCTTCCTGCTGGGCCTTCATGTCCTTGAGGCGCTTGAGCGAGGTCTTGACCGTCTTGAAGTTGGTCAGCATGCCGCCCAGCCAACGCTGGTCGACATAGGGCACGCCGGCGCGCTGGGCCTCAGCGGCGACGATCTCGCGGGCGGTGCGCTTGGTGCCCACCATCAGGATGGTGCCGCGCTTGGCAGCGAGCTGCTTGGCGAACTTGGCCGCCTCCTGGAACATCGGCAGCGACTTTTCCAGGTTGATGATGTGGATCTTGTTGCGATGGCCGAAGATGAAGGGGGCCATCTTGGGGTTCCAGAAGCGGGTCTGGTGACCGAAATGGACACCGGCTTCCAGCATTTGACGCATGGTCACGGACATGTGAAGTACTCCGAAGGTTGGGTCTAAAATCCGGCCCGATTTGCAACCGATGGTTTCGGCGGCAACACCTGGATGGACCGGTTTGCGATTAACTTTGCGGCCTGCCCGCGCGAGATGCGTGGGCCCTTCCAGCAAAGCCCGACGAGTATAACACAGCCCACCTGCCGATGACGCCTGCCGCCGACCTCCTGGCCACCCGAGTACGCCTGCTCGCGGGCCAGACCAGCCCCGAGGCCGAAATTGAGCGGGCCATCGCTGCGGCAGGCTCCCCGGCTTGCCGCCACGCCTTGCTCCAGACCGATTTCGACGGCGCCCGCGCCCAGGCCGCTGCAGCCGACCCCGTGCGCCAGCCCCTGGCCGGCCTCGCGGTCTCGGTCAAGGACCTGTTCGATGTCGCGGGCCAAGTCAGCCGGGCCGGGTCCATCGTCCTCGGCGAGGCCCCGCCTGCACAACAGGA